>JACPSF010000215.1:27499-30331 GCA_016193385.1 Deltaproteobacteria bacterium
CGCCGCGCTCGCGCTCGCGCTGATGAACGTTCTGGTAAACGAATCGGGCCTTTACGATGCGGCGTTTCTAAAACAATTCACCAACAGCACTTACCTCGTGGGGCCGGATGGTCATTACCTCAGAGATCCAAAGGACCAGAAGCCGCTGGTTTGGGATAGCCGCCAGAGCCGCGCCAGCACCTTTGATGCCATCGATCCCACGGATGGGGCGCTAGAAGGAACTTTTCAGCTCGAAGGGATGGAAGCCAAACCCGCATTTCATCTCTTCAAAGAGCATTTGCGTTCCTACAGCCCCGAGAAGGCAGCAACTATTACCACAATCCCGCCGCAAACGATCCGCCGCGTGGCGAAGGAGTTCGGGCAAGCGGCGTCCATCGGAGCGACCATCCGGTTAGAAGAGACCAACCTGCCTTTTCGCCCCGCGGCCGCCTGCTGGTACCGCGGCATCTCCGCGCACAAGCACGGAATGATGAATGGCATGAGCGTCGGCCAGCTGAACGTGATCACCGGGAACATCGATGTGCCCGGGGGGATGCTCAACGCGACCGCCGCGGGTCCATTCTGGGGTCCGAGAGAGGGGGCAGATGGTCTGCTCGTTTCCGGAAACCCTTTCACCTATCGCCACATGCGCACGCCCGTGCCACCACGCAAGGTGCGCCGGCCAGAAACTCTCGAACTGGTGGAGCTCTTTCCCGTGTCGGTCTACGCCCGCGCGATGCTCCCGCTCGGGATCCTCGGCGCGGAGCGGTTCGGCTTGCCCTACCGGCCCGAAGTCCTGATCCATTGTCGCACCAACATGATGGCCACCGCCGGTAACCCCGAGATCATGGGCGAGGCGCTGAAGCGCATTCCGTTTGTAGCTTCCTTCGCGGACCACCATGATGAGACCACCGAGTTTGCGGATCTTCTCTTACCCGATACTCATGCTTTGGAAAGACTCATGCCCATCACCCACAACCCCTACTACCACTACAACAACGCCACGCTGCCGGGAGAGCCGTGGCACTTCAATTTTCAGCAACCGGTGGTCAAGCCTCGCGGGCAAGCCCGCAACTGGATCGAAGTTATCCTTGAGCTGGCCGAGCGGCTGGGCCTCCCCGGCGATCTCTACACCGCCTTCAACGAGATTGCCCATCTGGAAGACCCTTACCGACTGGACCCCAACCAAAAGTACTCATGGGAGGAAATTTGCGATCGGTGGGCCAGGTCGTATTGCGGCGCGCGAAACGGGCTCGGCCACTTTCTCAAACACGGATTCCACACGGGAGAGAAGCGGAGCGTGGAGCAGAGCTACCCTCGAGTCTTCCATCGCGGACGGATTCCGCTCTACCTCGAACACTTTATCGGCGCCGGCGAAGAGGTAAAGAAGTTTACCGAGAGCGAACGTATTCCTTGGGATACCTCTGACTATGTCCCGCTCATGCACTGGCGTCCCTGTCCAGCGCACGGGGAGAGCCCGCCGGAGTTCGACCTCTTCGTGGTGAACCAGAAGCTCCCTTTCCTAACCTTCTCCTTCACCAGCGAAAATCCCTGGCTCATGGAGCTCGCCGAGCACAACGGCAAGGTCTTTTCCGTAGGGATCAACACGGAGACAGCGCGCCGTAAAGGGATCAACGAGGGGGATCTCATCGAGCTCGAGACACCGGCGTGGCGAAAAGCCCGTGCCATCGCGCGCCTAACTCATGGACTCCACCCCGAATGCCTGGCCGTGCCCGGGATCCTGGGTCGCTGGGTCACCGCAAATGACCGCATGCGGGGGAAAGGGGTCCATTTTAACAGCTTGATCGAGTACACGCTTGATCGGTTGGATACATTGTCCGCCGCGTTGGACGCGTGCGTGAAAGTAAAGATTTCAGTGGTCCACAGAACAGAGGAAGAAGGAGGCTCGCATGCCTAGATGGGGAATGGTCATCGATATAGCGCGGTGCGTCGGCTGCTATGCCTGTACGGTCGCCTGCAAGGTGGAAAATGGCACTCCGCCCGGCGTTTGGTATGCGCCGGTCTACGAAAAGGAGGTCGGGAGCTATCCCACGGCGAAGCGCCTTTTCCTGCCCACCCTCTGTTACCACTGCAAGAATCCTCCGTGCATGAAGGCTTGTCCGACCCGAGCGATTAGCAAACGCGAAGACGGCGTTGTGCTTGTCGATCCGAACAAATGCTGCGGGAGCCGCGCTTGCGTCGCCGCCTGCCCCTATGGAGCGCTCACCTTCGTAGAGGAGATCAAGGGCGAGTTCGGTGCGGAGCTAACACCGTGGGAGCAGGCCCGCTACCCGCAAAACGACGGCGCGGGAACCGTGCAGAAATGCACGTTCTGCGCGCACCGCATTGATCAAGGAAACCTCGAGCCCGCCTGCGTCCAGACCTGCCCCACGCATTGCCGCATCTTCGGCGATCTGGAGGATCCCGGTAGCGAGGTCTCGAAATTGATCCGCGAGCACAACGGCACTCAGGCCCGGCCGGAAGCCGGGACCGATCCGTCTGTATTTTACCTGCGCTAGGGAGCGCGCATAGAAAGCGAGGAAGAAACATGGCAGCGGTAGTCAATCCGTTCACTGCGGGAACTTGGGTCATGGAGCCGAAGCCACAGAACGTCTGGGGCGCGCCGCACACGAGCTGGTTCTTTGCCATGGGAGTCGGCGGCGCGCTCTTCATCAACCGGGCGCTGTTCGGCATCGAACTCGGGCGCATCTTGGGTATGACCGTGGCCGACCTGCTCAGTATGATCCTCATCGCCATCGGCGGCCTTATCCTCATCGGCGATCTCGGCAAACCTTTGCGGGTGCTCAGGGCATTGCTCAACCCGCGCACGTCTTGGATCAGCGTCGGCGCGAT
>JACPSF010000170.1 GCA_016193385.1 Deltaproteobacteria bacterium
GCCAAGTATCCCGCCACCGTAGGAGCCTCTCCGGTTTGCGTCGGCGTTCAGATCATGGAGGCCACCGCCACGGCATTTTCCAAGGCCTTGCCGCACCGGGCCATAGCCGGCTGGGGGCGCCATCGCGGGCATTACATCTTCGGCATGGATCCACGCATCGGGGAGCGCTACGTGCAGACCACCTTCGACTCCGACGGTAGCGCCGGCGCGGTCTACGGCTACGACGGTTATCCCGGGGCGGCGACGTTCAATGCGTTGGGGAGCGTGACCCGCGGGAATGCCGAGGAAGTTGAGATCCGCTATCCCTGGCGCATCGTGAGGTACGAGTTTGCCAAGGATCTTATGGGGCAGGGTAAGTGGCGAGGGGCGCCCGGGACGGAGTGGGAGATCCTCAACGAAGGAGGAGACGCCGCCATCGCTACCGGAAGCTCGGACGGCGACGTCACTCAGGCACTGGGACAATTCGGAGGCGAGCCGACTCCCGTGAGCGTAGCCGACATTATTCGCGGTAAGGAAAGGACCCGGCTCAAGAGCCACCGCATGGCCCAGCTCAAGCCACGAGATCGTATCCAGAAGCATAGCGCGGGTGGGGCTGGGGTTGGGAATCCTAAGGAGCGCGAGCCTGAAAAAGTGCTTGATGACGTGCTCGATGAATTCATTAGCGTTGATGTAGCGCGTGTTAAATACGGTGTCGCCATCAATCCTCAGACGATGGCTGTTGACTGGGAAGAGACCCGGAAACTAAGAGCTGTGAGCTGAGCCAAGAGGCTCGTTGACCGCGAAAGCTTTCGAACGTCACAAAGAAGAGAGGAGCCGTAAACATGAAAAAACAAGGGCTTGTCGCAATCGTTCTAACCCTGGTGGTCGTGACGTTGGGAGTGGGCTTGTCGCTGTCCGCCCAGCGCAGCGTGACTCTGGCCACTCACGCGGTAGGAAGCCTGTATAATTCGTTTGGGACAGGCCTTGCCTCCGTCTTGAGCCGGCGCAGTCCTTTCCTGATTCGGGTGCAACCCTTTGCCGGGCCTCCTGCCTGGCTGCCATCGATGGACAAGGGCGAGACCGATATGGGGCTTCTCACCAGCGCTGATGCCATCCTCGCCTCCAAAGCGATGGTCCTTTACAAAAGGCACTACAAAAATGCCCGGATCCTCATTGTCGGGGGGGCGGTCTATTTCGGTTTTTATGTGCCCAAAGATGCGCCGATCGAGACCGTGGCGGATCTGAAGGGAAAAAGGATTCCGACTGACTGGCCGGGCATTCCCATTATCAGGCTGAGCACGGGCGCCTCCCTTGCTACGGCCGGGCTTACTGTTGATGATGTCGTGAAAGTTCCGGTTTCGGACTTGGCTGCCGCCGGCCAGGCGTTTCTGGAAGGAAAGACAGACGCGGGTTGGGTGGGGATGGGGGGTGCGGTTGTGGAGGAGGCCTACCCGGGCGTCGTCAAGGCCGGAACCGCGACGGGGGTCGTGAAAGACACCACGCTGTTGGCCAATGATATCTACCTCGTTGCCGCGAAGGAGTTGAGCGATGAGGTCGCCTATCAGATCGTCAAGGCCTTATGGGAACACAACAACGAACTGGGGGCAGCCTTCCACTTGCTCAAGACGTGGGTGCCCGACAGGATGGTCAGCAACAGAGCAACCATTCCCTATCACCCTGGCGCCGTCAAGTTTTTCAAGGAGAAGGGCGCGTGGAGCAAGGAGATGGACAAGCTTCAGGCTGAGCTTTTAAAACAATAGAGACATGTGAAGGTAGGGGGACAGTCCCCTTTCCAGAAGGGGGACTGACCCCTTATCGCGAACTTTTGAGGTTGATCATATGTATAGAGTTTGCATCGACGTAGGCGGAACCTTTACGGACGGCCTGGTCTTGGATGAGGGGGGAAACCTCCAGCAGTTCAAGTCGCCGACCACTCCCCAGGACCCCTCAGTCGGCTTTCTTGCCTGTTTGGAGAAGGCTGCTGGCGCTTTTCACCAATCCCTGTCTTCTTTTTTAGCCGACGTGGATCTCCTCATTCACGGGACTACCCTGGCCACCAACACCCTGATCAACGAGAGCGGCGCTAAGACGGGAATGATAACCACCAAGGACTTCCGCGACATCATCGAGATCCGCCGCGGCTACAAGAACATCCGCACGTCCATGTACAACGTTTTTGTGCCTCCTTATAAACCCTTGGTCCCAAGACATTCACGTCTGGAGGTGGAAGAGCGCACCGTGCATTCTGGCGAGATCCTGACTCCTCTGAACGAAGCCCAAATGTCGCAGGCCATTTCGAAGCTGAAGGAGAAAGGCGTTCAATCGGTAGCGATTTGCTTCCTTCACTCTTATGCCAATCCCCGAAATGAGCAGCGGGCCACCGAGATCGCTAAGGCTGCTTTTGATACGGCGTACATAACCGCCTCCCACGAGATTCTTCCTGTTTGGCGGGAGTTTGAAAGGTTCTCTACCACGGTGGTTTCAGCCTATGTTGGACCTGTGGTGGAGCGCTATCTCCGCGCTCTGGAAAAGCGGCTGAAGGATTCCGGATTCCGGGGAAGTCTTCTCTTGATGCTCTCCAGCGGTCTCGTGGAGACGGTTGAGCACTGTATTCCGCGCGCTGTCTTCCTGATCGGCTCCGGACCCGCCGCGGCCCCGTCTGGCGCGCTTTATCTGGGCAGGGGTGTGGACCAGCAAAATTTGTTGTCTATTGACATGGGGGGAACATCTTTTGATGTCTGTATGATTCGTCATGGTCAAATTCCTACCAGCACCGAGAGTTGGGTTGGAGACGAACGGGTAGCGATCAAAATGGTGGACATCCATTCTGCCGGTGCGGGCGGCGGCTCGATCGCCTGGGTTGACTCTTTGGGTCTCTTGCGGGTCGGGCCTCACTCTGCCGGTGCGGAGCCCGGTCCTGCATGCTACGGCAAAGGAGGTGAGGCGCCGACCGTCACGGATGCCGATCTCTTGTTGGGGTATGTCCCTGCGGATTTCTTCCTCGGTGGCGAGATTCCGTTGAATGTGGAGCGTGCCACACAGGCTGTCATGAAAGTGGCAGATCCCCTCAATATGTCCGTCTCCCAAGCCGCTCAGGCTATCTTTACCACGGTGAACTCCTTTATGGCCGATCAGATCACCGAGGTGTCAACCAAGCGGGGATATGATATCCGCGACTTCGCGTTGGTCGTGGGCGGAGGAG
>JACPSF010000171.1 GCA_016193385.1 Deltaproteobacteria bacterium
GCCTCGCTCAGCGGCCATCTGGTATTCACCACCCTGCACACCAACGATGCGGTGGGGGCGGTGCCCCGTTTGCTCGATATGGGAGTTGAGCCCTATCTCCTGGCCTCCAGTTTAGCCTTGAGCATGGGACAGAGGCTGGTACGGGTGATCTGCAAGTCTTGTAAGGAACAGTATCAGCCGGAGAAAAGTCAGTTGAGCGCCTTGGGCCTTGAGGAGAAAGAGAGTTTTGTTCGCGGTCGGGGGTGCGGCCGCTGTTTCAGAACCGGCTACAAGGGTCGCATCGGCATATTCGAAGCTCTATCTATAAGCGGGCCTGTTCGAGAGTTTATCATGGCCCGAGCTGACAGCAATAGCATAAAACAGCAGGCGTTAAAGGAAGGCCTGGTCACGATGATGGACGATGGGAGAGATAAAGTGCGCCGAGGGCTTACCACAGTGGAAGAGGTCATCCGGGTAGCCCATACGATTTAGCGCAAAGAGATGCCCCAGTTTTATTACAAAGCAAGAAACCTGCTCGGTCAGCGGGTCACGGGTCTGATGGTGGTGTCAGACGAGCTGGAGCTTGAAGAGCGGCTGCGCATCAACCATCTCTTTCTCGTCGAGGCGAAAAAGGAAGGGGGTCCCAAGAGGGTGCCACTCTTTGGCGCGAAGATCGCCAGGACGGACGTGATTACCTTCACGGTGCATCTGGCGGTCATTTTTTCTGCCGGGGTTCCTCTCCTGCAAGGGCTGGAGGATCTCAGGGCGCAGACGGATAAGAAAAGCTTTCAGTTCATCATCGGGCAGATCATTGAAGATGTCCAAGGGGGGTCGAGCATCTCTGCGGCCTTGGCAAAACACCCCAAGGTTTTCTCCGAGGTCTATGTCAATATGGTGGCGGCAGGGGAGCTGAGCGGCAATATGCCAACCATACTCAACGAGATGGTCCGTTTCCTCGAATGGCAGGAGGCCTTGACCACAGAGATCAAGAGGGCCACCACCTATCCCACGGTGGTCTTTATTGCCGTTGTTGCCCTGGTCACCATCCTTTACACATTTGCCTTTCCGAGAATTTTTCCCGTTCTCCTCAGTATGAAGGTACCGCTGCCGTTCGTCACCCGGCTGGTGATCGGGGTCAGCCAATTCTTCAGCGCTTACTGGCATGTGCTTCTCGCTGCGATCTTTCTAATCTTCTTTGCTATCAAGTTGGCGAGGAGACGTCCGGGGGGAAAATTGTTCCTTGATGGCGTCATGTTGCGCCTCCCGGTCATTGGCGACCTGGCGCGGAAGATTGCGCTTTCCCGCTTCGCCCATCACCTCGGCGCGCTTTTCCGCGCCGGGGTTGACATCTCCAAGAGCCTCGCCACCGTGGAACAGGTAGTGGGGAATGCCGTCATTGCCCGCGCCATCGCTACCACCAGAGAGAGGGTGTTGGAAGGGGCCACGCTCTGGTATTCGCTGCAACAGACCGGCGTCTTTTCCCCTCTGGTGATCCGCATGGTCTCCATAGGAGAGACAAGCGGGAAGATGGATGAGACCCTGGTCAAGGTGTGTCAGTACTATGACCAGGAGGTGCCCGCGGCGGTCAAGCGGCTCTTCTCGGTCGTGGAGCCGCTGATTATCGTGTTTTTGGCCCTCCTGGTGGTGGTGTCGGCCCTTGCCATGTACCTCCCGCTTTACAGCGCCCTGGGAAGGATTAGCGGCGGGAAATTTTAGGAGGAAGAGATGGGCAAAAAAATTCTACGAATCGGCAGACAGGGCGTGACCCTTTTAGAGGTCCTTATGTTCCTGGCTATTTTTGCCATCCTCGCCGCGGTCTTGGTCCCTTTTATATTCGGCGAGCTGACGCTCTCCAGGGAAGAGGAGACGCGGCAGGAGATAGAAAAGCTGGTGGAGGCGATCGCAGGGAAGCCGGAGCTGGGCACGTTCGGCTTTGTGGGCGACTTTGGCAGATTGCCCAATACTCTTTCTGAGCTGAACAGCGCGATCACACCGGCCTTTCATACTGCTGATGGGGGGACCAATCACAGAGGGGTTGTCGGCATGGGCTGGAACGGACCCTATTTTAAGGAAGAGTTCTTTAGCGGGGACAATCTCAAGGATGCCTGGGGAACCGATTACCAATACACGGTCACCTCGGAGACTCGGGTAGAGGGAGGTGTGAGTCTCACCACGAGTAAGGGTCAGATCGTCAGCGCCGGCTCGGACAAGCAGTTTGGCAACTCCGACGATATCAAGTCAGAACTCTTCTATGACAAAGGACATCTCTTTTTGACTGTGACCCAGGGAGGAGGGGACCAACCAGCGAATAATGTGACCGCAACCCTCTTTTTCCCGGTTAATGGAGAACAGTCCAGCATAGTCAGTGAACCCACTCCAGTCGCGGCCCCTGAGGGCTCCGAGACGACCATTGTTTTTGCCTCTGTTCCTGGTGGGTCCCGCTTTGTCCAGATCGATTTTGGCGGAAGCAAACACGAGATCTTTTATGTGGGGTTGACATCGAACATCGCCAATCGGATCAATGTCAAGGTCCCGCTCGGCCAGGGCGGCAAGGCTTAGGCGATGGCCATTCGAGGTTAAAAGATTGATCAGTCAGTCCCGCTTGCTTGATCAGAAAGGGCTAACGCTTTTAGAGGCAATTGTAACCCTGGGGATCCTCAGTATCTTGATCGCGGCTCTGACTCCGGTTGCTTTGAACCTTTTCAACACGGATCGCAGTCGGACAACGGAGAAAAAGGCGGAGAAGATTTTTCGCGCGATCTATGGGGATGGGGTGCGGGGAAGTGGAGATTTCGGCTATCTGGGCGACATGGGGCGCTTGCCCACGACTCTCACGGAGCTTTTGAGCCAAGGGAGCCAGACGGCCTTTCACACCGCCGATGGAGGTACGGACCATATAGGAAAAGTTGGGACAGGGTGGAGAGGGCCTTATCTAAAAGGCTTTTCCCAGGATGAGCTGCTGAAAGATGCTTGGGGCGAGAGCTTTTCTTATACCGATACCGGCGCCGACGCGGGCAAGATTATCAGCGGCGGGCCCGATGGCAACACCGGCACTGCCGCGGATAATCTTCTCTTTCCAGCCAATGCCCCAGGGACCACGGGGACCCTCTTTGTCTCTCTTCTTATCAACCGGATCCCTGAGCCAGTGGGGTCAGTGATCAGGCTCTATACGGTTTCGAATGGGGAGCAGGTCCTCTTTGGGCGCAAGACCACAAGCGATGCAGGTTTTGATGGTTTCTTCTTTCAGAATGTGCCCCAGGGGCTGCATGCGATAAGGGCGGGCCATATCGGCCTAAATAGCAGCACCAATCTATGCGTCACCATCACGCGGGAGGTAACGGTCCAGGTCTCGGCCAATCTACAGACGGTTAAAGAGATTCGCATGTTGACCTCCGCCGACGTCAAGGTCATAGGGACCGATTGTCTGCCCATACCTGGTAGCTTGTAGGATGAGGTGATCTTGTTGAACAGAAGACAAAGGATGCGCGGCTTCTCCTTAATCGAGATGCTGGCGGTGCTCGCCATCCTGGCCATCCTCATAGGCTTTTTGGCGCCGGTGCTCTTAAAGAGCACGGAGACAGCTAGAACAGAGGCCACGGAGGCTGAGGCGGAGAAGATCTTTAAGGCGATTGTGGGAGAGCCGTCCAAAGCGAATTTTGGCTATCTCGGCGATATGGGGCGCTTGCCCGCGACTCTCACCGAGCTTTTAACCCAGGGGGCGCAGACAGCCTTTCATACGGCCGATAGCGGCGTGGATCACGTAGGCCGGGTGGGCACGGGCTGGCGCGGTCCCTATCTCACGGGCCTTTCGCAGGAGGATATCCTCAAAGACGCCTGGGGAAATGACTATTCGTATACCAACACAGGAAACAACGCTGGTCAAATCAAGAGCGGCGGAGCTGACGGAGATCTCAACACAGCCTCAGATAACATCGTCTTCCCTGCAGACCTTCCTGTAGGAACCACGGGAACGCTGGTGGTCCACGTTCTGGTAAACGATATTCCTCAGCCTGCGGGCCTCACCGTGGAGGTCTACACCACTGACAGCACCGGCGAGCAGGTGAAACGAGCAGGCACAGACGGTACGCAGACAACCGCCGCTCAAGGTAGCACCCCTTTCAGGTTTTCAGTGCCTCATGGAGTCACTGTGGTGAAGGCAACCCATACGAGCGCAGGGGTCACGGTGACCCGGACGGTGAATGTTGGGGTGGCGGCCAACACGCAGGTGGAGAAGCGGATCATTATGAAGACCACGGCCACCGTCGCCATGTGACGATGGGAAAACCAGAGCAGAGGGAAAGAGCAGAGGTGGAAGAGAACCAATCTAAGGAGGGATGGCTCTTTAATCCCGAGGTAGAAGGACTCGAGGGCGCGGAGCGATCTCGGGGCCGTCGTGCCGGGCTGTGGCAGCGGCTTGGGTATGGGAGAAAGAGCGTCGTTGGCATTGAGGTGGGCTCCTCCGAGTTGCGGCTCATCGAGGCCGATATGGATTCGCTCCCTTTAACCCTGCGCCGGATCGTGCGAGTGGAGACCCTTTCGCCTGATCCAGAGAATATCGCTCGACAGATCCGTGGCCTATTGCAGCAGAACGAGATAAAGAGCGATTTTGGCGCCCTCTCTCTCTCGGGCCCTGAGGTCATTCACCGCGTTTTAGAGATACCCTTGATGCCGCGCTCAGAGATGAGGGCGGTGGTCGAGCGCGAGGTATTGCGCGAGAGCCGGCAAGCATCCGGACCTATGGCCCATGGCTGGTACCCCATCGGTGAGGTGGAAGAGGCCGGGGTCAAGAAGGTGAGGGTTTTGGTCGTTATAGCTCCGAAATCTCTGGTCGAAGGCGCCGAAGAGCTTTTGCGCCTGTGCGGCTTCAAGCGCTGGCTCATCACGAGCACCCCTCTAGCGCTGCTGCAATCGATCCGCGCTTTCTATTTTGGCGCCGGAGGTGTTGTGGGACTGATGCACATCGGAGAGTCGATGGGCTATCTCCTCTTCGCCCGCCATGGAAGCTGGGGCTTTTGTCAGGAGTTTCCCCTTCATCCCCCGCCGCTTCTTGATCAGCTTACGCTCGAACTCAAACGTGGACAGCATTTCTATCGGCAGAAATTTCCCGCTGGCAGAATCGAGGGAATCATCATAAGCGGAAAGCGCAGCGAAAGGCTTAAGCCGGCCATAGAAGGGCAGCTCGACCTGGAGCTGGAAGTTTTTGATCCGGCCCGAAACCTCGACTTATCCCAGTTAAGAAACGTCGAGAAAGAGGACTTCTCTTCTTTTGCCAGCCTTCTGGGACTCGTAAGCGAGTCCCCCCGTAGGGCAGAGATCAACCTCGCCACGCCAGCCCCAAGTCCATGGCTCGACAGTCGGGTTCAGGGAGCCGTAGCGGCGGGATTATCGATCGCTGTAGCCGGGCTCCTGCTATTCCAATCGATCGCCGTTTCGAAGGAGGTGGGGACGCTCCGCTCCCGCCTGAACCAGAAGCGCCAGGAACTCGGCGCTCTGCAAACGGCGCTGAAACAGGCAGAAGAGCAAAAGGCCCTGGCCGCCTTGGCCCAGGAATTGGCGAGATTCAGAGGACAACAGGGTGATGCCTCGTCGCTGCTCCCTGTCTTTCAATATCTCAGCATGATTGTTCCCGATGAAATGGTATTTACTTCCTTGACCTTTATACCCGCAGGGGATCGGTGGGAGATCCGGATCAAGGGGCAGGTCATCGCGGCGGAATTTTATCGCGCCCAAACAGTCTTTAATCAGTTCTATTTGAATTTGGTTTCCTCCCTCCTCTTGGAGAGTGTGGAGCTGCCTCCTTTTTCGGTCTCGGTCGTGGATGCTAAGGGGGCTCTGAGGCGCCCGGATCAAGGCCAGCAGGAGGTGGGGGAAAAGAAAAGCAAGATCGATTTTGAGGTCTCGCTCAAGACTAGGACCGTTTAGATGGCGTGGGAGCAGTTAAAGGAGCTGAAGATCGGCGAAACCCCGATAGGAGAGATCGTCGGCCTTGCTATGAACAAGAAGACGATGACTCTTCTTGTCAGCCTTTTCGTTCTTCTCGGCTCTCTGTTTTCCTTCTGGGTCTTTAAGCGGTCGGAATTGAAGCGTCTCCAGACAGATCTCAAAGCTATTGAGAAACAGATGGCCGCTCAACCAGCTGCGGCGAGCCAGGGAGGTAGCCGATCAGGCGTGGTGGGGGTACCTCGACTGGTATTACCTCGGGGCGTCGATAAGCCCCAAGTGGTGCTGGAGTTTGTACGGTTGGCCAATAAAAATCAGGTGCAGGATCTCTCCCTCCGTATCGAAGAGCCGAAGGCGGCTGAGACGCCCGCGGGAAAAAAGCCCCCTCCCGTTTCTCCACCGGGAGAGGGCAAGGTCGGATCTTTTGACCTCAAGCTGACCTTCTCCGTGGGTTGGAGAGATTTAGGCTACCTTCTAGAAGACTTGCGCAAGTCGCCTTATCCTATAGCCTTGCAGTCCTTGGAGGTCAAAAGAGAAGCCCGTTTGCC
>JACPSF010000172.1 GCA_016193385.1 Deltaproteobacteria bacterium
CTGGCATAGCTCCCCAAGCTCTTTCGTGGAAAGATGGCGGGTGGGCACGATGCTATGCAGCGCGTCCCATTTTTCCAGATCTAAGGACTCGATCCGGTTCTGCTTCATGCCCTGGCGCCACACTTGAGTCCCCGGCATCGGAGTGAGGAGCATCGTGACGCCGACGTCCGGGTCAATTTCCTCCACCGCGCGAAAGCGGGATTTGATCTTCTCTGCATCGTCTTCCCAATTTGGTGCCATGACACATCGTTTCGTACACGGTTGAAATTCCTTTATTTTCCCAGTACCTAGCAGGCGGCAAGCAAAGGATGTCAGGAAGGATGCGTCGGCTGATATTTCAGGAGTAAGAAAAAGCCTTTCCTCGTTTCTTATTTAAAAGAATGGAAGACCTGCCTTCGGTTCAAAATCTTGCAGCGGCTCGTGTGAGGCCGGCAAGAGAGAACAAAAGGCATCCACCTGCAGGAGCGTGGCGCACCCCGGGCAATAATATTCGTAATAGCCGCCGATATAAGTTTCTCCCGACGGTAGGGCACAATGGGCCAGGTCCCATAAATCGCGCGTGCGGCGAAGAGCAAAACGCTTGTAGTTGTCTTTCGCTTCGCAGAAGAGGTGGCCACAGCGGACGCATCCGATAACCTGGATGGTTTTGCGTTGCATGACGGCGAGACCCTCATGGAACCTAAGAATTTCCTTCCAGCCTGCAAGGCCTCGAACAGACTCAGACAGCCCTGGTGTCGATCCCGAGCTAGCTTTTCCTTCACGCAATCGATTTTCACGAATCTCGCGGCGGCGCTTCTCTGTTGCCTCTCCGTCGGACAGGCAGTGCTCCCGGCGCAAAACAACGCCATAGACTTCATTGGCAACGCGCGGCGAGACGATTCCCACTCGGACATCCCGCGCGACCCGCCCGGGTTCTCGATCCAGGGGGTCTCCGTATCCGCTGCCGCCGGCGACAAAATCCGCCACGATGCAAAATTCCGGGAGGGCTACTCTTCCTCGCATTTCCTTGGGATGGCTGACGGTGCCCCAGTCCTCGGTCTCGATCTGTTCCGGTCGAGTCGGATAGGAACCGCTTTTCAGACGGGCCATGATCGGCCTCCCGGTGGTTTCAAAGATCGCTCGAATCCCTCCAATCCCCGCGGGATGTCCGCCGTACAGCCCCACCCCTTCCGGCAATCGGCTGTAAGCGCGGTAGCTGACGCTGCAGTCCTGGGAGCCGTAAATCATGTAGATGCGGAAGCTGCCCGCGCCGCCGGCGTGTTTGCCGGGGGCTCCTCCGTCTCTGTGGAGATTGCGCGTGAAGTAGAGGAACGGATACTGCATCTCGACGCGTTCCACATCGCTGATTCCGCCGGAAGGGATGTTCATGTTGCCGCCGCAATGGACCCCGTCGCGGGTCGGCGTGGCGCCCAGCCCGGCTCCGTGGCCGTCATAGAGCCCCTGGGCGACGACGAGTCCGCTCCGGTTGTGCCCGCCGTAAAAGAAGCCGGGCCCGCCTCCATACCAAACGCCCTGCCATGGAGCGTTGATGTCTTTATGGCCGCCGCCGTAGAGCATCCTGGCGATACAGTCGCTCACGGCGATCTTCGCTTGCACGCCGACCGCGGGCGCGTCGCCGCAGGCCGCCGGGAAGCTACAGTTCAAGATGGTCCCTTCGGGTACGTTGACCGCCACCGGGCGCAATCTTCCGTCGCTCCACGGCACGTCCCAAAAAAGAAAATCCGTGAGGACCACGGCGATTTGTGCCGTGGTGCCGGCGAGGGTCGAGTTGGTGCTGTCCGTCATTTGGGGGCTGGTCTCAGTGAAATCAAGGGAGAGCTCTTCGCCCTTTTTCGTCATCGAGCAGACGATTTGATAGGCCTTCATCTCCCCCTCTTTTCGGTCCCAGGCGGTGCCAAAGACCCGAGATGCCCAGTGGCCGTCAGGAAGCCCGCGGAGCCGCGCGCGGGCCAGCTTTTCCGAATCCTCAATGATTTTCCTTCCTGCCGCGGACACGAACTCAAGCCCGAACTTCTCCGCCAGCTCCAGATAGCGCCTGGCCAGGACGTTATTGGAAGCAATTTGCGATTTTACATCCATGCCGACATACTCCGGATCGCGGCACTGCTGGGTCAGGCAGCGGAATACATCTTCGCGAAATTCGCCTCTTTCGACGACCTTCAAACCCTGAATCCGGATTCCTTCGTGATAGACTTCGCTCGCGAGCCCGCGGAGCACGCCGCCGGTGTCCGCCGTGTGAATGCTTGAAGCGACCCAGGCGATCAGCTTTTCTCCGTCGAAGACGGGTTTGATGATCATCATGTCGAAGGTATGCGCGCCGGCGATGTAGGGATCGTTGAAGAAGATCTGATCTCCGTCGTAAAAGCCCGGGCCCTGTCCATACCAATCGATGAGTTTCTTGATGGCGTCCGATGTGGCGGCCGCGAATCTTAGGTGACCGGAGCAGGCAAGGACCATAACTCCGTCTGAGGTATAGAACGATGCCATGCATTCGCCGCCCTGGGAAACAATAGGAGAGGAGGTGACCCTCTGAATCGAAGTCCGTCCTTCTTCGCCGATTGCCCAAAGGCGATGGAGGAACATCTCGTAGTTGACCGCGTTTAACTCGAGAGCCCGACTTGCCATGGTCTTGCCTCCTCAGACTACCCTCTCATGCGGCAACAGCAAATTACAGGATTCGACCCCTTTCGTCTAGGTTGGAAATTCCCTTGCATTGGGGTAAGGGATAGTCAAGCATGTAAGTAAATTGCTCAGTTCAAATTTAAGGAGGTGAAAGGCTATGGTCAACGCGAGCGTGGATGAGCATCCCGGACTTGGGAAGGGCCTTGGAAGACTCCAGGGGAAAGTGGCTATCGTCACTGGCGCTAACAGCGGCATCGGGCGCGCTACGGCTCGCCTCTTTGCGCGCGAGGGGGCGAAGGTCGTGTGCTGTGACGTCCAGGAAACGATAACCCCGAGAGTCGACAAACTCATCGAGCAAGACGGCGGTCAGGCGGTCTTTTTGCAAGTCGATGTTACCCTTCAGCCAGAATGCGATCGGATGGTAAGCACCGCGCTGGGGCGATTCGGTGATCTGGATATCCTTTTCAACAACGCCGGCACCGGCATCCGCAAGATGATCCACGAACTGACAGATGAGGAGTGGAACTTCGTCATAAACTTGAACCTGAACGCCCTCTTCCTCGGGGTGCGCGCCGCCATCCCTCACTTTCTCAAAAAGGGGCGCGGCAACATCGTCAACACAGCCTCGACTTTCGGGCTCCTCGCTTCGGAACAGTACCCCGGCTACTGCGCCACGAAAGCGGCCATTATCAACCTGACCCGCCAGATCGCTCTCGACTATGGACCCAAAGGGATCAGAGTCAACTGCGTGTGCCCGGGTGCCATCGAGACACCGCGCTTCAGGGGAGTCCCGCCGCGTCCTACGCTTCCTCAGGCTACGGAGGAGCAGCGCGCCAGGATGGCCGCCAGCAATCGGGCGCTGCTGCGGTTCGGGCGCCCAGAGGAGATCGCCTACGGGGTGCTCTTCCTGGTATCGGAAGAAGCCTCTTTCGTAACGGGCCACGCCCTGGTTATCGACGGAGGCCAAACCATAGACGCGTGAGATCCGGGCTTGACACATCTCACCCTGGCGCCATAGTGTTTAGCGATCGTTTCAAGAAGGTCGCATGCCTGGCTCCGGTTGACATAAGCCGCAGACCGAAGAAGCGAAAGAGTTCAATCGAGTCGTGACCGGGCTTCTTCTTGAGTTCATGCCGAGAGGAGGTCTAACGAAAAATGAGAACGCACAGGGGCAGTAAGCACGTTTTCTTCTTCTCTCTCCTGACGCTGCTGTCATTTCAAGTTGCCGCTGCCTCGGCACAGATGACCAAGCTTAAAGTCTCTTACAGCTCCATCACGGCCAACAACAGCCCTGTGTGGCTGGCGAAGGAAAAGGGACTCTTCAGCAAGCACCGTCTCGATACGCAGGTGCTGCTGATCGAGAGCGGCACGACTTCGATTCAGGCGCTGGTCGCCGGCGAAACTCAAATCGCCCAGCTCGGAGGAGGCGTCATTCTCAGCAGCGGCTTGGCTGGCGCGGATGTGGTTTCCATTGCGGGGTTGGAGAATCGCTCGGCCTTTAGCCTGATCGCTCAAAAGGAGATCAAGAGCGCCGAGCAACTCAAGGGGAAGAGGCTTGCGATCTCTCGCTTCGGGAGCGCCTCGGATTTGGCCGCGCGGCTGATCCTCCAAAGGCTAGGGCTGGTCCCCGATAAGGATGTAACCATTCTCCAGGTGGGTGGAACCAGCACCCGCCTGGCCGCGATGACCAAGGGGAGTGTGGAGTCCGCGGTGATCACCCCGGAGTTCTACATCTTGGCAAAGAAGATAGGCGTCACCACCTTGGCCGACCCTTTATCCGTAAAGATCGACTTTCCGCAGAACGCCATTGCGACCTCGCGATCGTTTCTGAAATCGCAGCCCGAGACCGTCACCCAGTACCTCAAGGCCGTACTTGAGGCGATCCATTACTTTAAGAGCAACCGTGAGGAGAGCATGCGCATCATGGGCAAGTATCTGAAGATCTGCAGATGCTTCTAGGTTGGATGGGGCAAAGAGACCCGAGGGCCAAAGAAGCCCGCGCCGAGCAGTTCATCGATTCGAGTAGCCTCAGAGAGATCGAAAAGAGCGGCTTCATCTCCAGTCTCTACCAGAAGTAAAAACAAAAGAGTTCTCGGTCCAATATAAACGTCTTTACGATTGTTGCATGAGTCTATGCGCAACTTCGATCAAGGGTTCCGAAGGGGGCGAGGCTGAAGCCCGGGCGTGCGTAGGGGCCGACCCCAGGGCTCTTTACAGGACATACCGCGTGCCGACGCTTGTCGGGATGAACGCTTGCGGGAACTGGCGGGCGATTTCAAAGGTCGCCTTCCAGCCCGTGCAGTGCTGGGGCACGACCACCTTCGGGCCGATCTCCTGGAGCGCTTGGATGGTCGGAGGGATGATGGGCTCGAAGATAGAACCGGTGAGGTGAAACCCACCGATCACCGCATAAATTTCTTGAACACCCGTGATCGTCCTCGCGTGAAGCAATGTATTGATCATTCCCGCATGGCCGCATCCGGTCAAAACCACCAAACCCTTGTCTTTCACATGGATCACCACGGCTTGATCGTCGTGGATCCAGGGATCCTTCTCCCACTGTCCGTTCACCTCCGCATGTTGGAACGGATGACCTTTCTCGAATGGAGTGGTTCTGGTAATCTGTCCGGTGATAAGCGCGATGCCTTCCATGAGAACCGTCGGCCCGCGCTCTTCGATCACCTCGAACCCTTCGGCTTCCAGATCCCTTCTGTCGGGTGGGATGTGCTCCGCCGCCTCATGACCGTCCGGCAAGATGTTCTTCCGCTTCAGAAAAGCATCCGGGTGAAGGACGATCGGCAACCGGCCGCGGCCGTAACGCTTCGTTAGCCCGATGAGGCCTCGGGTATGGTCGGTGTGACCGTGGCTCAGGACAATCGCGTGGAGCTCCGGCGGCTTGACCTCAAGCACGTCCATGTTATGCAGCGCGCCCTCGACGCTTACGCCGGTATCGAAGAGAAAGGCGTCCTTCTTCTCTCCGGACTCCACGGTCACGAGCATGGACACCCCGTGCTCGGCACGGAGCTGAGGGCGGGAAAACGCATCCCTCAAGCGAGGCGCTCTCTTGGCGACGGGCGTGCTCGACATCAGGACATCCAGTGAATTGTCCATGACGCTCAGGATTTCCACTCGATTCGCCGGCTTCAGCGTTATCATTTTAACTCGGCTAACAAAAATGCCCGTCTGTCAAAAAGCTGCCTGAGGCTATTCGAAACCAGGGGCCGGCGTCAAGCGGGAAAAAAGTCGGCGGCGGGCCATCGTCGAACACGTGCCCGTGATGTCCGCCGCGGCGGATGCAATGGTGCTCCGTGCGCGGCACTATCGGCTTGAAATCCTTTTTCGTGCCCAGACGGATGGTGGTCTTCCTATGGTTCATGTGAAGAGAGAGAGGGTTCGTCAGTCACCTCTTCGATGTGGGGTGCGCTGTCCTCGGAAGGAAAAACCAGCGTGCATTCAGGCGGCAGGTGAAGCCAGATTTCCTGACCTGGCTCGAACAGGTCTGATGGCGGTCGCTTCATCTGGAGACTGCTGGGACCGACCCGGACCTCATAGAGGAACGCGTCGCCCAGGAAGTGGCGCGCGGTCACACAGGCCCGCAGCACATTCTGGCCGGGACCAGAGGCCGGTGTCAGATCTTCGAGCCGGACGCCGACCCACACCGGGCCAGTGGCGGGAGCGCTGTCTGTTCGTGTCACCGTCAACACTCCGCCTACCGTGGAGACCGACGCGACCCCCTCCTGTGCCGACTGCACGGTGCCTTCGAAAAAATTCATGTCACCGAGAAACCGGGCAACAAACATGCTCTTCGGGCAATGGTATAGATCCTGCGGCGATCCTTCCTGACATATCACCCCGCGGTCCATCACGGCGATGCGGTCTCCCATCACCATGGCTTCTGCCTGATCATGCGTCACGTAGAGCGTTGTGATACGGATCCGCTTCGTAAGGCGCGTCAACTCCATCCTCAGCTGCGCACGTAACCTCGCGTCAAGATTGGACAGAGGCTCATCCATCAGGAGCAGCTTCGGCTCAAGCGCAAGCGCCCGCGCCAGGGCGACGCGTTGTTGTTGCCCGCCCGAGAGGCGGGTTACCGGACGGTAGATCTGCTCTGTTAAACGCAGCAGCTCCACAACTTCTACCACACGCCGCTTAACATCTTGGCTGCGGAGGCGCCGTGACCCATAGCGAAGAGGGAACGCAATATTGTTAAACACATTCATGTGCGGCCAGAGCGCGTATGACTGGAAGACCATTGCCACCGGCCGGTCCTCGGGTGGGATAAAGATACTCTGTGAACGGGAGAAGACGAGCTGGCCGTCGATGAGGATCTCGCCGTCGGTCGGCTCCTCCAGCCCGGCCACACAGCGCAGTGTAGTCGTTTTCCCTGAGCCGGATGGACCGAGCAGGACGTAGAACTCGCCCTCGACCAACTCAAAGCTTACCTCTTGCACCGCTCCCACGGGCAGTTCATTTCTGCCAGAGGCGGGGAACATCTTTCTGAGCCGGTCTACCCGAACCACCTGCGACCCTCTCGTCTAAATCGAAGAGCGACCGGCAAAACAGTGGAAGGCGACCACCAGACAGCCGATAAAGAGCAGCAGGATCACCCCCATGGCGCTGGCGACAGACACGTACCCTGAGGCATTAAACCCCCATATGGCAGTCGAGATCACCTGAGTATTCGGTCGCGCGAGCATGAGCGGCACGCTCAGCTCCCGCAGGGCCAAGAGCGCTATCCAGAACCAGGAGAACATCAAGGCAGGCTTCACCGTGGGCACGAGGATCGAGAGAAAAGACCGGCCACGCGGGACACCCGAGATAAGGCAGGCTTCCTCAAGCTCTTGGTGAACCTGGAGCATGGCACTCGATATAGTCCGATTGGCCCAGGCGAGGGACCGGGTCGCCAACGCAAGCACTATGATCCAAATGGTTGTGTAGATCGGAACAATCTTATAGATCGAGATGCCTATGTACAGAAACACGAGCGCCACGACAATACTGGGCACCGCAACGGTCGCCATCACTACAAGCTCGGTCGGTTTTCTAGCAGCGAACTGGGTCCGGGTGGTGAGCCAAGCGATGCACGTAGCTATGCCCACGACGAGCGTCGACACGGCAAGCATCATGGTCAAGCTATTGACTAACACCAGCGGTAATTCCTGAAAAGCAGTCCTGTAAGCTTTTAAGCTTACAGAATTAAGCGCCTCAAGCGAGAAGGGCTGTACGTAGGGCAACAGGGAAACCCAGATCAGCATGAAGACCGGAATGACCATCTCGATCGCCATGTAAACGCTGATAAAGGCCCACGCCAGCGCCTTTGCACGGCGGCTCAAACGGATGGTGGCTTGCTGTCCACGTTTTCCCGTAACCACAGCGTACTTCTCACCGCGACGGACCGACCAGAGGTAGAAGAAGCTAAGCAGAGCCACGACCATGAAAGCGAGCACACTGAGAGCGGCCGCCTCGCCGTATTGTGGATCGGCATCCGTTGGCGGGTGAGTGAGCCAGTATAGCCACGTCGAAAACACGAAGATCCGCACAGGCAGGCCGATCATGCCCGGGTAATCGAACATTTCGATGGCAAGGACGAAGTAGTAAATGGCGGTCGCAAGTAACGCCGGGCCTACTAAGGGAAGCACGATCCGCGTCGTCACAACCCACTTTCCGACGCCGCCCACAAATCCAACCGCCTCCAGGGCAGCGTCAATGGAGCCAAAGGTCGGGACGACCATGAAGAATGCCCCGGT
>JACPSF010000173.1 GCA_016193385.1 Deltaproteobacteria bacterium
AAAGGGGGATCGAGGGGGATTTAGGGGGGTGAGGGGGGATTTGATGTCAACTTATTTAAATCCGTCACTATAGTTTCCCTGTCTACTGCTGATTCCCAAAATGAGGAGGTGGTACTGATGCGAAATTCGGGATGTTCAGAGCTTTTGTTCTTTGCGATCACGGTATTGATGGTGCTTGGCTTCTCCCATACTGGAAGCGCGGCGGCAGCCGAGCCGGCAAAGGCCAGACTTGCCGAGATGGTAAAAAAGGCCGCTCAGGAGGGTGAGATCGTCTATCAAGGTCCGGATCCGTCCAATGCCCGGCCCACGCAGGATATGCTGCGGGAAATGGAAGCCGCCACCGAGAAGCACTTTGGGGTGAAGATTAGAATAAAGGTCGATAACGCCCTGAGCTATCCGGCGTCCACGGCTAAAACACTGGCCGAGATTAAGGCCGGGGCGCCGCCCACATTTGACTTGATGTACCAGACGGAGTTGTCCGGGGTGCCGCTGTACAAAGACAGAGCGCTTGAGCCGATTCCCTGGGTAGAACTTTTTCCCTATATCACCGCGAAGGATTTGGAATGGAACGGGCAGGCGGTGATAAGATCCAGCTATGTCTTGGCACCCGTCTATAACACTCGCCTCGTTAAGCCCCAGGATGTTCCCAAGAAGTGGGAAGATTTTCTCAACTCCAAATGGAAGGGGAAGCTGGGGATGCCCATTTACCCTGACCCCTGGATGATTCTATCCCAGACCAATGCTTGGGGTGCGGAAAGGACGCTCAATTATTTGAAAAAATTGATGGAGAATAATCCCAAATTGGGCCGCTATCCGGAGGTGCACGAGCGTGTTCTTTCCGGTGAAACGGTGATCGCGTGGATGAGTGAGCGCGAGCGGACACTCGACGCCAAGGAGCGGCTCAAGGCTCCGGTTGACGTCGCCGGAGAGGTGGAGCCAGCTATACTGCAAACCAACGCTCTCTGTGTTCCGAAGGGGGCGCGTCGCCCGAACGCCGCGGCGCTGGTGGCGGCCGCGATGTTGACCAGAGAAGGACAGGACCTGGAGCTCAAATACCGCAACCTTTCCTCGGCGTGGAGGCCGAACACGCCGGCGGCCGAGTTCGTTAGCACGCACAAAGTGGTCAGGGTCAACGTAGACTTCATTGTCAGAGAGGGCGGCGAGCTATCGAAGAAGTTTCAAGAAATCATCATGAAAAAGAAGTAAACGGGACCGCCGGCTTTGACCCGAGGTCCCAGGTAACCATCGAGCGACAAGGAGGTGCTCTTCATGTCAGACTCAAGATTGTGTTCCGTGACGGCTGCGGCTACGGCTACGATCCTGTTGTTATTTTTTGAGAACGCGCTGGCCGCTGCGCCGCTAAATCCCAAACTCGCCGATATGATAAAAAAGGCGGCTCAGGAAGGAGAGGTCGTTTACCAGGGTCCGGATCCGGCGACCGGATTGCCCACCCCGGACATGGTCCGGGACATGGGCGCGGTGACGGAGGCGCATTTCGGTGTAAAGGTCAGAGTAAAGTTCGAGCCCGTGCCGACCTTTCCCGCCGCCAGCGCCAAGGCGCTGACTGAAATTAAGGCAGGAGGGCCTCCGACCTTTGACCTGATGTACCAGACAGACATGTCTGGAGCAGCGCTCTATAAGGCGCAGGCCATTGAGCCCATACCGTGGCTCGAGCTTTTTTCACACCTGACGCCGAAGGATGTGGAATGGAAAGGCCTCGCCGTCATCAACACGAGTTACACGCTGATGCCAGCCTATAACTCAAGCTCGGTGAAGCCGCAGGATGTACCCCAGCAGTGGGACGATATTCTCAACCCTAAGTGGAAGGGGAATGTGGGTTTGGTCATTGTTCCGGAGCCCTGGATCATGTTTGCCCAGCCGAGCGCCTGGGGCGAGGAAAGAACATTCGCCTACCTGAACAAGTTGCTGGGATTGAGCCCCAAGCTGCTCCGCTATCCAGAGGTGCTGCAACGACTTGTCTCGGGTGAGACTCCCTTAGCCTGGGTGAGCCAGCGCGAGCGCACCCTGTATCACAAAGAACAACGGGGAGCTCCTGTGGATGTTGCCGGCAACGTGGAACCGGTGCTGGTTCAGACCAATCTCCTCTTCGTGCCCAAGGGCGCGCGCCGTCCCAACGCTGCGGCCCTGGTGGCGGCTGCGATGCTAACGAAGGAGGGGCAGGAGCTGCAGTTGAAGTATCAGAACCTCACCTCGATGTATAGGCCCAACACGCCGGCGGCTCGATTCGTCGCCAAGCACAAAGTGATCAAGATCGACGCGAATTACTTCCTGGAGAAGGGGCCGGAAATGATGAAGAAGGTGAGCTCGGTGCTTATCAAGAGGTAGAGGTCGGGCTGCCGCAGGCTTGTTTTAGTCGATCACGGCGGTTGCCTGAATCTCGATCATCATCGGGGGCCGGGCAAGTTCTTTGATGCCGATCAGGGCGCTGGCCGGGTAGCCCTTGGCGAAGAATTCCTTCCGAATCTCGATGAAGCGGGGGCGGTACTTCATATCCGTGACAAAGACCGTCATCGAGACGATATCATCCAGGTTCGCCCCGGCTTCTCCGAGGGTTTTGCGGATCTGATTGAAGACGGCCCTTGTCTGGCCGTCAAAATCGCCGTCGAGAGATTTTCCCGATTCGTCTTCCCAGGCTCCGACCCCGGCCAGGTAAATGGTCGTCTTGCCCGTGGTTTTGACCGCGAGGGAGTAGGAGTGCTGCTCCTGCCAGGTCCCCTTTAAGTGTTCTCGGTTGGTGTCGCTATCGCTCATTGCTACCTCTTTTCTATGCCTAACAGTCGCGCCGCGGTTCCTCCGAGGATGGCTTCGTTGCCTGCCAGTCCGGCTCGATCCAGTGCCCCGAGCGGATCTTTCTCGCCGGTGTTGTCGTACGGGTAGTCGGTCCCGAGCATGAGACGCTCCGGGCCTGCCATTTCGTTGAGGAACCTGAGCGCGCGCGGGTCATGGACCAAGGTATCGAAGTAAAAGCGGCGGAAATATTTGTTCGGGGACTCGGGTACTGTGTGGGCGACTTGAATCGCGGAATGGCCGTAAGCAAGCCGGCCAAGCAGGTAGGGTAATGCGCCCCCGCCGTGTACCAGACAAACATTAAGCGATGGCAATTTCTCCAATACTCCCCCGAAGATCAAGGACGCCCCCGCGATTGCGGAGTCAGTCGGATTGCCGATCAGGTTGCTGAGATAGTAGCGGGGCAACCGCTCAACTCCCGCCACGCAATCCTGATGTGGATGAAGCTGCACCAACACCCCCAGGTCCGCCGCTCGTGCGAAGAAGGACTGAAATTCCTTTTCATCCAGATTCGCCCCGTTGACGTTGGTGCCGATCTCCACCATACGGATACCCAGTTTTTTTACGGCGTAATCGAGCTCTTCGACCGCAGCGCGGCCGGATTGCATCGGCACTGTCGCGGCCGGAATCAACCGCCCGTCAGACGTTTTGGCGGTGGCAGCGACCGCTTCATTGAAAAGCCTCGACAGCGCCTGTCCCTGGGCCTCCGGCAAGTTGTAGCCGACGAGGCTCATCGCCGGCGACAAGACCTGATATTCCAAGCCGCGTTGGGCCATGGTCTTGAGGCGTACGGGCAGATCGGAGAGGGATGGCAAGAACGCAGCCGGCTTCTCATCACCGAGCCGCAGGGAAGGACGGCCGGGCGTGTCCTCGCGGAGCTCGCATCCATACCGGGCGCCGTTTCGCCGCAACTCGTCGATCCATTCCGGGGGTGTGAAGTGGGCATGGATATCGATGATCATAAAACCTCCTCATCATCGCCACAGGTACAGGGTAAAAAAAGCCGTTGCATAATTCTACCTGAAACGCTCGTACTTGAGAGCAGCGCAAAGCTAGCAGCGTTAACTCGAGGTGTCAACTCGCTTTCCTGAAATATGCGCCTTGACAGAAAATACTATCGTGCCATATGTTTGCGCTGACGGCATCCTACAAGAGACAGGGAAGAGAGGAACACGGATGATGAAATCTGACTCTGCAAAGCGACTGTTAGGGATGGTGACGGGCCTGACGCTGTTCACGATTTTTCCTGTCGGCACGGCCTTCACGGCCGGTCCAGGCAAGCCGAACCTTGCGGAGACGATTAAAAAAGCCGCCCAAGAGGGAGAAATGGTCTATCAGGGGCCCGATCCGGCCACTTCGTTAAGTACGAGCGACATGCTGCGAGACATGGAGGCTGTTACCGAGAAACATTTCGGCGTGAAGATCCGCGTGAAGCTGGATAATGCTCTAAGCTTCCCGGCATCTGTAACGAAGGTGTTAACTGAGATTAAGGCCGCTGCGCCACCAAGCTTTGATCTCATGTACCAAATTTCCGAGTCGGCGGTGCCGCTTTATAGGGAAAAAGTAATCGAAGCCGTGCCATGGCGCGAACTTTTCCCCCACATCAAGGCTCAGGATGTGGAGTATAACGGCCTGGCCCTGATCAGCCACACCGGCTTCGTTGTTCCCGCATACAATAGCCGCGCCGTCAAGACCCAGGACGTACCGAAGTCCTGGGAGGATATTCTCGACCGCAGGTGGAAGGGCCGGCTCGGGCTGCCTATTTATCCCGGGCCGTGGTTAGTATTTGCTCAGTCGAATGCTTGGGGTGAAGAAAGAACATTCAACTACCTGAAAAGACTAATGGAACTCAATCCTAAACTGGGCCGTTTTCCAGAGGTCCACGAGCGGGTTGTTTCCGGAGAGACCCCGCTGGCTTGGGGACAACATCGGGAACGGACACTCTCTGCAAAAGAGGACCTCGGCGCGCCGATCGACGTGGCAGATCAGGTGGAGCCAGCTCTCGTCTGGGTCAATATTCTCCTGGTGCCAAAAGGGGCCCGTCATCCCAATGCCGCGGCCCTTGTCGCAGCGGCGATGTTGACAAAGGAAGGGCAGGACATTCAGCTCAAATACCAGAGCACAACCTCCATGTTCAGGTCCGATACCCCCGCAGCCAAGTACGCTTCAAAGCATAAGACGATCATGCCGGACGTAGACTTTATCGTTAAAAGAGGGCCGGAGTTGGCGAAGAAGATTAACGCTATCCTTATCAAGAGGTAGCCAGAAATTTATTTTTAGTCGTGGAGATCTAAAATGGAAGAAGTCATTAAAAGGCTCAACGCCGAATACGGGTTTGGCTTGAGTGCGGACGAGATCAAGCTTGTTGCAACCCAGGCGGAAGAGGTCAGGCGTATGTTGCAACCTCTCCATGAGATCGATCTGGCAGGGATCATGCCTTGGACGCGCGTGGACAGGAGGGTGAAACAATGACGGAAAATGAACTGGAGACGATGACCATTGCCGATTGCTCGGCTCGAATCATGAAGAGGGAGGTGTCTCCGGTTGAGATCACGCGTCTCTTTCTCGAACGTATCGACAGAATCAATCCTAAGCTGAATGCCTACATGACATTGACGGCGGATCAGGCCTTGGCTGACGCCAGAAGAGCGGAAGACGAAATACAGCACGGGCATTATCGCGGTCCCCTTCATGGCATCCCCGTGTCGATCAAGGACAACATAGCGACGAAGGGAGTGAGAACCACGGCCGGGTCCAAGATCCTCGCGGATTGGGTGCCGGATTTTGACGCGACCGTTGTGTCCAGGCTCAAGGAAGCCGGGGCTATCGTTCTGGGCAAGACCAATATGCACGAATGGGCGAGCGGAGGTACGACGATCAATCCCTATTATGGCACTACTCGTAATCCCTGGGATTTGGAGCGGATTACCGGAGGATCAAGCGGGGGCTCGGCGGCCGCTGTTGCGGCGAGCATCTGTCTGGCCTCTATCGGAACGGACAACATGGGCTCGGTAAGGAATCCCGCCTCAATGTGTGGAGTCGCCGGCTTGAAGCCGACCTACGGTCGAGTGAGCCGGTTTGGGGATGTCCCCGGGACCGGGGGGGACTCGACGGACCACATCGGGATATTCACCAAGACGGTAGAGGATTGCGGCTTGGTTTTGCAGGCGGTAGCGGGGCACGACCCCAAAGACCCGCTCAGCGCCGATGAGCCGATCCCCGAATATTCCGCGAGCATCGGCCAAAGCGTTCGCGGGCTTACCGTGGGCATTATCA
>JACPSF010000174.1 GCA_016193385.1 Deltaproteobacteria bacterium
AATTCGGCGAACTCGCGCTGCTCCCAGCGCACGCCGACGATGCGCATCGGCGCGCCGGGTTTCGCGGTATCGGGTGCCATGGTCTCTGCCGAAGTCGGCGTGAAGCCGGAGACGCGGTCGAAGATGTAATTGCCCCAAGCACCCCGATCGGTGGACGCACGCATGGGCTTGCCGAACTCGCCGTCGTTGGGAATGTCGATGCCGATGTCTTTCTGCATGCGCACGACTTCACCGATGGCCGAGCGCAGCCGCGTTTGCAGCGCCGCTTCGTCCTCCGGCGTGATCGTTTTTTTCGCCCATATGGCGCGCAAGTCCGCCGGCCGCGGCAAGCTGCCGACATGGGTGGTAAGAATGCGTTCAGCGCTTCGTTTCATTGGCTGCTGCCTCTAGCGCTCGATTGCTCGGGGTGCATGATCGAACCCCAACATAACGCAGCTCGAACGCTGACGCCAGTGTTTTTTACTCTCTTATCGCCTAGCTGGGGTTTTAAATAGCGTGAATAGGGTCTCAGGTCTTGGATCTCGCATTCGAGTTTGCTACTCATCGGCGCAAGCGATGTTGTAGAGTCGCAGAGCGGGGTCGGACCAACGCAATCTGTTGATTCTCAGCGATGGAAATGACGTAAACAGGGCGGGTTTAGAGGCTTAGAGGTGCGTTTTTGACTGTGAAAAGCGCGCTCTAAGAGAAACGATGCCGCGCGCCAACCGCCATTTTGCCCCGACTATGTCTGGCACGTCACTCACCGCTGCCATCGCAAGGCGTTTCTCCTGAAGTTTGCGCGGGATCGGCGCCGGTTACAAAAACACCTCCGCGGTTGAAAAAAATGGTTAAGAAATCACCGCCGCGAAAAAATTCTGTTCCCGCTGCGTGTGTGACACGCGGCGGGAAATTTGAAGGTCGCAATACGGCCCGCATAGGAAAGCGCGTGTGCGCTGCACAAGACACGAACGCGCGCGCCGAGCTTGCCGCGATCGCCGCAATCATCCCTTAGATGTCAAGTTTTATTGCAGAAAAACTTGACACCCGCCACGGAAAGACCTAAGCTCTGCACATGGCAGCCCGCACCACATCGTCAGCCGGAACACGCCGGGTCGCGATCATAGTCCGCCAGCGGATCGAACGAGGCGGTGAGCGGCTGTGGCGGCTTGAAGACTTCCGGGAGCTTCCCTTCACGGCCGTGGCACAGGCCCTGTCACGCCTCACGCGCCAGGGGAAACTCCAACGGCTGAGCAAGGGGGTGTATTACCGCACCCGCAAAACGACCTTCGGCAAGAGTCTCCCAAACCCCGCGGAGATCCAGGAGCTCGCGTCCCGACACAAGCAAATCTTCCCGTCAGGGATTGCGGCCGCCAATCTTCTTGGCTTCACAACCCAGACCGCGAGCCGTGCCGAGGTTTCCACCAACACCCTCAGCCTGCCCAGAAAGCTCGTCGGCAAGGACACAATCATCCACACCCGCAGGCCGGAGTCATGGGCTGGCCTTTCCGATCGCGAGGCGGCCCTCCTCGACTTCCTGCGCCGGGGCGCAAAAACCAGCGAACTGCCGCCGGAAGAAACCGTCCGCAGAACCGTCGCGATCCTCGCGGAGAAAGGTCAGTTTGAGCGCCTGCTCAAAATTGCCGCCTCTGAGCCTCCCCGCGTCCGCGCGATCATGGGCGCCATCGGTGAACAGCTTGGAAAGAAACCTGCCGCACTTGCAAGGAGCGTAGCTGGCGGTGAAACTTTTCGAACACTCCGACTTCGACCAAGCGACACTACAGGCGGCGGAGCACTTTCGGCACCGGGGATTGCGGCCAGCGATCATTGAAAAGGACTACTACGTCACGGAAGCGCTACGAATCATCGCCGCCACTGCCGGAGACAAAATTATCTTCAAGTGCGGAACAAGCCTGGCGAAAGGCTGGAATCTAATTCAGCGGTTTTCAGAAGACATCGACATCTTCCTCGATCCCATGGCTTTCAAGCCTCCTCTGGGAAAGAGGGCCATTGATCGCGAGGCCAAAAAGCTGCGCGACGCTGTCGGTGCACACCCAGCGTTGACACTTCTGCCGAACGAAGGTCAAACCATCGGTGGCTTCGGCCGAAGCGACCGGTTCTCATACACCAAGCACTTCGGTGGACCCGGTGAAGTCGCTAACCGTGTCCTGGTCGAAGCCGGCACGGCTAGTGGTCGTCAACCGACCGCCATCGTCGAGCTGCGCTCGTACCTTTCCCAATTTCTCCAGGAGAGTGGCCACTCCCTGGAAGCGGACGACGAAGGAACATTTCCACTGCTATTATTGCACTTTCGGCGAACCTTCATCGAAAAGATGTTCGCCATTCACAGCAAGGTAGAGCTGCTCAAACGCGACGGCCAGAAGCTTGGATCCTATGCAAGACATTACTACGATCTGTTCCAGCTCGCCGCACACCCGGAAGTGATCGCCATGCTCAAGTCTGCCGAGTATGCGGCGATCAAGGAGGATTACGACCAAATTAGCCGCGTCCATTTTCCCAAAAGCTACTTCCATCCGGGTGAGATGCGCTTTGCCAATAGCGACGCGCCGTTTCCGCCGGCGGACCTGGCTGCCACCATCAGCGCCGAGTACCAGGCACAGTGCCGGATGCTTTGCTATGGCCCTTATCCGTCCTGGGCCGAGATTCAGGCCCGGCTCCTAGACCTTCGAGAACTGTTGTAAATGGGCCGCCGGTTTCGTCTCGTCAGTTTTTGTTACGCCAGGAAGACATTTCAATAAGTTTTGATCATCACATCGGGACAAGCCAGAATACGCAGAGCGGGGTCGGACCAGCGCAATGTATTGATTCAGTGCTGAAAATCACGTTCCGGCATCTGCTTGGTGATGTGCTCGTAGTACTCAATCTGGCTTTCGTCGTGGGCCAGAAAGGCAGAGGCAACTTCGCGGATAGTGACTCGTCCAGCGTTGCCGAGGAGGGTCTTTATCATCACGGGCTGGTAGGGTGAGACATCCGCATCTGTTTTTGAATGAAGTTCTTAAGACGCTCTGATGCCTTAGAAGTAGGCCCTGGCGTGTTCTCTACGTATGTCATGGATACCTCTTTCCACGTAAAAACACCCATAGGAATCGCAGTGAAACATAAGGGATTCTCATGGGTTCTCCTGTAGGGTATGTGTTTTGAAAAAACATTTGTGTAAACATCGCTTCGACAGAAGTCTCGACATACCCTTGTCGGGCTCGACTTCGCGACCATAATCGTCGAACACGGCAAAGGACGCCCACATCGGCGGATCGGCTGTTGTGTCGACCGCAACCCAATAGTTCTTCCCTCCACGATCAAGGCGAGCGATTATCTGATAACAGCGACGGTCGCCATTAGTACGGCGCGAAGCCAGTCGTGCGAACTCGACGTGCCAGATTTGCCAGATTTTCAATCTCTTTCTTCGTGCCATAAGTTTCCCTATCTCCCTCAAGGTCGCCTTGCCAGATTTGCCTTTCTTATGGGCTCTCCACGCAAGCGCACCTTACTTGTGAAGTGAGCTTATGCAGCTTGAGATTATCCAGAAATCATCACCTGATTCAACGCCACACTTCAGAAATCGACCCCGGTAATTTCATAAAGAGCCAAGAGCAGACTCGAACCCTTTTGTGATTACAATCTCCTATCCAAACTCCGATACTGGATGGCCTCGGAGACGTGGGCGGGCTGGATTTCCTCTGAGCCCTCCAGGTCGGCGATGGTGCGGCTGACTTTGGGGAACTCAAGAGATTAGGAAACCATATCAGAAGAAGGAGGCTGGAGCTAGGCCTTTGGCAGAGGGAGGTTGCGGAGAAGATAGGGGTGAACCCTACCACCATTTACCGTTGGGAGCGCAACGAAACCAGGCCTCCGGGCCGCTCTATGTCCCGAATAATTGAATTCCTGGGCTATGTACCTTACCTCTCCCAAAGTCCGCGCGAACTTGGAAGAGCCCGGAAGGGCTTGGGCTTACGTTGAAGGATTTCGCTAGGAACGTGGGTTGACGCTGCCACCATTTCATCTTTCCTGTCTGTCAAGCCTTCTGGCCCCGTTCTGGCACCGTTTCCAATTCCGAAAATGAGAGAATATCCCTAATACGGGTGAGTTTTCGGCTGGAAAAAGTGATATTATAAGATCCGGCTGAAGATGAAGCGTCGGATCACAAAAGCCGAGGCTCGGGCCTTTCGAGAACGGCGGGAGGCCGTTAATTCCGTGGAGAGGAAAGAGTTGCTGAAATTGGGGGTCAGAGTACCTTTTGAGGTTATCTGATTGAAAATTATTCTCCGACCCCTATTTCACTAGAAGGCCACCCGAATTCGCGGGCATTCTCCCCTTCTCTTGAGCGATGAGGAGGTTGACAGGAAGTTCTTGGATTGTGTTTCACCCGTACTGGGGTCGGAACAGGCTACGGCCTTATTGGAAGCGCTGCATCGGATCGACACTGCCCCGGGAGTCAGAGAGCTCCTCTCAATCTTATAGAAGGGCACGGGCGGCGGTCCCGTCGGTCCACGCCGATCGTGATTAGCGCCGAAGAAGCGGGCGACATGAATTTCATCGCGGTAAAAGTAGTTATGATGGGCGAGCTGAAGCGATGGGCCGGAGAACGGGAGGTCGGGGTAGAACTTCCCGAGGGAAGCACGATCCAAATGCTCGCGGAAAAGCTCGGAGTGATGTGCGGGGAAACTTTTGCACGGAACGCGCTGACCAGGAAAGGGGCCTTTCAACCCCACGTGGCGGTGTTTATTGATGGAGTGCACATGGGGGAACTGGAGAGTGCCCAAACCATCCTTCGCGGTGGAAGGGTGGAGTTGATGCTGCTGCCCTCTTATGAGGGAGGGTAGGGTAACCAGTAACACAAGGGGAAAGACGTGGTCACCATTGTTAAAGGGAGAGATGCCTATACACACACCGTTCACCGGCCTGGTGGACAGCGACGGGAGACGGCGTCGCACGACTGGGTGCCGACTACGTGTCGCATGTGCCTGGTCGGCTGCGCGGTGCTCGTTCAGGTGGAAGATGGAAAAGTGCTGAACGTGATCGGAAATCCCGATTCGCCCAAGAACCAGGGCCGGATGTGCGCCAAGGGCAAATCGGGAATCATCAATCACTACAACCCAAACCGGGTAACCAGACCCCTGAAACGGACAAAGCCGGAAAAGGGGATCGGGATCGATCCCAAGTGGGAGGAGATCGCCTGGGAAGAGGCGATAGAGATCATTTCCAGGAAGATGCGGAAAGTCTGCCAGGAAGATCCCCGGAAGCTCTACCTTCAGCTATGGGGAGGCAACGATCTACGTACCTGGCTGGGGGCCCTGGGGCCGGCGGTTGGCACGCCGTACATCCAGACCGGGGTCTCTCCCACGTGCGGCAAGACGATTCACTCGATCCAACATATCACAGCCGGCGGGTTTCACACGGAGCCCGATTTTGCCCACTGCAACTACCTGATTGACTGCGGAACGCAGATGGGAATCGCCACGCGGGAGGCTTTCAACAGGCTCGTGCCCGAGTGTGCTGCGGCCCGGGAGCGGGGCATGAAGCTGGTGGTGGTGGACCCTGTGGGAAATAACGCAGCGGCCAAGGCTGATGAGTGGCTTCCCATCCGTCCCGGAACCGATGCCGCCTTCGGCCTCGGAATGCTGAATGTTCTTCTTAATGAAATAAAAATTTACGATGTCGAGTTCCTCAAACACCACACCAACGCGGCCTATCTGGTGGGGGCGAACGGCAAATACGTCCGCGACACGGCAACCGGGAAACCGCTTCTGCATGATCTGAGCGACGGCCGGGTAAAGACGTATGACGATCCGATGCTGAAGGAGCCGGCGCTGGAAGGGGAGTACCGGGTTCAGGAGCAGGAGGCGAGGCCGGCCTTTGAATTGCTCAAGGCGCGCGCGGCGGAATATCCGACTGAGCGGGTGGAGGAAATCACCTCTATTCCCGCCAGGACCATCAGGCGAATCGCGAGAGAATTTGGGGAGGCTGCGCAGGTTGGCGCCACGCTCAAGATCGGCGGCGTTGATGTGCCCTATCGTCCGGTCAATGTTGAGTGGATGAGGGGACCGCAAGGCCACAGGCATGCCTGGCACCACAGTTGGAGTCTGACACTGATGAACCTGGTGGTAGGGGCGGTGGGCGTCGTGGGCAGCGGACACGCCACCGACGTGGCCCACAACTGGCCTGTCAGGTCGTGGCCGGAAGCGGGGGACGATGGGATGCTTCAGAACCGTGGCTCAACCGGTCGCGCGGTCGGGAATCTTGGAGCCTTCCCCGGCCGCGCCGTTACCGCCCCTCGGCGGTGGGACCTCTTTGAGCTGTTTCCGGCCGCGCGTCACACCAGGACGCTTATTCCAGAGGTGTTCAAGGACCCCGGCAAATACGGGATGGATCACAGGATAGAGCTGTTGATTCACACCCCGGCGAATTACGTGATGGGGGGTTGGGGTGACACCCAGGCAGTGGTCGATTGGTACAAGAGTATCGATCTGGTGGTGGGTTTTGCCCTGGAGATTCACGAGACCCACGAGCTGGATGATATCGTGCTGCCGATGCCGACCTATCTGGAGGCGAACGCTTTTCATGGCTCCCACGTGGATGCGGGAACGGGGGATGCGCTGGCAGGAGATCCTGTCGGTTTCCATCACATTCAGCAAGCGGCGTTGAAGCCGCCGGAGGGAGTCCGCAGCGCTCAAACCTCCCTATTTGCTTGAAGCCGGCAAACGTTACACCGAGGCGGAGATTTTTGACCGGCACGCCAAGAGTCTCTATGGTGAGGAGCACGGTTGGGACTGGTTCAAAAAAAACGGGGTCTTGGTGCATGAGCGGGATGTCGAAGAGCGCTACCCCGGTCGCTTCATCAAAGCTCGGATTCCCATCTATCTGGAGCATTTCATCGGGCTGCGTGAGGAGCTCCAAACGGTTCTCACGGCGATGGGCCTCGATTGGGACCTCTCGGATTACGAGCCGATGCCCGAGTGGCGGCCTTGCGACTCCTTTGAACAGATTCGCCGGGGAGAGATCGATGCCATAGGCGTCAGCTATAAGCTACCCTACGCGTATGGGGCACATGGCAATGCCAACGCGTGGATCAACGAGCTGTGCCAAAAGCTTCCCTACTCTTACGGCGTACTCATAAACACAAAACTTGCCGAGCGAAAAGGGATCAAGGATGGGGATACTATCCGGTTGGAATCGCCGGTCAAGAGCGTGAAAGCCGTGGCCCGGGTTACCGAATGTATTCATCCGGAGGTGATCGGCGTTGCGGGGAATGCCGGCCATTGGGCCAGGGGCAAACCGCTCTCGACAGGAATTGGTGTGAATTTCAACGGGTTGCTGCCCTTTGACATGAGCAAGTTCGATGTCATCTCGTCGGCCTTGGACCATTGCATACCGCTCAAGGTCTACAAAGCTTGATTCCCTGCCAAGAAGCGGAAGTTGTTAGGTGGATCTATGATGACGAGAAGCAAGATTCGGAAACAAACGGGTCTGTTGTTGTTGACTTTCTTTCTGGGCTGGAGCGAGGCTGGAGCCCAAGACAGGATAAAGATTGCATACAGCGCCCTGGATAGCAACGCGATATGGTACGTTGCCAAAGAAAAGGGATTTTACCAAAAACAGCGATTGGACGTTGAGTTGGTCTTCATCCCCACCACGACGACAACGGTGGCGAGCATAGTGGCAGGAGACATCAACGTGGGGAATGCCACGGGTGGTGGGGTTGCCAGCGCCGTAGTGGGAGGAGCCAATCTGGTTTTGGTCGGCTGTTACATCAACACCCTCCCTTATGAGCTTGTGGTTCATGAGTCCGTTAGATCGGCTGAAGACTTGAAAGGCAAGAACATCGGCATAAGCCGGATTGGCAGCGCCTCGGACACAGCGGCCCGCGTCCTTCTCAAGGCCGCAGGTCTCGAGCCCATCAAGGACGTCCCCATTATTCAGGTCGGCGGTTCCCCGGAAAGAGCGGCGGCCTTTCGTACTGGAAGAATCATAGGATTCGCTTCACCCCCGGGGATTGCCAGCTTGGCCAAGGGCATGCCGTATAAGGTTTTCATCAGCACCGCTGATTTTCAGAAGCGCTTTGATTTTCCTTTTATCTGCGCCGCCACGACCAAGAGCTATTTGGCCGGTCACAGAGATACGGTCAAGAGGGTCCTTATAGCATTGATCGAGGCCACTCATTTTTTCAAAACCCGCAAAGAGGAGAGTAAAAAAATCGTTGCCAAATACATGAGGCAGGACAATGAAGCCTTTCTGGAGAGTTTGCATCATGCGTACACCAAACTCTACGAGCGCGTTCCTCTGGTAACCAGGGAGGGCGTCGAGGTCCAGATCAAGGAAGCCCTTGCGCGTCGAGCCGGTGCCAGCCTGAGGGTGGAAGATATGGTGGACGACAGCATTGTGCGGGAGTTGGAGAAGAGTGGTTTCATCGATACAGTGTATAAACAATAAAACCGGCCTTGTTATAATCTCCGATCCAGGCTCCGGTACTGGATTGCTTCCGAGACATGGGCGGGCTGGATTTCCTCTGAGCCCTCCAGGTCGGCGATGGTGCGGCTGACTTTGAGGATGCGGCTGTAAGCGCGGGCACTCAGGCCCAGTTTGTTGATCGCCACCTCGAGCAGTTTTTCTCCCGCTTCTTTGACCGCGCAGAAGCGCTTGATATCTTTTGTTCCCATCTGGGCATTGGCATGGATGCCCCTTTTTTCAAAGCGCTTGAGCTGAATGGCGCGGGATGCGTTGATCCTTTGCCGGATCATCGTAGAAGGTTCTCCGGCATCTCGGCTTGCCAGCTCCTGGTAGCGGACTGCGGGTACTTCGACTTGAATGTCAATCCGATCGAGCAGCGGGCCTGAGACCCTGGAGCGGTATCTCTGAATCTGCAGCGGCGTGCAGCCGCATTCTTTCTGGGGGTCGGTAAAGAAGCCGCAGGGGCACTCCTGCGTTGCCATTCTGCCATACCCGGCTTCGAGGTCGAAAACAAAGAAATTCAAAATACCCTTGGAAGCTTGATAAGTTAGGCGACCATATCAGAAAGAAGCGCTTAGAGCTAGGACTACTTCAGAAGGACCTAGCCGGAAAAATCGGCGTCGATCAGGGCACCGCTTGCCGTTGGGAAACCAATGAAACTTCCCCACCTATTCGCTTTATACCAAAGATCGTCGATTTCCTGGGCTACAACCCGCTGCCGGCTCCCAAGACCTTTCCAGAGGAGCTGTTAGCAGCCCGTAGAGCCCTGGGTCTGACGCAAAGGGGGATGGCCAAGCGGCTGGGAGTCGATCCGACCACCATCCTCCTGTGGGAGAGGGGAAAGCGGAGACCGTCCAAGAAACTGTTGCCGGTCGTCCAGAGCCTTCTTCGGCGTGGGACGTGAGGCAAGCAGTAAGAGGACTGAAACGTTTAACCTTACCTCCAGCGATATCAAATCGGGCTTGAAAGTCCTCGCGGCGCCGATACCCGACGAGCCGTGATTCTCAACCCGGACCTCGTACCTGCCCGTTGCGACAAGCCTTCAACGGCGTCAGGAGCGCCCCGATAGGCGCAGCTCAGCTTCGGAAAGGTAGAGTTCTTCGCGCCGATGATGTAGTCTCTCGCCGATGCCGGCCAAACGCAGGCACAACCCAAAGCGTTGCAAAATCTGCCACGAGTTAACCCGGAATCGCTGTAAGTGCGGAGCGCCGGTTCACCGGATGACGGACAAGAGA
>JACPSF010000175.1 GCA_016193385.1 Deltaproteobacteria bacterium
ATAAGGCGCCCAGTAAAAAATGCGTGCACGAGCCTGAGCAAGGCTGTTTTCCCGACACCATTCGGACCATGAATTATCGTGACACGATCCTCTTGGTTCAGCTTGACCGTGTGCGTATAGAGACCAAAGAGTCCCACCACGTATATCTTAGTGACGCGCAGCGGACTTGCGATGTTCATTGCAGCCTCCTTAGCAAATGGGTAATTCTATAATCTTTTTAGCCACGTAACAACAAAAATTCCGACCCGACAAACACTGCGCGATTGTCAGCCTTTGCTGGGCTCGGCTGGGCGTCTGAGTTCTATATCTTTACTTTCTTGCAGAATCGTTGAGTCGTAGAAATCTGACCCCAACTATGCTTCACAGGCTCAGCCTCTCGGTTCAAGAAGCCGCGGATTCCCTACATAGGTTTTGCAGGCGACCCGTCTCCCGCGGCAAAGGACGGCGATCCTTTTGCGGAAAAAAGGCGACCCTCGTCTTCATAGCAATCTAGCCGCCGAAGCGATTCCGGGTCGAGGTTTCGAATGAGCAGCCCCTCGACCTTGGAGCCGCTGTGAGGAAGAATGTACGGGTAGCCGCGTCGTGCGATCCTTCTTTCAAGTCGCGCAGAGAAGCGGAGGAGGTGGGAAACCTTTTCCCGGTAAGCCGATAGACTAGATGCTTGTCTGTCAGGGTGCCGTAAACGAAGAGCTTGGAGCTAGCCGATGATCTTGTAATCACCGCCGAGATAATTCCGGCACAACTGGATGTAGGTCGAGGAGCCCATCCGGATCCAGTTGAGGGCCTCCCCGCTGATCTCTTTTTTTACTTTGGCGGGGCTTCCGGCGGCCAGGACCCGCGCTGGAATTTTGGTGTGAGGAACCACCACACTGCCGGCCCCGATGAGGGATTCCTCTCCGATCTCCGTGTTCTCCAGGACCGTAACATTGATGCCGATAATAGCGCCGCGGCGCACGGTGCATCCCTCCATGATGGCGCCGTGGCCCACGGTGACATCTTCTTCGAGGATGGCGGGAGCTTCCCCGGAATGGATCACGCAATTATCCTGGACGCTGGTGCGGGGCCCGACCACGATGGGGTTCTCGTTCTGGTCGGACCGAAGCACCGCCCCGAACCAGATGCTCGCATCATCCTCGACGATGACTTTGCCGATCAGGACGGCCGTGGGGGCGATAAAGGCCTTGGGGGAAATCTTGGGCCGGTGCCCCTTGTATTCGATGATCATGGATAACTCACCTCCGCCGCGGTTTCGCATCAAGCTAGTTAATGGAGGAAGGGAAATCAAGCCGTGAGAGAAAATGCCGCCTGCGCCATCTCGGCGATTTTTTCCCCGATGGCGAGCGACGCGGTGGCTCCCGGTGAAGGCGCATTGAGCACGTGGATGGTAGTTCCGATCCGCCGGATGACGAAATCATCCACGAGGGCGCCTGCCGGCGACACCGCCTGGGCGCGGACCCCGGCGCCGCTTGGGATGAAATCATCGACCCGGACTTCGGGGACAAGCCGTTGGAGCGCCTTGACGAAGGCCCGCTTGCTGACGGACCGGACCATCTCTTCCACGCCCATGCGCCAGTAGCGTATGCTCAGGAGCCAGAAGCCCCTGTACGAGAAGACCTGGAGGATGTGCGCGGGATCGATGTCCGTCTTGCGGTAGCCTTCGCGTGCCAACGCGAGCACCGCATTCGGCCCCACTTCGACTTCACCCTTTATGGTCCGGGTGAAGTGCGCTCCGAGAAAAGGGAAGCGCGGATCTGGAACGGGGTAAATAAGACCGCGGGCGAGAAACCGGCGCTCGGGCACGAGGCGGTAGTACTCACCGCGGAAAGGCACGATGCGCAAGTCCTCTTCCGATGGGGCCTTCGCCCGTGTGGTGTCAGCCATGCGCCGCGCGACGTTGTCCGAGAAGAGCCCCGCGCAGTTAATCAAGTACCGCGAGTGAAATTCCCCTTCCGAGGCCTCGATCACGAGCCCATCGTTTCGCGGCACGATCTTTTTGACTTCTTGCGACGTGCGAATCTCTCCTCCCAGGCTCTGAAATCTTGCGGCGTAAGCCTGGGCGACTCGGGTGAAGTCGATGATTCCGGTCGTCGGCGCGTAGAGGGCTCGGATGCCGGTGGCATGCGGTTCGATCTCTCCGAGCCGTTCGGGCCCGATCAGTTCCAGTCCCTGGACCCCGTTGGCCGTGCCCCGGCGCAGGAGTTCTTCTAGTCGCGCCAGCTCATCGGGTTGTGTCGCGACGATGACTTTTCCGCAGAGCTCATAGGGTATCCCGTTTCCATCGCAGAATTCGAGCAACGCCCTTCTGCCCGCCACACAGGTCTCGGCCTTGACCGATCCCGGCTTGTAATAGATGCCCGAGTGGATGACCCCGCTATTGTGTCCGGTTTGATGCCGGGCGAGTTCGCGCTCCTTCTCGAGGACGAGCAACTTCCGGCGCGGATGTTTTTCCGCGAGCTTGAGGGCGGTGGCCAAGCCGACGATGCCGCCGCCGACCACCGCGAGATCCCATTTCGAAGCCATGACAAGTCTAAACGGTTACGGAAAAGAGCCTCACGGCCTTCGGTCAAGAGCCTTTTACTTCTGCGCCGGTTTCCGGCAAGTCGATGGCTATGATTCCACAACCGCGGATCCGGCTATGCTTTAACTGTCTCAGGGCAAAATTCACTTGGGGAAACGGAAAAACCTGGACATCAGCGCGCAGCGGAACCACGGGAGCCAACGCGAGCAGCTCCTCGGCATCCTTCCGCGTGGCGTTGGCGACGCTTTGGAGCCCCCGCTCGTGATAGAGCAGAGCGGAATAGTCGATCTCGGGGATCGGCGTCATGGTGAGCCCCGCCAGGATCACCTTGCCACCACGATCCAAGACGCGCAACGCTTCGAGGGCCAACCTGCCCGCAGGCGCGAAAATAATCGCGGCCTGAAGCCTCTGGGCTGGTGTATCTTCCGCGCGCCCCACCCAGGCGGCCCCCAATGCCCGCGCGTGGTGCTGGTGCTCGGCGCTGCGGGTGAACACATACACCTCGCACTGCCGATGGCGCGCGATCTGTAAAACCAGATGAGCTGAAGCGCCGAAACCGTAAAGCCCGAGCCGCTCGCCCCCGCGAAGGCCCGCCATTTTGAGCGCGCGGTATCCGATCACACCGGCGCAGAGAAGGGGGGCGGCTTGGAGATCCGAGAAGCCCTGGGGTAAAAGATAGGCGAAGTCCTCATCGACGAGCGTGAATTCGGCGTATCCTCCGTCCGCCTGGAGTCCCGTGAACTGGGCCCTGTCGCACAGGTTCTCGTTGCCGCTGCGGCAGTACAAGCACTCCCCGCAGGCATGGCGCAGCCAGGCCACCCCCACCCGGTCACCTTTCCTAAATCGCCTCGCTTCGGGACCGCAGGCGTCGACGACACCGACGATCTGATGGCCCGGGACGATGGGTAACTTGGGCAGGGGTATCTCGCCTTCGACCGTGTGCAAATCGGTATGGCAGACGGCGCAGGCGCGCACCCGGATGCGGATCTCGCGCCCGCGAGGAGCCGGAGTGGTGATCTGGCCAAGGAGCAGCGGCTCCTCCTCGACCGGTTTGGGGACGTGGAGCAGTGCGGCGAGCATGGGGGAGGCGGAGCGGTTGGGCTCCGCTTATTTCTTCCTGGCAGCGGACTCGATCTGCTTGTCCTTCATTCGGCGCACGAGCTCTTCGTAGGAGTCGTGGGTGATCACGCGGTTGAACTGGGAGCGGTAGTTGTTGACCAGGCTGATGTTTTCAATCACGACGTCGTAGACCTTCCATTGTCCGTTGACGAGACTGGTCTTGTAAAGAATAGTAAATTGCTCGCCTTTCTGCGTGATGACACGGCTCTCGACGTCGGCAAAGCTTCCGTCCAAGGTTTCCCGCGGATATTGGAAGGTTTCATCGTTGTAGGATTCAATCCTATCGGTGTAAGCCTTTTCCAGGAGGGAGGTAAAAAGATCCACGAACTCCTCCTGCTCTTTGGGCGTGCGTTTACGCCAGTGGCTTCCCAGAGAGCGCTTGGCCATTTCGGTGAAGTCAAATTGTGCATAAAGAATCTGCCTCAGTTTCTCCCGCCGTTCTTGAGTCTTGGCGACGGACTTGAGCCGTGGATCCTTGAGGACGGCCAGAGCCTTGTCCACGGTCGCCCGGATCTGGTCCGTAGGCGCCCCGGCGCTCAAAGGGGGAGAGAAGAGGAAAAGCAAACAAAAGCCAAACAGCAAGGCTTGGACGCGTGTATATCTGTTCATCATTTTTCCGTGCTTTTCGATGCTAGGTCTCCTCCGACAAGTTTTCCTATCAATTCGTTAATATCGGGTGGCGACTCGGTATCCCGGATCTTCCCGCCGGAGCCGAGCAGTCGATCCGAAGCCCCAGGGGAGATCAGGACGAATTTATCCCCGATGAGACCTCGCGCCCGTATCGAAGCGATGACGTCCTCTTGCAGTTTGACCTGATCATCGACTCTCAGCCCCAGCCGGGCGTTGTCGTCCGCCAAACCGATCGATTCGACCTTGCCTACCCTGACGCCTGCAATTTCGACCGGGTCGCCGAGCTTGAGGCCGGCAACCGACGCGAAATCGGCATAAACCACGTAGCCCCTGTTCCCGAGCAGCTCCAGCTTTCCCAGTCGGACCGCCAGGTAGGCCAGGCAAATGACGCCGATGAGAACGAAGATGCCGACGAGGATTTCCGTGCGTGTCTGGATCACCGATGAAATCTCCTATAGAACCTGAATGGGTCCCTCCGTCTCCCCCCTGATAAACTGCTGCACAATGGGATTGGGGGAACTCTGAAACTCCTTCGTGGGTTTCAACTCTTCGATGATTCCGTTCGCCAGTATAGCGACATAGTCCGAAATTTCAAAGACTTGGGGAATCGTGTGGCTTACCACGACTCCGGTGAAACCGAAAGTCTGTTGGGTCCGGGCGATGAGCTGATGAATGCTGGTCGCCAAGACCGGATCGAGGCCGGTGGTCGGCTCGTCGAAAAGGACGATCTCCGGGTCCATGACCAGGGCGCGGGCCAGCCCGGCCCGTTTTTTCATGCCGCCGCTGAGTTCTGCCGGGTACTTGTATCCCATTCCCTCCAGGCCCACCTGCTCCAGCCGCTCTTCCACCTTGTGACGAATTTGGGTTTCACTGGTCTTGGTCTTTTCCCGCAACGGAAAGGCCACGTTGTCGAAGATCGTCATCGAGTCGAGCAGGGCGGCTCCCTGAAAAAGGACGCCAAAGCGGCCTCGCATCTCGTACAGCTCTTTTTGCCGCAGTTGGGTGATGTCCACGCTATCGATGAGAACCTGCCCCCGGTCCGGCAGGAGGAGCGCATTGAGATGCTTGAGGAGAACGGTCTTGCCGCAGCCACTGGTGCCGACGATGGTTGTGATCTTTCCCGTAACGAATTCCATGCTCACTCCCTTGAGCACCTGCTGGTTCCCGAAGCTCTTGTAAAGATCAACCACCCGTATCATGTCACCACGCCAACAAACGGTTCGGCTTACTCCGTCAGAGCATTATCGAGGTCAGGAAATAGTCCCACACCAGGATCAAGACGAAGGAAAGGACGACGGACTCTGTGGTCGCTTGGCTCACCCCGGTCGCCATCGGCGGGGCATGAAATCCTTTATAACAGCAGACCCAGGTGATGATGAGGCCGAAGCTCACTGATTTTATGAACCCGCTGGCCCCACGCCGACCAGGTAGGCGCCGTAAATGCCGACGACGTCGAAGATGGCGGTGAGCAGCGGCATGGCGATCAGGCTCGCGATGATCCGGGGCGATACCAGGTACTTGACGGGGTTGATGGCCATCGAGTAGAGGGCGTCGATCTGCTCGGTTGCCCTCATCGTGCCCAGCTCTGCAGCCATCGCCGAGCCGGTTCTTCCCGTCACCATAAAGGCGGAGAGCACGGGCCCGAGTTCCCGCAGGAGCCCCAGGGCCGTGGCCGAACCGAGCCAGCTTTCGGCGTTGAACTTTCTCAGGCTATAATAACCTTGGAATCCCATGACCATTCCGGTAAAAAAGCCGGAAAGGACCACGACCGAGAGCGAATCGACGCCGATGGTTTTGATGTGGTAGATGATGAGGCGGATTTTCGCTGGTGGACGGAACGACAAGGCCAGGGCGGAGAGGAGAAACAGGAACATCCTCCCCATGGCGGCAAGATGAGACAGCGTATAGCGACCGATGCGACTCAGGAAAAGGAGCATGATCCGGGTTGCGAGATAATCGTTACGGGCTTCACGCTAATATAGAAAATGTAGAGCAATTTGCAAGCCCATGAGCAGACCACCGGGAATCCCGGCCGATGAAAGTTTAGACACGCTGTATCAGGGGAAGCTCTCCATCCTGCAAAGCCGCGCCGGCTATCGCTTTTCTCTCGACGCGCTTTTGCTCGGCCATTTCGTTCAGATTCGCGCTCGAGATAAGATCGCCGATCTCGGGACGGGAAACGGCGTCATCGCGCTCCTCCTAGCCACGCTCAGTCCTACGGCGCAGGTGGTGGGGATTGAGATCCAGGAGGCGATGGTGACCAGGGCGATTCGCAACGCGAAGCTGAACCGTCTGCACCAGAGAGTCGAGATCGTTCAGGGAGATGTCCGCTCCATTAATGACATTTTCCCTGCCGAGAGTTTCGACGTCGTGGTTTGCAACCCTCCTTACCGGGGCTTGAAAAGCGGCCGCATCAATCCCGACCGGGAGCGGGGGCTGGCGCGCCATGAGATCAAAGGCAGTCTGCAGGATTTTCTGCGCGCCGGGGCTTATCTGCTGCGGCCGAAAGGGAGGATGGCGCTGATCTTCCCGGCGGCGCGCGCGGTGGATCTTCTCCAGGCCATGAGAACGGAGGGTGTGGAGCCGAAACGGCTGCGGCTTGTCTATTCTGCGGCAGGAAGCGCTGCGGCCCTCACGTTGGTCGAAGGGACCAAGGGGGGCAGACGCGAGCTTGACGTCATGCCCCCGCTCGTCGTCTACGCCCCGGACGGGGGATATACCACCGAGGTAAAGGTCATTCTCGGAGAATAAGGCTTGCGCTACTTTTTGCCCTTGCGCGAGGCGGTGAGCAGCAGCCTCTTGAGCGCCCGGCGGAGCTCTGGATCCTTAACGGCGCTCAGAGGCTCCTCGTCGCGCTTGAATTCGGGGGGAGCGGCGGAAGAGGCGGGTGGTCTTTGTGCCGCCGTTCGGAGAGCGGCCTTGTCCAGCTTTCCGACCACGAAGAAGATGTTTTTGACGACCTCTTTCCCTAGCCGCTGGTTGAGCCTCTCGCCGATCATCTCCTTCATATACTGGAGTTGCTGCATCCAGGTGGGGCTGGTGACCTTGACGAAGAGGGTGCCGTGACGGATCTTCTCCGGCTGGGCATTGCGCGCGATCGTCGGGCCGACGATCTCATCCCAGATCGGCCACACCCGGTACTCCGTGAGCCGTGCGGATAGCTCAAGCCGTTGCAGGGATTTTTCCAGAATGGCGCCCAGCTTTTCGATATGGGATTCTTTGCCTGGCATAGTCGAGCCTATTTTCTCTCTAGCAAATTTCGTCGCTTGGCTCTATAGGGAGCATCGCTTCTAAAAATTTTCTTGACAAGGCTTCCCCAAATCTTTATAACAACATGTTGTGTGAATCAAGGATTAACCCACAATAGGTAGAGGACATAGGGAGAGGAGGAGCGGGAAAATGGCCAATCCAATATCGATGATAGCAGAAGAGAGCACAGTGCGGGGCGAGCCAGGCTATGGGCGGGGCCTAACCCTCAGCCGCTACTTCACGCGGCCTACGGTAAACCCTTACGATGAAGTCGAGTGGGAGACTCGCGCGGCAACCATTCTCAACGAGAAAGGGCAGGTAGTCTTCGAGCAGCCCAACGTGGAGATTCCCAAGGCGTGGTCTCAAATGGCCACCAATGTGGTGGTCTCCAAATACTTCCGCGGTCCTCTTGGTAGCCCCCAGAGAGAACGCAGCGTGCGGCAGCTGATCGGGCGTGTCGTTACCACAATCACCTCCTGGGGGAGGGCCGACGGCTACTTTGCCGGCGAGGAAGACGCCCAGGTTTTTGCGGACGAGCTCGCGCATATCCTGCTGCATCAGAAGGCCTCTTTTAACAGTCCGGTCTGGTTTAATTGCGGGATCGAAAAGAAGCCGCAGTGCTCCGCCTGCTTTATCCTCTCGGTGGAGGATACGATGGAGTCGATCCTCGATTGGTACCGCAAAGAGGGAATCATTTTCAAAGGGGGCTCTGGCTCCGGAGTCAACCTTTCAAGGATTCGCTCTGCCAAGGAGCAACTGGCGGGCGGGGGAACAGCCTCCGGGCCGGTTTCTTTTATGAAGGCTGCGGACGCTTCGGCCGGGGTGATCAAGTCCGGAGGCAAGACCCGGCGTGCCGCGAAGATGGTCATACTCGACGTCGACCATCCGGATGTCGTGGAGTTCATCAAGTGTAAGGTTGAGGAGGAGAAGAAGGCCTGGGCCCTTATCGAGGCGGGCTACGATTCCAGCCTGGACGGACCGGCCTACGGGAGCGTCTTCTTCCAGAACGCCAACAATTCCATCCGTGTGTCCGATGAGTTCATGCAGGCTGTGATGGAAGACCGGGAGTGGAAAACCCGCTATGTCACGACCGGAGAGGTATGCGAGAACTATAAGGCGCGCGATCTCCTGCGCATGATCGCGGAGGGGGCCTATTTCTGCGGTGATCCCGGCATGCAATTCGACACGACCATCAACGACTGGCACACCTGCTCCAATTCGGGCCGGATTAGCGCGTCGAACCCCTGCTCCGAGTACATGCACCTGGACGACTCGGCATGCAATTTGGCTTCGTTGAACCTGTTAAAGTTTCTACGCGAGGATGGCGGTTTCGATGTGGAGGCATTCCGCCACGCGGCCGATATCATGATCCTGGCGCAGGACATTTTGGTGGACAATGCTTCTTACCCGACGCCTGAAATCGCGGCCAATGCCCACGCGTTCCGCGAACTGGGCCTGGGCTATGCCAATCTCGGGGCGCTGCTCATGTCGTTGGGGCTTCCGTACGATTCAGACGGCGGCAGGGGATATGCGGCCGCGCTAACGGCCCTGATGTCGGGCCAGGGGTACCTTCAGTCAACCCGTATGGCCGGAGCGTTGGGCCCTTTTGCCGGGTTGGCGCTCAACCGGCAACCCACGCTTCGAGTTCTCAACAAGCATCGCTCCCATGCCTTCAAAATCTCTTCTTCGCATGTCCCCTTGGACCTATTGACGGCGGCTCGGGAAGTCTGGGATCTCGCCTGTGATGCAGGAGAGAAGCACGGGGTGAGAAACTCCCAGATCTCGGTGCTGGCCCCGACCGGGACCATCGCCTTCATGATGGACTGCGATACAACCGGGGTGGAGCCGGACATCGCCCTGATCAAGTACAAAAAGCTGGTGGGAGGGGGTCTCTTAAAGATTGTCAACCACACGGTGCCGCGGGCTTTGAAGCGGCTCGGCTACGACGTCAAGGAGACCCAGGAGATCATGGAATACATCGAGGAGCATGAAACCATAGAGGGAGCCCCGCATGTCAGGGATACCGACCTCCCGGTATTCGACTGCGCCTTCAAGCCCGCCAGCGGCCGACGCTCGATCCACTACTCGGGCCATTTGAAGATGATGGGTGCGGTCCAGCCCTTCATTTCCGGGGCCATCTCCAAGACGATCAATATGCCGAGCGATGTGACCGTCGAGGAGATCATGCAGTCCTACCTGGAGGCCTGGAAACTGGGAGTTAAAGCCGTGGCGATCTATCGCGACGGGTCTAAACGGACGCAGCCCCTCAACACCTCCAAGGCGGAGAGCCAGTCACCCAAGGCGGCGACCCAGGAGTCTCGTCCTTTGCGTCGTAAGCTTCCCGACGAGCGCAAATCGATCACCCACAAGTTCGACATCGCGGGACATGAAGGTTACATTACCGCGGGAATGTATGAAGACGGCCAGCCCGGCGAGATCTTCATCACCATGTCTAAGGAGGGATCCACCATCTCCGGGCTTATGGATTCTTTTGCGACGGCGATCTCCATGGCCCTGCAGTACGGCGTGCCGCTCAAGGTCCTGGTGGACAAGTTCAGCCATATGCGATTCGAGCCTTCGGGCTTTACCAAAAATCCGGATATCCCGATGGCGAAGTCCATCATGGACTATATCTTCCGCTGGCTGGCGACCAAATTTTTAGACGGGGAGGCGCAGCGTCTAGTCGGCATTGTAAAGAGAGACGACTCCCCCCCAAGCGGTGGTACTTCGCTATTCTCGCGCCCTACTGAGGTAACCCAACCTGGCTCGTCATTTGTCCACACTCCACGAGGCAGTTCCGGCGTGACCACTATCAGTAGCGTCACGAGCCTCTACCAGCAGGATGCCCCCCCCTGTCCCGATTGCGGGGCGATCATGATCCGTAGCGGCGCCTGTTACAAGTGCCTGAACTGTGGCGCAGTGAGTGGCTGCTCATGAGGGTCCGTGTCTAGCTGAGGGTAATGGCAGAGATCAAGTCTTTCTGCACCCACGCTTACCACGCCGCTACACTCTGTGGCTATTGCGGCAGGCGCCTGTCTTTTTTCGGCGGGAGACTCGATTCCAAGGTCAAAGACTTCATCGTGCCGCTGTCCAAAGGAGGCTCGGATGTCCCCGAAAATGTGGTGGCCTGCTGTAAGGAATGCCACCTTTTGAAGGGGGACTATCTCAACTATGCTCTCCTTCCCCTGTTCCCGAACCGCACCCGGGTGCTCGCCGATATCCGGCGTTATGTCCGGGAGGTGCGGCAGGTCCTTGGGAGACACAGCTCGCTCGTGGATCTCCCTCGCTGACGGCTTTCCCGGGCTTACTTTTTCTCCAGGTGCAGAACGGACTTCGCGGTATCGATGTCGAGGCGGAAGTTGCTCAAGAAATTAAGTCCCAGGAGGCCCGAGATGCTGGGGTCGGGAAAGACATCATGCACCGCTGCGGTGAGGTTTCTGACCTGCAGCCCGCCTACCTCGATTGAGTCGAGCTTAATCAAGGGGGCTTGCACGACGCCGTTGGCGGTCTGGAAGGACAGGGTGGGAAATTTCTGCCCGAGGTCAATCTCTAGTTCCTTGGCCGTGGCGTGCGAGATCATGGTGTAGCTCGCTCCCGTATCGACGACGAATTTGGCCTCGGTCTTTTCGTTCAGGGTGGCTTGGACGACGACTACTTCCCCTTGCTTTTGCAAAGGCACGGAAACCTTGTCCAGGGATAGGCCTTTTAGCTGATCCTGACTCGGAGGGGTCTCCCGCGTCTTGATGCGCTCGGTGTGGGAGCGAAATTTGCCCGGGATGTTGTGCGGATTGTCGGTGAAGTGGACCACACCCTTGTCATCCACCCAGCGGAAAATATCGGCCGAGAAGGCCGTAGAGGGGAGGTTCCCTGGGATCAAAAGGATCAAGCCGACAACCCAAAGCGTGGCGAGTCGAACCATAAACGGCCCCAGTTTATCACAAAGGGCGTGCGGCGAAAACCGGCTTTTTTCTTCTTAGGTCCCTCGCTTTACAAGGTCAAAGTAGTGTGATAGAAGTTTCGAGGTAAACATGACGGGAGGTTATAGAGCACTTTAAAATTCATGAGTCCGACACCGGTTCGCCTGAAGTGCAGGTGGCTCTCCTCAGTCAGCGGATCGAGTACCTGACAGGGCACTTCAAGATTCATGTAAAAGACCACCATTCCCGCCGGGGCCTCCTTAAGCTCGTGGGGCAAAGAAGGAGGCTACTCGACTATCTCAAAAAGAACGATTTCCAGAGATATCAGAATCTAATCCAACGCCTGGGAATCAGGAAGTAGTGGTTCCTCGCTGCTGGTCCCTTCCCTTTTTGCTTCCGTTGGGCACCCCCGGTTCTAAAGGATCCGTATATGATCAAAAAAGTCGATGTTGACTATTATGGCCGTCCTCTATCCATAGAGGTCGGAAAATTGGCAAAGCAGGCCGATGGCGCTGCGCTGGTTCGCTACGGCGAGACGGTGGTTTTGGCCACTGCCGTGGCGGCCAGGGAGCTCAGGCTGGACACGGATTTCTTCCCCTTGACGGTGGACTATCAGGAGAAGACCTTCGCGGCGGGAAAGATCCCGGGTGGTTTCTTCAAGCGTGAAGGGCGCCCTTCGGAAAAGGAAATCCTGACGTGCCGGCTCATCGACCGCTCGATTCGGCCGCTCTTCTCCGAAGGCCTGAGGTGCGAAACCCAGGTGATTGCGACGGTTCTCTCGGCGGATAAAGAGAATGACCCCGACACGGTCGCAATGCTCGGGGCGTCGATCGCTTTGGAAGTCTCGGACATCCCTTTCAAGGGGCCGCTCGCGGGGATTCGCGTCGGCCGGGCGCAGGGGGAATGGGTGATGAACCCGACTCAGAGCCAGCTGCAGCAGAGCGACATCAACTTGTTCCTTTCGGGCACCCGGGAAGGCATCGTCATGGTGGAGGGCGGGGCGCAAATGGTGCCGGAGGATGTGCTCCTGGAAGCATTGTTTCGAGGTCATGAAGCCATCCAGCCACTCTTGGATATTCAGGAGGAGATCAAGCGGGAGGTCGGTAAAGCCAAGCGATTTATTCCGCCACCCGAGCGGGACGAAGGGCTGGCCCACCGCGTCCGCGAATTGGCCCAGGGCAAAATGAGAGAGGCCATTGAGGTACAGGACAAGCTCGAGCGTTACCGGCGTCTGGACGAGCTAAAAAGCGAGATTCTGTCCCAGGCCTTGATCGAGTATCCGGATAGGGAAAAAGAAATCGAGGGGACCTTCGAGGAGCTGAAGAAGGAGTTCTTCCGTCGACTCATCGTCCAGGAGAGGCGGCGCAGCGACGGGCGGAGCCTAAAACAGGTGCGCCCGATCAGTTGTGAAGTCCAGGTCCTGCCGCGCACCCACGGCTCGGCCATCTTCACGCGGGGAGAGACCCAGGCTTTAGTGGTCACGACGTTGGGGACCGCTTCGGACGAACAAAAAATCGATGCCCTGATCGGCGAGCATTACAAAAAGTTCATGCTTCATTATAACTTCCCCCCCTTCAGCGTGGGCGAGGTGCGCTTTTTGCGCAGCCCGGGTCGGCGGGAGATCGGTCACGGCGCCTTGGCCGAGCGCGCGGTCCTGCCCGTTCTTCCCAAGGAGGAGGACTTTCCGTACACGATCCGCATTGTTTCCGAGATCCTCGAATCTAACGGCTCCACGTCGATGGCCACGGTTTGCGGCGGTTCGCTCTCCTTGATGGATGCGGGAGTCCCGATTTCGGCGCCCGTGGCGGGTATCGCCATGGGCCTGATCAAAGAAGGGGAGGAGGTGCGCGTCCTGTCCGATATCCTCGGCGATGAAGATCACCTCGGCGACATGGATTTTAAGGTGGCCGGGACTCACGAGGGGATCACGGCCCTGCAGATGGATATCAAGATCAGTCGGGTGACGCGTGAGATCATGCGAGAAGCCCTGTACCAGGCGAGGGAGGGCAGGGTCGGAATACTGAAGGTGATGGAACAAGCGATCGCCGCACCGCGCAAGGATATCTCGTTGCACGCCCCACGGATAACCACCCTCAAGGTCAGGCCGGAAAAGATTCGCGAGATCATCGGTCCGGGTGGCAAGGTCATCCGCGGCATCATCGAGGCCACGGGCGTCAAGATCGACGTCGAGGACGACGGAACTGTCACGATCGCGTCGAGCGATGAGGCTGCCGCCCGCAGGGCGATCGAGATCGTGCAGAAGATCGCGGCGGAAGCGGAGGTCGGAAAAATTTACAAGGGGACGGTCAGAAAGATTATGGATTTTGGCGCCTTTGTCGAGATCCTTCCCGGCACCGACGGTCTCGTGCATATTTCGCAGCTTGCGCCCGAGCGCGAGCGCCGGGTGACCGATATCGTCAAGGAGGGCGATGAGGTGCTGGTCAAAGTCCTGGAGATCGACAGGCAGGGCAAGATCAAGCTTAGCCGGAAAGAGGCCCTCGCCGATGCTGGGAATGTCCCTAGGTCTCCGGGTCCGAAAGCTCGGCCCGAGGATGCGCCCCAAGGGAGGCGCTAGTCCGGTTTCTTCCATTCCATGTTTGCTAAGACCGTTTTGGACAGCGGGATTCGTGTTCTGTCGCACGAGCTGGCCAATACCCGTTCCGTCAGCCTGGGCATCTGGGTGGAGAACGGCTCCCGCCACGAGGCCCGAGACCAGAACGGGATCTCGCATTTCATCGAGCACTTGCTCTTCAAAGGTACCGAGCGACGCACGGCGGCGCGGATTGCCGAGGAGATGGATGCGGTTGGCGGGGTTCTCAATGCCTTCACGGGAAAGGAGTACACCTGCTATTACGCCAAGGTGCTCGACGAGAATCTTCCCATGGCGATTGACCTTTTGACGGATATTTTTCGCCATTCGGTTTTCGATCGAGAAGAAATCGAGCGGGAAAGGTCGGTCATCTTGCAGGAGATATCCCAGGCGGAGGACACTCCCGACGACTATGTCCATGACCTGTTCAACCTCGACTTCTTCAAAGACCATCCGTTGGGTCGGCCGATTTGCGGCGAAGCGGCCACCGTCGCGAACTTCCACCGCGATAATTTTCTCGCGTTTATCCAGGACCGCTATCGCCCCGGGCGTGTCATCGTCGCCGCGGCGGGTCATCTCCGCCACGAAGATCTGGTCCGGGAGATGGAGCGAAGGCTCGGCGACTTTGAAAACTCGAATTTCGAAATTCGAAATTCGGAATGGAGCGATTCGCCCAGGCCGCAGAGCGGCGTCTTTCATCATCCGAAGGACTTAGAGCAGGTTCATCTCTGTCTCGGTGTCACCGGAATCCCCCAATCCCACCCGCTGCGCTATGCCGCCTTGACCCTGAACACGGTCTTGGGCGGAGGGATGAGTTCGCGATTGTTTCAAGAGATCCGTGAGAAACGGGGGAGGGCGTACTCGGTGTACTCCTTTTTGGCCTCTTACAAAGACGTGGGCTATCTCGGGATCTACGCCGGCACGAGCCGTGATTGGGTCGAAGAGGTTGTGGAGCTGATTCTCAAGGAGACGGGGCGCCTGGCGGGCGGGGACATCGCGGTGGAAGAGATCGAGCGCGCCAAGAATCAGTTGATCGGGAATATGCTCCTGGGCCTGGAAACCTCGGATTCCTGGATGAACCATATCGCCCGGAATGAAATCTATTTCGGCACGGCGGTTTCGGTGGAGGAGATCTCCCGAGGAGTTCGTTCGGTGTCGCGCGAGGATCTCGTGAGGTTGGCCAGCGAGACGTTCCGTCCCGAGGCGGTGGTCCTGACACTTTTGGGCGATCTCAAAGATGGCTTCAGCGCCAAAAGCTTGGATCTGAACACTTAACAATTTTGGCGGCTACGGGTCACGGTTTCGCGCCGGTGGAGGATGTCCAGATCCAAATCAAGCGGATCCGACGTGGTGGCAAAGCCACCCCATTGCCCGCGTACGCCACCGCGGGAGCCGCAGGAATGGACCTCGCCGCGGATGTGGACGCCGAGGTGGTGATTGCACCGCTTGAGCGCGCGCTGATCCCGACCGGAATCGCGGTCGCGTTGCCTGCGGGCTTTGAGGCGCAGATCCGGCCGCGCAGCGGGCTGGCGCTAAAGGAGGGGCTCACCCTCATCAACACTCCCGGCACCATCGATTCCGACTACCGGGGTGAGATCCAGGTGATCCTCATCAATTTGGGCAGGGAGCCAGTGGCGATCCGGCCGGGGCAGCGGATAGCGCAGATGGTCGTGCAGCGGGTGTGCAGGGCCCGCTGGCAGGAAGTCCCCGAGCTTCCTTCTTCGAAGCGCCAAGATGGCGGCTTCGGACACACGGGCAAGAAAGCGAATAGCGAATAGCGAATGGCAAATAGCCAGTAATCGGGGAGGCGCAGGCGGCGACTATTCGCTATTGACTATTCGCCATTTACTGGGTCGCTATGATTGACCGTTACTCCCGCCCCCGGATGGCTCGGATCTGGTCCGAGCACAACCGTTTTCACAAATGGCTCGAGGTGGAGATCTTGGCCGCCGAAGCCCTGGCGCGCATGGGTGAGGTGCCCAGGAGCGTCGTCGCCCGCATCCGAAAAAGAGCCCGCTTTGATATCGAGCGGATCGGGGAGATCGAGAAAGAGGTCCGGCACGAAATGATCGCCTTCCTGAGCGCCGTGGCCGAGTCGGTCGGCGACGACGCCCGGTATCTCCATCTCGGCCTGACCTCTTCTGACGTGATGGACACCGCCCTGGCCGCGCAGTTCAAAGAGGCCTCGGCTCTTCTCATCGAAGACGTGCGCGACCTGATGCGCGTCCTCAAGCAGATCGCTTTCAAGTACAAAAAACAGGCCATGATCGGGCGCACCCACGGCGTCCATGCCGAGCCCATCACGTTCGGCCTGAAGTTGGCCCTCTGGTACGAAGAAACGGAGCGGAATCTGGCTCGCTTGGAGCGCGCTTCGGAGGAGGTCTGCGTCGGGAAAATCTCCGGCGCGGTTGGCACCTTCGCTCAGGTTTCCCCCAGGGTCGAGGCCTACGTGTGTAAAAAGATGGGACTTAAGCCCGAGCCGGTCTCGAACCAGGTCGTGCAGCGCGACCGTCATGCTCTTTTTTTCGCGACGCTGGCGCTCATCGGGAGCTCGCTCGAGCAATTCGCAGTCGAGATCCGCCACCTGCAGCGGACCGAGGTGCGCGAAGCTCAGGAGCCCTTTACCGAGGGGCAGAAAGGCTCCTCGGCGATGCCCCACAAGCGCAATCCGATACTGTCGGAAAATGTTTCCGGTCTGGCCCGGCTGATGCGTTCTTACGCAGCGGCGGCGTTGGAGAATATTCCCCTGTGGCATGAGCGGGACATCAGCCATTCTTCGGTGGAGCGAGTCATCGCTCCGGACGCGACGATCGTGCTCGATTTCATGCTCGCGCGCATGACCTACATTCTGAAGA
>JACPSF010000176.1 GCA_016193385.1 Deltaproteobacteria bacterium
AGCCCACGCCTCAATAAACCCTTACGCCATCGTCTCTTCCTGGACATGGTTTTCCCCTTTCTGCGCTTGAGAGTGGCTTCTACCGGGAATTTATCGAGCAAGAACTATGCCGAGAAGAATCTATTTCCCCTGAAGGGCACAAGGGGACGGCTTTGGGCGTGATTTACTCGAAAGCGCATTCAATGGCGCAGATGGTCATCGGTTGCATGCTGCAAGCTCACCCGATTTTGACACGGATGTTCAGGAAATGGACTTTAAAAACTCAAAAATCGGCATTTGCAGCGCCGGACCGTTGAACCGATCGGTAATTTTTGATTGATAACCCGGAAAGGATCGTCAACTCCGCCTTCGAACCCCCACCCCATGATGATAGGGATTGACTGAGTCCGCGTCTTATGGCTAGTCTGTGACCCCAGACAGACAAAAGGGAGAAGCTCGGGGAGCTTGCGAGATAGAGGGGAAGCCATGGGCAAACTCAAATTAACCGTCGCCTGTTCGGAGTACGACTACCTCCAACCGCTCATCGAGCGTAAGATTGCGCCTGAGGGCATCGACCTCAATCTCATCTTCGTTGAAAGCGGCATCCGCCACATGCGTATGTACCGTCACGGCGAATACGATGCCTGCGAGTTTTCGATGTGCTCTTATCTTGTTGCGCGCGGCCAGGACGTCGACCGGCTTCAGGCCATCCCCTTTTTCCCACGGCGGATGTTCGGCCATAAGTTCTGCTTTGTCCGCGCCGGGGGGGGAATAAAAAAACCTTCGGATCTGAAAGGACGAAAGATCGGCCTCCGAACCTACGAAAACACGCTGGCCCTGGTCGTCAAGGGCATGTTCATGCACAACTACGACCTGCCCGTGACAGAGGTGACATGGGTGCTCGTCAACCAAGAACCGGTGGGAGTCAAGCTCCCCCACAGTATCAAAGTGGAGCGAATCGAAGGGGGGAAAAAGTTGGCGGATCTGCTCGCCGCAGGAGAGATCGACGCCGAGGTGGAGCCGGACTTGCCGCAGGCATGGCTGCGAGGAGAAAAAACCCTTGAGCGCCTTTTCCCCGATTTCAAAAGGGAGGAGCAGGAATACTACAGAAAGGCGCGGATCTTCCCCATCATGCACCCCATCGTGATCAAGAAAGAGATTCTCGATCGCGACCCATGGGTGGCCACCAGCCTCTATGACGCCTTTTACCGCGCCCGTAAGAGCTACAACGAATTCATGCAGCAACCCCACCGGCTGAGCTTCGCGTGGGGAGGCGCCTATCTCGAAGAGGAAAAAAAGTTCTTCGGCAAGGACCCCTTCTACCAGGGGCTCAAGGAGAACCGCCACGACATCGAAACGATGATCCAGTTCGCCGAGGACCAGGGGTTGCTCGCCCGGCCACTGACCGTCGATGAGCTCTTTACGGAAAATACCCGCGGGACCTGATTCCTGGGTCGTCGAGTTCACCTCCCAAAAACTCTACGCCAAGGTACCCAAGGGACATTACTGTCGCCGCGGCCAGAAGCGAACGAATTCCGCTATCGCAGATCGTGATGATCGGCCAAGGATCTCGACTTGACAGCCTGCCAAAAAGTCCAATAGGCTAGGCTTGACCTCATGAAGGTTCGCAGGGAAAGAATTTGGGGGAAAACGGCAAGCGGTCTTTCGTAAACAAGCTCTTATAAGGAGGCACATATGGCGGAATACCGAATCATCGATGCGGACGGTCACGTCATGGAGCTGGACAGCGAGCTCAACGAGCACATCGGCCCTCCGTACAAGGACCTTGAGTGGCACCGGAGCTATTCCTTCTGGCCCGGCCTCACGATGGACGGGTTCCTGCGCGCGCTGCGGAATCCCGGGGGCTGGGCTGGAGGCGGAAGCGGACCCCATGCGCAGGACTGGCTTGATTTTCTCGACAAGAACGGGATTGAGATTTCGGTCCTCTATCCAACGCAGGGGCTGACTCATGCCGCCATCCGGGATCGGGATTGGGCGGTCGCCCTGGCCCGCGCCTACAACGATTGGATCCATCACCGATTCATGGAGGCCAGCCCACGGCTCGTCGGCGTCGCGTTACTTCCGGTGCAGGACATCAACGAAGCCGTTAAGGAGCTCCGGCGCTGCGTTACGGAATTGGGGATGGTCGGCGCCGTCCTTCCGGCTGTGGCCGTCGGCGGCAAGGTCTACAGCGGGCCCGAATTTTATCCTCTGTGGGAAGAGGCGCAGAGGCTTGATGTGCCCGTCTCCACTCACGGCGGACTGAGCTTTCCAGATCTCGGCTTGGACCTCCTCAATAATTTTACCGTGGGGCATTGCCTGGAGCATCCATTCGCTCAGATGCGCCACCTGGTGAGCATGATTTTCGAGGGGGTTTTTGAACTGTTCCCCAAGCTGCGCTACGGCTGCCTGGAATGCGGCGTTGGGTGGGTTCCCTACATGATGGATCGCATGGACGAGGAACAGGAACGGAAAGGTCAGTACTCGCCCCGATGCAAGCTCAAGCCCAGCGAATACCTTCGCCGGGGAAACATTTTCTTTGCGGCGGAGGTCGGGGAGTCCGCACTCCCGCTGGCCGCCGAGGTTTTGGGCTCCGATGCGCTCATCTGGGCGTCAGACTATCCCCACGAGCGTGACCAGAGGGATTTCAGCGAGGACATACCGACCCTGATCCGGCGCAGCGACATCAGCGACGGGCTCAAGCGTAAGATCTTCTTTGATAACACCCTGCGGTTCTATCCCCGGTTGCGTGAGAGGCTACAAAAGGGCGAACCCGTTTTCCGGGCGGCGGCGGTTTAATCCGCGTTGTAAGATACATCCCGGAATCGGTCTCTTGGGGATCCATCAAACGATTATCCGGCGCTAGAACCAGGAACCTCGATCGTCGCGCGGCGAGTGGCGAATTTCCAGATTGGAGGATGACACGATGGCGGATCTCATATTACGCGAGAAAGACGGCGATATCACGACGATCACCCTTAACCGGCCTGAGATTGGGAATCGGGTTAGCGACCCCATGGCAGGCCGATTAGCCGGTGTGATCGACGATGCGGCAAAAGAGTCCCGACTAATTTTATTCCGGGGCGCAGGTGATGAGTTTTGCCTCGGCCGCGAGGTCATAGGGGAGCGTGGCCCTCTCCCGGAAGCCTATGAGATGCGGGGCAAGGTGGAAGTTATTTTCAATCTGTACGATGCCTTTCGCCGCTCCAAGGTACCGGTCATCGGCATCGTTCAAGGGAGAGCCGTCGGTTTTGGCTGCGCGCTGGCCGCGCTCTGCGATATTACGATCGCAAGCGAAGAGGCTCGTTTTCAGCTCCCGGAAATGGGGCATAACATCATGCCGACCATCGCCATATCGGCCCTGCTCGACCGGGTCGCGCGCAAGGCGCTCATGTATCTCGTGTACTCTACGGCTGAAATCGACGCCCACAGGGCGCTTACCTTCGGCTTGGTCAGCGACGTCGTGCCCGCGGAAGGGATGAATGCTGCGGTCGAGAATCTCATCAGCCGATTGAAAAAATACCCGCTCCCCGCCCTCATGGCGGTCAAGGAATATACGAGATCCGCCTACGGCCTGAGCACCCAGGCGGCAAACGATTTTGCCAGGAATTTGCACGCTACCATCAACAGCTCCTCAGCGATGCGCCCGGACTAGCAGGGTGCGGAAAAAGTGATTTTCATGCTTCGAGAGCCTCAGCATGAACGGAAAATTATCAATGTTTTCAACACCTGCTCCGTTCGCCCTGAGCGTGTCGAAGGGTGAACGGGGGCTTTTTCAGCAACCTGCTAGTACTACTGTGTCATTAATGTTGATTCACTACCTTGCAGCAGGGGCATCGATCGAGTTGACTCACGATGGCGCACGCCAGTGTGTAGCGCAGCGTGGCGATGGAATCAGGCACGTGACGTTGCGAGCGTTGGGCGCCCGCGCGGCGTGTAACCTTGGGATAGGGCAGGCGTTTTTGATCGAGTAGAGTTTTTTTTGCCGCCATGTTTAAG
>JACPSF010000177.1 GCA_016193385.1 Deltaproteobacteria bacterium
ACAGTGTGTCGTTGGCGTCATAGCCAAATTGCAGATGATGTGTCTGGAAGCAGGTATCGAAGAAAGTGTACACCATCGTCTTAGGATCGAGCATCGTCAGCTGACGGGCTGACCGCTCCAGCGGGAAGAGCTTGGCCGAGGGATGGTCGGAGCCCTTCTTGCAGAAGTCCGGGTTATTGACGCCGCGCAGCGTCGCCGCCAGCCACAGCCTGCCTTTCTTGTCGAACATGGAGTTGTGGTTGTTGACTCTGGTGTCCCATATCTTTTCGTCGCCCCAGTAGGGCGAAGGCGCCATCGGTTTGGCGTCCGCGGCGTGCCCGGGCCCGAGCGATTCCGGCATGTTCGGATCGCGCACCGGAGCCTTGAAGCTCGTGACGGTGTGTGTCTTGGGATCGAGGATCGGAATCACGTCTGTGCTGTATTCGGGCGAGCCGAAGAGCGGGCCGTAGGCATTGACCGTCGGATAGCGCCGGTCCGAGGCGATCAGGTCGTGGAGGTATTTCTTCGGGTCGTGCCACTCCCAGGTCGTGACGACAATGTTGCGCTCGACGCCTTCCGGCCGCAGGGGCTTGCTGTGCGGCAGCTCGCCCTTGGCGATGCGGTCGGTCCAATCGGCAAAGTACTTGAACGGTGCGCCGCCGAGCATCCCGCCTGCATCGCGCAGCATGAGCCCCGCGGCCTGTCCCGACTGTACGCGGCGCATCCACGCCTGCTCCGATGAATCGAACTTGCCGAGCTCCTTGGGAATGGTCCGCGTGGATAGCTGCCCCAATTGATGGCAGCCGATGCAGGACATATTCTTCACCACGGTGAGCCACTGGCTCTGGGTGACCTTCGCGGGAATGTTGCTCTTGCCGCCAAATTGGCTCGCGTCCGGGATCTTAAGCATGGAATACCAGTAGATCGCCGGATAGTATCGCGCCGCCGCGGCCGCGTTCGGCGCGACCACTGCTTTCAGGTTGAGGGTCTTGCCGGCCGTGGTCCGAACCTTCGGCGAGTCGACCAGCCCGTAGCCGCGAACCCATACGCTGTAATTGGCTTTCGGAAGATCGGGTATGACGTAGCGCCCCTGATCGTCGGTGACCACGATCTTGGCGTACTTGGTGGGGAGGTCGGTGGTTTCCGCGATCACCCAGGCGCCGGCTTCCGGCCCGTTCTCGCTGGTGACCACGCCGCCGATGTCGTCCTTGTCGATGCGGACCGCTGCGGTCTTTTTTTGTTGCCCTTCGGCTTCGCTCAGGGCGAGGCCGCTCAGCCCGACCGGATAGGCGGTCAAAAACGCGGCGATGCCGATTGTTAACACGCCTAAGCGCAACAGTCTTGTCGTTCTCATGTCTCGCTCCTTTCGTCCCTTCTCACTCCGGCCTCCGGCGGTCCGCAAAGACCGCGCCGGGAGTCAAGGGCTTTGGGATGCTGGAGAGACCCAGTCCGGGGATGATGTGGAATCAAAGATGGGACCGAGTCAGGGCCCAGCTTTACGCGTATCAGGTCCCGAAGCAAACCAAGATCGGCCTCAAAATAGGGCAAATTCATGACGGGCGTCAAGGGGGGTGAAGCAAGTACGAAGGATCAAAGCGGATCTATGAACAAGACTGGAGAAACCGTGGGTCGTGATCGGGATTGGCACCCCCTTCACAAGTCAGGGCTGCGATGATAGAAGGAGAGCCTGGTTTGGAAAGTTCACGTGATCATCTTCAATAGACAAGAGGAGGTAGAATGAAAAGGCTGCACTGGTTTTTGGTTGGTTTTGCAGCGTTTCTTTGGAGCGTCGGCGGGTCCGAGCCCGGCGCAAGATGGATAGAAACACGGACTCCCTATGCCTTCGCCCAACAGAGCGATTGGGAATCGAAAAAGATCGTCCCGTTCGTGCCGAGCTCTGAGGACGTGGTCGAAAAGATGTTGGAGCTGGCCGAGGTTAAAAAGGGCGACGTTGTCTATGATCTTGGCTCAGGCGACGGGAGAATCGTTATCGCCGCCGCCAAGAAGTATGGCGTGCGCGCGGTAGGGTTCGAAATCGACCCGAAACTGGTCAAAGAGTCTCGCGAAAGAATCCGTCGGGAAAAGCTCGAACGCCTCGCCGAGATCCGCCAGCAGGACATACTCACCGTGGATCTATCACCCGCTTCCGTGGTCACGATGTATCTCCTTCCCGATGTCAATTTGAAGTTAAGGCCAAAAATCTGGAGCCAGCTCAAACCCGGCTCGCGGGTCGTCTCCCATGATTTCGACATGGGGGAATGGCAGCCGGAGAAAACCGTCAACGTGGACAGCTCGGCGACCGTTTATCTCTGGCGCATCATGGGAAAGGAGGGCATTAGGCAGTAGGCAAAAGGCGTTAGAGGCGGGAGCTGGTGGCCGTCGGGATCGTAACGTTGGTCTTTATTTCCCCGTTGCCATGCGCTCCACGTCGGCAAGGGTGGGGCCGTTCAGTCGGAAGGCGCGGCGCGGGTCCCATTCCAAAACTTCCATGGCTCTGGCGCCGTGAACGTGGAAAGGGTCTTGAGCCGCGGTGCGCTCGGCCTCGCTCCGGCTCGAGGCCAGCATGATATAAATTCCATAGGAGCGATCGGCGGTTGGTCCCGAAAAGAGGAGTCGTCCCGCCCGGTGCTGGTCGTCCAGCCAACTGCGGTGCTCTTCGGTATGGAGCTGTTTGATTTCCTCTTTGCCCGTCTCGCGTGAAAGTACGATATACCACATAGCCATTTCTCCTCTCGCGTAGTTTTCCAATGCCTCTAACGTATTCTGGCGATCACGTCTCCTTTGTCACGGGTGATTCGCTTCCATGCTTACACTGTTTGCGGAGAACTTGCCAGGCGCTTAGCTGCAGCCAATGGGTCTGGTCTCGCAAACATCCGGTGTTGTCGCGCAGGGCCTGTCCCACGCCTCCATATCTCTAAGACACGTCCCAATTTCCCCGCGCTCTCGACGGTCATCGAAGGATCCTCAAATGGCTGTCGAGTTGCGCTCAGATGGACTTTCGTGTTCCGACGGGATAGATAAAGTCTGAGACGAATGACCTACAGTCGTACCATCATGTTTTGGATGCTTCTGCTCCTGGCCCTTATCTCCCAGACCGGCCACTCGGCCGTACCGCAAACGCCCGAATACTATTTGGATGTTTCCTTCGATATCCCCCGTTCGAAAATCGCGGGCGTGGGGAAGATCCGTGTCCTGCGAGGGAAGCCGTTGATGTTCCAGGTAGGGCGCCTCACGATTCATAGCGTCCGCCTCAACCAGCAACGCGTGGATTTCCAGTTGCGGGACGGCGCTCTAAGGATCGTGCCGCCGGAGAGCGGCACCCTCGAGATTCGTTACGAAGGAGTGTTCGAGCCCGCCGTGACTTTTTCGGGTTCCCATGAGGGAGCTTTCCCTGGCGCCATCGGCCAGCAAGGGATTTTCCTAATGTCAGCCTGGTATCCACAGATCGAAGCGCTCGCAAACTACCGGCTCAAGGCCGCTCTACCT
>JACPSF010000073.1:0-19186 GCA_016193385.1 Deltaproteobacteria bacterium
CCAGTCTGAAATAATCCCTGCTGTCTTCGCCGAATCTTGAGCGGCTCGACCACCGGTATCTTGACTTTTACGAGGCTTGCTCAGCGTTCACTCGCGTTGCAACCCGGCAACTCGCTCGTCAGCCCGAGGCTGACTTTGTCGGTAGGCTTCACCACGTCGATTACTCTCCATGCTGCTACCCAAGCTAGGCGGCTCCTGGCTTTTACCGCCGCGGGACTCCTCTCATCATCTGAGAGTCACCCTATGGATCACGACAGCAATTCATCTGGACACACCAAGATCCAAGACCTGACCCTCTGTGCTTTCTGAACTCCCTTTCCCAACGGATTCCACATTGCTGCCGTCGATTGCGTGCCTTGACAACCTGCGGCGAGGGTAATAGCGTCCGGCGGCATGAAGCAAGAAGGAGGTTACGCTGGTGCAATACATCATTATGCTGTGGCATCCGCCTGAAGCTTCGCCGCTCTCGAACAAGACCGTCAGAGAAGCTTCAAACAAGACGTGGGGCCAGTTGCCCGCCTTAAGGCAAAAATACGGCGTCGAGGTCATTGCGGGGTATCACTTAGACCTCGAGCATAGAGCCATCGTAGTTGTCGAGGCGCCGAGCGCTGAAGCCGTGAGAGACTTCTTGTACGAGTCAGGCTTCATGCACTGGAATGACGCGAGAATTTACCTTACCAGGCCGCTTCACGAGGTTCGAGAGTGGACAATGAAACAGCCCACCATTTTTTAAAACCCTGCGAGCGGCCACCGTCATTGAGTTTCGACAAATAAGGCATGCTCACAGGGGGCCCGGATCTGGTCATGTTCCGCGGTGGTTATTGTTCCGCGCCGCAGCGGGGGCAGGTAAGAGGGGAGGAAGCTTTGAGAATCGACCAGCCGCATTCGCGGCATGTCTCGACCTCATCGCCGAGCATGTCTCGGATCACGGGGCCGCATCTCTGGGCGCCGCACGGACCGGTTCCGGCGCCGGTGCGACGGCTTACCATCTCGAAAGTCTTCGCGCCGCCTTGGATAGCCTTGATGATGATGCCTTTGCGGATTTTGTTGCAGAGGCAGATCGGGCGGTAGGAGTCGATGATCGCCCGCTCGCGTGCTTTTCTTAGTTCTTCCTGGGAATCCAAGCTGTTTAGGCTTTCTTATTGAATTCCAGAACCTTAAGAATCAAATATGAAGCGATTTCGCAACTCGAATTAGCCTTTCTCACCGATAACCAGTGAAGATGTCAAAGGATGGGGAAGGGGGGTCTGGCTGGTCCGTTTGTCCTATCTGTCAAGCCTGACAGAGAACCGTGCGTTCCCGCTTGTGCCGGGCCTCAGCGGCCGCTGTCTCCGGAGCGGCTGGCTGCCGACACGTGAGTTGAACAGAACTTGACAATCCTACTTACGATGGGCAGCATCAAGTGTTTGGGCTGGGTCTACTACCCTTCGCCAGGCGCCGCACAGAAACTAACCAGGGAGGAAAAAACCTTATGGCAATCCGTTTCAGCCTGCATGGCTCAATCAGAAACATTTCCCAGGGAATTCAAAGGGCAAAACAGGCAGAAGAGTTGGGCTTTGAGGGCATCTTCATTGCGGATAGCCAGACGACCTGCCTCGATCCATTTCAGGCCCTGGCCATCTGCGCGACCCACACGAAACGCTTGCGCCTCGCGACCGCCGTCACCAACATGGTTTACCGCGACCCGACGGTGCTGGCGGGCTCTGCGGCAACCCTTAACGAGATCTCCGACGGTCGGGCGATCCTGGGGATGGGAACCGGTGACGGTCCGGTATATAGCCTGGGGAGAAAAGCTACACCGATAGCGAAGTTCGAACAGGGTCTCAAGACCATGCGCGAGCTGCTTCAAGGCAAGGCCGCAGAGTTTCCCACCGGCAAAGTCAGCCTCAAGGTCGGCAAATTACCCGTACCCCTTTATGTCTCACTCGAAGGTCCGCGGGGCTTGCCGGTAGCCGGGAAGCTTGCCGACGGCGTGATCCTGGGAAGCGGTTTTGACCTGAGTGTGCTTCAGTGGGCAAAAGAAAAAATCGCTCAAGGTGCCGCTCAAGTCGGACGCTCACCAGCCGACATCGAACTCATTGCCGCAGGCATGATCTGTGTGGACAAAGACGGCGATCGGGCCCGCGCTACCGTGCGCGCGCGCCTGGCCAACCGCGCTCACCACAATTTCCGCTTCACTCTGGAAACGGTGGCGCCCGAAGAGCTGAATGGAGTAAAAAAGTTCATGGAGGCCTTTGATATCATGAGGCCGCTCGAAAACAGGCTCGACCCGAGCTACATCACCGACTATCTAGTCCGCCGCTTCTCCATCGCCGGCACGCCAGAAGAATGCGCGGCGCGTGTAAAAGAAATCGCGCAGGCTGGGATGAGCCACTTTATGCTCACCCCACCCGAAAGGATTTACAACGAGATGGTGGAGGCCTGGGCTAAAGAGGTCATGCCCCTTTTGTAGGGCGCCTCCTGACCCGGCAACAAGATACTCACGGCCGGCTATAGGGCCATATTCGTTTATCTGCCACTGCGCGGTGAACTTGCCGGCCGGGGAACGCAAACACTTCAACAATCCGGACATCGACGCTTATCCTTTTGACCCCAGGTAGGCAACCGCGTCGATTTCCACCACGCAGTCGGGCGCGAGGGCCTCGACACCGAGAGTAAGGCCGGCGGGCATCCACTGGCTGCGCTTGTGGGTTTTAAAGAACTCCTTGTAGGTCGAGGCGAACGGCGCCAGATCCTGGCCCTCGAGCACATAGACCGTCGTTTTGACCACGTCGTCCAGCGTTCCACCAGCAGCTTCGACGATGTCCTTAATATGCATCATTGATTCCTCTGTTTGGATCACCATGTCGCCTGCGCCGATGGTTTTCTGGTCGAGGCCGATGGAGTCCTGGCCTGCTATGAACAGCCAGTCGCCGACACGTACGGACTGGGAGAACAGGCTGGGAGTCATTCGCACCTTGTCGCTCGATACGTACGTCTTTCTTCTGTCGCCGGTGGCGATGACGACAGAGCGTTGGAGGACATTTTGGCCCAGGGTCCTGATGCCAATGCGCGATTGAGCCGGGAACTCCTCTGGCTTAAAAACGTTGCCAAGCCTCTGGCGCCGGGCGTCGCGGTGCGCGGCCTGGACGCTGAGGTCTGCCATGTGACAAAGGAAGTTATAGTTGCGGAAAATATCGCTTAGCGAGAGTCGCTGGCTTTTTACGCTCGCTTCGGTCCTATCCAGGATGGTGTTCACCTGCTGGGCCATAGCAGCATACAATTCCGCGCCCACTATGGCTTCCTCACCAGCGTCGATGCCCGAGAGGAAGTAGAGGTCTCCCAGCCTTACCCCATGGCAGCGGCTCCCCTTACTAAGGGGCACTCTTGAAACACTGATCTGACTGCGGTCTTGGCTAGCTGAAGCAATGGCATCCATCCGAACCGCGCAGCCGCCGTCCAGTCCCGTGACCCCGAGGAAGCAGACCGCAGGGTACGTCCGCTCGGGGTTGGGGAAATAGTCGTCGAGGACTCTAGCCACACTGTCCGCGTCGTCGTAATTGGTTAGCAGGACCCATAAAGAGATCACGTCCTCCAGCTTCTGTCCAACCTCGCCGAGAGCGGTGCGCAGGTTCTCGAGCGTTCGGCGTGCCTGGCTCCCAGCATCTCGTGCAGGGCCGATTGACCCATTCGGCCCCCTGGCATCCTGGGCCACAAACGTCAGCTCTCCTGCCCTAACTCCTGTCAGGAAAAGCGAGCTATGGTCAAAAAGCCTGGGTGAAGATATCCTGTCCACGATGCTAACCCCCTTTCTTAAGTCCGCTTCACGATGATGTCTTCGTAGCGCCTCCCGTTATTTTTTCTGGAGTATAGCCATAAACTCCTCGCGCCACTTCAGTAATCGCTCCTCCCGCGCTGCCACGTAGGTAGCCGTAAAGTCGTGAAGCTTTATGTTTCGTTGTTCGATCATCCTCCGTCTTTTTTGCGCTGGCGTGCCTTCCACAAGATCTGAAGCTGATTTTTGAATATCCCAGAAGGCCTGCTGTCCGTCGCGGCTCAAGAGAAAGCCTGCAAATAGAGTTGCAAGATTTGGATGTGCGGAGTTCTTCGGCACTGCCAGATAAAAATGGCCCGTATGGGCTGCGTCTTCTAATATCTCACTTTCAACGGGCATTCCTCTGGCTTTTGCCTGCTCGGCGACATAATCGCCGCAGTCAAAAGCAAGCAGAAGGAATTGGCCGCTTGCTAGCCTTTCCATCTCGCCGCATTGAATCAACCCGCCGATCTGCTTAGTGAATTTCTGCAGGAACTCTTTTACTTTCGCATAACCCAGCACATCAGCTACCCGGTCGAAACTGACCGCTATCGGCGTGGAGGCAATCTTGCCCTTCCATTTCGGATTAAGCAGATCATCAACTCGCCTGGGAACGTCATCCTTAGAGACCAGCTTGGCGTTGTAGCTCACTCCCGGAAACCTCGTCGTCGCTAGAAGAACACGGTTATCCAGCTCTACCATTTGTTGGGTTACATCCGAGCACCTTCGACGCCACCCCATACGTTGGCCTGAGCCACCAAATTCAGTTGCCCCTCTGATTTTGCTGCTTCGAGCAGCTCGGGTAAGGAGCTTGCGGGAGCTGACAAGGCGTTTGGGGCGGGCAGGCAGATCATCAAGGTTATTAAGGCCAAAAAACTAACCGGCGAACCACGATCTTTCATTTCAACTCCTCCTTGCCCCTATTGTCTGGATGAAATACGAGAATCTTCTCTTTTGGCACTTGGAAGTGCACGGCTCCGTGTTCCACGTCGGTCCCCACAATTTTTGCTACCATCGTCTTCCCTTGAGTCTTGAGCTTGCATAGCCGGTGATCACCAAGATAAGTATTGTCGACTATTTCACCACTGAACTCGTTGACGTGTCCAGATAGAACAGGCTTTAGCCCGATGTCTTCGGGCCTGATCCCAAGAAGCAGTTCCGTTCCGACTTTCTCAGCGGCGTCCACGCAAAGCAACCCCAGCTCGGTCTGAATAAATCCCGGTTGGCTAATTTTTCCAGAAAGCCAATTCATAGTTCCAAGGAATTCCGCCACGGCTGGGTCGATAGGTTTTCCATACAGTTCGCGGGGACTCCCCGACTGGAGCAGTAGACCGTCACCGATGAGAAGGATGTGGTCGGCCAGGGCCATGGCTTCAACTTGATCGTGGGTAACGTACAAGACTGTACTATTAAGCTTCTTAGCCATATCCCTGATCTCATATCGGACGGACTCCCGAAGACGAGCATCCAAGTTACTGAGGGGTTCATCCATAAGCAAGGCTTGTGCATTCACGGCCAAGGCACGGGCTAGGGCAACCCGCTGCTGTTGACCGCCGCTCAGCTGAGGGGCCGGTCGGTCCCGGAGTCTTTCCAACTGTACCAGTCGGAGGGCATGGGCTACTCTTTCCCCAACCTCTTGTCGACGCAGCTTCCTTTTCCCATGCGAGAGAGGTAAAGCGACATTTTCAAAGACGGTCATGTGAGGCCAAATCGCGTACGACTGGAAAACCATCCCGAAGCCCCGATCTTCCGCGGGAACAAATGTTTTCGGTTCACCGCTAAACACTAATCGATCACCTATTCTTATCTCTCCTGAGTCTGGTTTTTCTAAACCGGCCACGCACCGCAGCAGAGTAGTCTTACCGGAACCGCTGGAGCCGAGGAGAACACAAAACTCTCCCGGCTCAACGCGCATGTCAATTCCTCTGAGAGCGTGAACTTTCCCGCTCTTCGTCCGAAAAACCTTCGTCAACCCGCGGACGGAGATCCCTGTCATATCGGCGCCTCACTCCCACTCGCTCTTCTACCAAAAAACCAATACAAGGCAACAAGAGGAATCATAAAAATCAGCCCCAGAACCGAAGCAGCTGCAGCCCTCGTGATCGATCCCTCCATCCACAACGACCAGATAAACACCGGAAATGTTAGGTTGTGCGGCGTCACCAGCAGGGAGGCCATGGTCAATTCTCGATAAGACAAAAGAGCCATCCACAGCCAAGCATTGACCATAGCCGGTGCAATCAGGGGCACGACAATTTTTCTCAGGCACGCTAACAGTGGGATACCACTGACCTTTCCGACCTCCTCTAACTCTTTATGCACCTGCAAGATCGCGCTATTGAGCACTCGTGTCCCGAAACTAATCCACGCTAAAACATACAGGCCGAGAAGTATATAAATGGTCCCATAGATGGGCAACGCTTTCCCGAGGCCAAACAACGCTACATAGTTGGCGCCCACAGCCAAGATCACATGAGGTATTGCATGCGGCAAGAAAGCGCCCGCATCCAAGACAAACCGACCCGCGAGCTCAGAGCGGGTCACCGTCCAAGAAATGGCAAGACTAAAAGCCAGGGTAAGACTCGCCACCGAAACCATCAAGATTCCTGTGTTGCGAGCAGACTCCAACAGATGAGACCAGGGCAGGTTGTGGTAGTTACTGAATGACACAATTTCCAGGCTTGACCAGGAGATGGGCTGGAAGTAGGGGAGTAGAGAATTCCATAGGAGAACCAGCGCGGGCAAAATCTGACCAAAAAACAGGTAAAAGCCCAGGAAAACCCAGGCAAGCCATGTCGTGCGGCCGAGTTCAACGGATTTCGGCTGGTACGCCCTTCCGGTGATGACAGCATACCGGTGACCATAGCGAACCACTCGAAGGTAGAGCCAACTGAGCGGCAGCGACAGAGAAATCATCAGCGTGCTGAAGGCGCCTGCTAGGTCATAGCGCGGGGCACCGAATTCCGGTTGGATTCTGAAGTATAAGAAGGTGCTGAACGTGAACACACGATTAGGCAGACCAATGATCGCAGGGACATCAAACGCGGCGATGCCAATAGTTGAAATATAAATCGCGGCCGCAAGAATGCCGGGAAAAGCGAGCGGCAAGCTAACACGCAGTAAGGTGGAAAGAAGCCCCATGCCATGGACAGCGGCAGCTTCCTCAAGGGACGGATCTAAAGAGCGAAAAGTCGCCGCAACCATCACGAAGGCCAGTGGTGCCAAACCCAGGCCTTGGATAACGCCCATGCCAATCGGAGTGGCGATGTCGATTGAGGCCCACTCCATCCCAGGGATGCTCATAATAGCTTTATTAATAAGCCCGATTCGGGGGTGAAGGAGAAATACCCACCCCATCGCGGTGATGAAGCCAGGGACAAGAAGCCCGGTTGTCATAAACGTGAAAAGGACATTCTTGCAGGGCAAATCGGTCCTCTCCACAAGCCATGCTCCAGCGACGCCAAAAAATATGGCGATAACTACAGTTACCAAAGAGAACAAGCCGGTGTTTAACAGCGTCTGGTAAACAAAAGGATCTCCGTATAGTTCCGCGTAAGCCCGCCAGCCGAAACTTGCCGACCCACGGGGCGGAATTACTTGGAAGCTTAGCCACACTACAACCAGTACGCGCATCATCTTAGGAGCTTGACAAGCTGTCAACCTGAATTTTGCGTTGCGCCGCAGCGGAGGCAAGTAAGAGGGGAGGAACCTTTAAGAATCGACCAGCCGCATTCGCGGCAGGTCTTGACCTCCTCGCCGAGCATACCTCGGATCATGGAGCCGCATCTCTGAGCGCCGCACGGACCGGTTCCGGCGCCGGTGCGACGGCTCACCATCTCGAAAGTCCTATCTGTCAAGCCTGGCAATGTCCCCGCGCGTCGTAGAGGCCGAAGACATCTTCCGGCGTGGTTTCGTCGTGATCTTCGCGCCTTTTCTCCGCGGTTTCGTGATCTTTTCTGGAAAGCAATCCCGGCGAGTGGCTGGTCGCGACGTCCGCGTCGCAGCGATGATCGATTCCAATCGCGCGGACGCTTGACAATACCGGACGCTTTGTGTAGGTAGATATTTTACGCGCGAGCCGATCAAGATCTTGCTCTTAAGAATTCTTGACGTTTATCATTTTATTGTGAGAAAGGGGAATTCGATGCGGACTCGGATGTCCCACAATGCTGAACTGACGAAGAGATTTCGAGGAACTGGCAGATGGACGATCATAGCGCCTATTTTGGTGGGCTCCTTGATTTGGATGGACGTAGCCTTCGCCCAAACTTCGTCTTTGACCGTTGACTTTGTCATTGGGGCGTCCTCCCCCAGCCTAACCACGGAGAGCTCGTACTACGCGGAAAGGCTCGGCTTTTTCAAGGAGGAGAATCTCGGCGTCAATGTGAAGAACGTTTCGAGCGACTCGCTCGCCCTTCGCGCGCTGCTCAGCGGTGAGGCCGATCTGGTGTGGGTGGGGACGACGGCGGCGATACGAGCCATCTCGCAGGGAGCGAAAGTTAAGCTGGTTAGCGCCCCGATCGTCAAATCGACCAACGTCATCGCCGCGCAAAAGAAATTTAAAACGCTCGCCGACCTGAAAGGCGCGAGCATCGCCGTCTCGTCCATCGGAGCCGTCTCTTACCATATTCCGCGCATCATCCTGCAGCGAAACAACATCGATCCGGACAGCGCTCACTACGTGGCCTTGGGAGGGCTATCGGCTCGCTTTCAAGCGCTGGCAGCAAAAAAGGTCGATGCGGGTATGCTCGACGTTTTGGGAGCCTACGAGGGCTTCGACCGCTACGACTTCCTCCATATTTTGGCCTCGGTCGCCAAGGAGATCCCTGACCTGCACTTCATCTCGGTCGTCGCATCGGAAAAGGCGATCAAGGAAAAGCCGGATGCCCTGGTGCGCTTCGTCCGCTCCGACGTGCGGGGCGTAAGGTTCGCGGCTCAAAACCCGAAGAAGGCGGCTCAACTAAGCGCGAGTCGCATACCGGTAAAAAATCCGGAGAACTTGGTACGAGGGTTTCAGGCGCTGGCCGATCAAGGCGCGTACGGGCTGGCTGGCGGTTTGGACGCCGCCGTGCTACGGAAGACCGTCGAGATCATGATGATAATCGGAGAGCTGGACAAGCCGGTTTCTGTGGAGGCGATGGTCGCGCCCGAGATCGTCAAACAGGCGTTGAAATAGGGCATGGTGGCTCATGATGTCCAACGGTAAGGCAGCCAAGTTGACTCTCGCCGAGGCCAAGTCGCGCGTGCTGGAGAAAATCGACCAGCTGAGAGCCGACGCGATCAAACTTTTGCAAGACTTGATTCGCATCCCCAGCCCCAATCCGCCGGGCGATGAAGTCGATATGGCCCGAGTTACTGCGGACTACCTCCGAAAGCTTGGCTTCGAGGTTGAGCAGATAGAGCCGTTTCCCAAGCGCGTCAGCAACGTGGCGCGGCTGAAAGGCAGATCCGGAAAGCCCACTCTGCTGTTGCAGTCCCATCTGGACACCATTGCCCTGACCGATCCGAAGACCTGGAAACATCCGCTATTGGCCGCCGAGATCCACGATGACCAGATCTGGGGCGTGGGGGCCAAAAACATGAAGAGCGGCTTGGCCTCGGCGATGTTTGCAGCGCGCGCGATTCAAGAGTGTGGCATCGAGCTCGAAGGCGACCTTCTTATCGCTCAGGCAGCGGATGAGATGCGCGGCGGATTCAAGGGACTCAAAGAGCTGGTGGAGCGCAATATGCTGAAGGCCGATTGCGCGGTCTACACGGAAACCGGCATTCCGACCAGGATCGAGGTTGGGCATCGCGGCAGGGTGGACATCCACGTCACCGTTAAGGGCCGGACGGCGCACACGACCGAGCCCGCTGACAACAACGCCCGCATTAATGCCATTGTCAAGATGGGCGAGGTCATTCCCGCCATCACCAACATGGAATTCACCCACTGGGAGCCCCATCCTCTCCTTGCCGGCGAACCCGTTATCAGCGTCAATTTGATCGACGGCGGCTACGCCGAGAATATGGTTCCGGACCGCTGCCACATTATGTGCGACTGCCGCACGCTCCCCCCGCAAACCGAGCATACCGTCCTCGCAGACGTTGAAAGGGTGCTCCAGAAACTCAGGGCCGAGGACCCCGAAATGCAAGTCATCGCCGAGATCGGCGACGTTTGGCCGTACTCGTTCATCCCCGTCGATTCGCCGATCGTCCGGCAGGTGCAGCGGGCGGTGGTCGAAGTCACCGGCTCCGAATCCCCGATCCTGGCCTCGCCCGCGACCAGCGACACCCGGTGGCTGGTCCTGTTCGCAAAAATCCCCACTTGCAAGTTCTCGTTCACCACTGTCGGCAGCGGGCCGAACGAGCGGATCCGCATAACCGACTATTTGAATACGATTCGGGTATACGCAGTCCTGGCTCTGAACATGCTCCACGCACCTCAGTTCGACTAACTTCTCCAGAATCTTGCCAGAAGAGCGGACGCGCGCGGGAAGCTACCGCCGCTCCTGGGTGCCTGAACGTCTTTGCAAAAGGCATGGCAGCTGTCGATGGTTCGACGGCGCCATCCGAGAGGTAACCGTCATGTTGGAAATCAGAAACCTGACGAAGATCTTCGTTGAAAATTCGAGCGAGCCCAAGAGCCAGTTGCTGGTTTTGGACAACGTGAGCCTGAGCGTTCCCAAAAACCAGTTCGTCTGTTTTGTGGGCCCCAGTGGTTGCGGAAAAACGACCCTGCTTCGCATCATCGCCGGGCTCATCGAGGCCGATGACGGCGAGGTGCTTGAGGAAGGAAAGATCGTCAGAGGTCCAGGGCAGAATCGCTGCATGGTCTTTCAGAATTACGGTCTCCTTCCCTGGCGCAATGTCCGGGAAAACGTCGAGTTCGGGCTGGAGGTGCGAAAAAAGCCGAGAGACGAGCGGCACGCGGTCTGCCACCACTGTATCGAGACGGTCGGCCTGCGGGGATTCGAGCAGCACTACCCGCACCAAATATCGGGCGGGATGCAGCAGAGGACCGGGCTCGCGCGGGCGCTCTCGAAGGATCCGAAGATCCTTCTGATGGACGAGCCCTTCGCCGCGGTCGACATGCAGACGCGAGAACTGCTTCAGGAGGAACTCCTGAAAATCTGGAACACTACTGAGACCACGGTGCTTTTCGTGACCCACAGCGTAGAGGAGGCCATTTACTTGGGCGATCGGGTGCTGGTCATGTCGGCGCGACCGGGGCGAATCAAGGCTAACATCAAAATCGATCTGCCGAGGCCCCGCTACACCTCGGACGTCAAATCTTCAGCGCGCTTTGCTGAACTCTCGGGAATCGTCCGGGAGATGCTCCGCGAAAAAGGGGAGAGCGCCTCGACCGAATCCCGCCTCGCGGGCGCGGCGGACGGTGGCCGCTGGCTGAGCGACGTCTCGGGAAAGGCTCGAGGTACGGAGGAGAAGCCTGCCGGGCCAGCCGCTGCTTTGCCGGCTGAAAGGCCCGAAGTCCAAGCTCCCCAACCGAAGCGTAAGGCCCGCTTGACCGATTACCCCAACGTCATCCGGATCGTATCCGTCACCCTCACTTTGGCTATTTGGGAATGGTACGGCCGGGGCGTCGACCCAATCTTTCTTTCTTACCCGACGGCGATTGCGGCGGCGCTGCCGACCATGATCACCCAAGGCGAGCTGCAGAAAGTGGTGTTCGTCAGCCTGGTGGTTTTGATGGCGGGATTCAGCTCGGCGGTCATCTTGGGAACGGTGATCGGGCTTTTGACGGGCCGCTACCGGTTCATCAATTACCTCGTGGACGTCCATATCAGCGCCCTTTACTCGACTCCGAACGTAGCCTTGATTCCCCTCCTGATCCTCTGGTTCGGCCTCGGCGTGGAGTCCAAGATCATCATCGTTTTCCTGGCTGCGTTTTTTCCGATCGTCGTCAACACGCAGGGTGGTGTACGCAACGTGAGCCGCGGGCTGGTCGAGATCGCGCAAGCCGAAGGCGCCACAGAGCCGCAGATCTTTCGAATGATCATCATTCCGGCCTCTTTGCCCTTCATTATGACGGGAATCCGCCTGGCGGTGGGGCGCGCCGTCGTGGGCATGGTCGTTGCGGAGATGTTTACCGCAATCGCCGGGCTCGGTGGCGCTATCGTTTACTACAGCAACAACTTCGTCACCGATAAGCTCTTCGTGGTCGTCATTCTGCTGGCGCTTTTGGGCGTCGGCCTGACCGAAGGGGTGAGATACCTGGAGGTCAGATTCGCTCCCTGGAAAGAGACCGAGCGCGCCAGTTAACGAACGTTGCCCTTCAATATTCCCTGCAGATCCACGGCTGCATGCCCCAGTTATCCACGCAGCCGATGATCATGTCGCGCGCGTCCAGAGCGATCTTTCCCTCGGCTGCAATCACCGGGGCGCCGGGGTAGCTGAGAAGCTGAATGTCACGATAGCCGATGACTCTGTCGGGCGCCGGCAGTTCCAACCACCAGTCCCGGCTTCCGGTGCTCACGATGGCTCTCACCTGGCCATCGGGAGTAGCGAAGGGTCAGGCGAAGGGTCAAGGCGGTTCTTGGCTCATTTGGATAAGATCTCCTGTATCTATTGATAGCGACGAGCTATGTTGGTTTGTCGTTTACGCTCTGGTTGCATACGGCCGTGCGGTCCAAGTGCAGACAGCACCTGCAGCTAACCGGAATTTTGTCCGGCGCCGCAGCGGGGGCAGGTAAGAGGGGAGGAAGCTTTGAGAATCGACCAGCCGCATTCGCGGCAGGTCTCGACCTCCTCGCCGAGCATACCCCGTATCATCGGGCCGCATCTCTGAGCGCCGCAAGGGCCGGTCCCGGCGCCGGTCCGCCGGCTCACCATCTCGAAAGTCTTCGCGCCACCTTGGATAGCCTTGACGATGATGCCTTTCCGGATTTTGTTGCACAGGCAGATCGGGCGGTAGGAGTCGATGATCGCCCGCTCGCGTGCTTTGCGGAGATCATCGCTGTCATTCATAGTTGCTACTTCTTACTTAAAATCAGTAAATTAAGACTTGAATCTAATGTAGATTCGGCGTTATTCCTTCACCCCGGTCACGACCGAAGATGTCAGCGGGTAAGCAAGGGCAATCTCCCGGAGTTCCTTAAAGCCTGCCTTTTCCAGCCACCCTTTCACCTCAATAAACGAGTAACACCTGCCCGCCTCCGTGGTGAGCAGCATCAACAGGGAGAAGGCGACTCCAACAGGCGGGCGCGTCAGAGAATCGTCCAGGATGTGGTCCTTGATGACAATCTTTCCGCTCCGGTCCAAGCAGGCATGGATTTTCTTAATTAGGTCTTCGTTTTTCTCTGCGCTCTCGGCGTGGATGATGTTCGAGAGGAGGACCATTTGGTACCTCCCGGGAATTGGGTCGCGGCGATAATCTCCGCCGACGAGCCTTATGCGATCGCCGACGCCCGATTCCCGGACGAATCTCTCCGTAATCTTCAGGGTTCCGGAAAGATCCAAGATCGTGGCTCTGAGTTTTGGATATTTCCGGCAAAGATGGATCGGATAAGTACCCGGGCCTGAGCCGACGTCGAGCAGCTCGGTAACTTCGCTAAAATCGATGGTCCGGGCCAAAATCTCGGCATCCCCGCGCGCCTGCACCAACGAGTGCATCGCGTAAATAAATCGCTCGGTCGCTTCTGCGTCGCTCTGATACATGTCGGGCGGGCGGACAGGTTTACCTGTCCGGACTGCCTGTTCCAAAGCGCCCCACGCGTCCCAAAGTGAAGCGTCGAACAGGATCATCCCGCCGTAGTATTCGGGCGAGCTTTTGACGAGATAAGTGGAGGCGACAGTGGACAGGGAGAAAAACCGGTCTTTTTTTTCGAGCAAGCCGAGAGCCGTGAGCGCATTAAGGAAGATCTCGGTCGCCCTGGGGTCCGCGTTTACAGACGAGGCTACCGCGGGCGCATCTAGACTGCGTCGCTCCAGGGCGTCGAAAACTCCCAGGCTTACGGCGACCTGAATGGCGCGCGCTTCCAGGTAACCGCCGGCAAGACGGGTCAGATCGGAAAAATCCATATCGCCAATTTTAGATTTTGGATTTGGGATTTTGGATTCAATCTAAAATCGAAAATCTAAAATCCAAAATTTATAGTCTCTCAATAATTCGATAAGTCCGACTTTTCGGCTTGAAGGGGGCCACGATTCCGAATTTCACCAGAGCGCGGACCTCCCGGTAGGCGGTATCCCGGTCCACTTCTCCGACGCGCTGGTAATTCGCGGTGGAAAACATTTTCCCGTGCGAATAGGCGTAGGCGAGAAGCCTCCTCTGGCGAAAGTTAACCGGAAAGGCGCTAAACTGGTTGAGCCACACCAGGGTTGCTTCGTCGTAAATCGGGGTGTTGCGCAGGGTAACGGCGAAAAAAAAGCCCTCGATCGAGAACTCCGGAGGCCTGAGCCCGTACTGCTCCATTTCCTGAAACATGCGCGGAATTCCCTCACCCATCTCGCGCAAATAGCCGAGGTCCGCCAGAACCCGAACCAGCAAAGGATTGCGCGAGAAGTGGACTCGCTTCTGCTGGCGCAGCTGGTCGATCGTGACCGGCGAGGGAGGGAGTCCGGGGCTGCGCACCTCGATCCGATCGTCGAACATCCATACTTCCACTGGCGCGCCGCTCAGGCTGTAGTCGCGGTGTGCCACCGCGTTGACCAGCGCTTCCTGCCAGGCGAAGGTGGGGTATTCCATCCGCTCGCGGAAAAACAGGTCGTGCAGAATCGTCCGTTCCCGGATATGCTCTCTGATCCGGCCGACGGCCTCATCGATCAGGTGGTACAGCGGGGCTTCGAAGCGGATTCGCTTGACGACGTTCAGGGCGCTTCCGTGCTGCCGCTCGGTGCCTTCGTATTTGACGAACTCGATGCCACAACGAGGATGCCAGCGAGTGGGATCCTTTCCGAAGAGCAGCAGCGCCGCCATGGTGAGGGCGGGTTTTTCGCGCGAGTGGTCGACGAGATGATACGCCTGCGCGAGGAGGGTCTGCGAATCGCGCGGGTCCTGGATTTTCTCCGCCAACCGCGCCACGCCATCGCCGTCCAGATCGTCCCAGGCCGCATCGATGACATGCTGCCGCTCATAGATGAAGGATGTTTTTGCTTCTTTGAGCTTCTGAACCTGTTCGGCCGGCAACGATGGGTTTTCGGCGGCGATGCGGTAAAAGGAGCGCCCGCCGGCGAGCCGGTACACCTCCGGCCCCGAGCTCAAGTCGAATTTGAGGAGCAAGAGGTTTCCCAGACGCATGCGCTCGCAGGAAGCGGAGAGGGGAGGAAGAACCAGGGTTTGGGCTGCATGGATCAGGATTTGGATTTCTTCGGGAGGATAGGGAATGCCGGTCACGGTTTTGTCGGGTTCCACCCCGACCACCAGGGTCCCGCCGTCGGAATTCGCCATCCCCACCAGCAGGCGGGCGATCTCCCGTGCAAGCTCCTCGTTGCGCTTCTTCTGCCCTCCACCTTTTTTGTATTCGTAGGCGCTGAGGAATTCGAGAAATTGTCCCCGTTCTTTCCTGAGCAGGAGTCCCAACTCGTCTGCTTGCATGACAATAAGTTAAGTAACCAATCGGCGGTCGACCATCAGCTTTCAGCTTTTACTCTGATAGCTGAGAGCTAAGAGCCTCCCGCGGCGTTCAGGCGCACGATCTCCAGGACCATCTGCGCGGAGAGATAGAGATCCTTGAGATCAAGCCACTCCTTGACCGTATGGATCTCCCGCATCCCCGTGGAAAGATTCGCGACCTCAAGCCCTTTCCGGTTGAATACATTGGCGTCGCAGCCGCCGCCCGTCGCCATCGTTCTGACCTCGATTCCAAGATTCTCGGCCGCGCTGCGGACGAGCCGGACGATCCCCGATCCCTCCGGGACATCCATGCGATCGTATTCCCGCGCGACCCTAGACTCCACCGAGGCGCGAACCCGGCGTCCGTCGACCTCCAGCGAATAGCGCGAGGCGGCTTCTTCGAGGCACTGGAGCATGTGGCGGGTCTGTTGTTCCAGTTTGTCCTCGCTGTGGCTTCGCGCCTCCCCCCGAAGTCGGACGGAGTTCGGGACGATGTTGACAGCCATCCCGCCTTCGATCACGCCGATGTTTGCCGTCGTTTCCTCGTCGATCCTTCCCAGCCTCATCCTGCTGATCCCGTCTGCGGCCACCCGGATCGCGTTGATTCCCTTCTCGGGGCAGACCCCGGCGTGGGCCTCGAGGCCGCGCACGACAAATTCCACATGGTTCGCTGCCGGAGCTTTAGTGAAGAGAAAACCCACGGAGTCGCTGTCCAATACAAGGCCGGTGCGCGCCCGGAGCCGCGCGACGTCCAGACACTTGGCGCCGACCAGGCCGGCCTCCTCGCAGATGGTGAAAACGACATCGATATCAGCGCAGGGAATACGGTCCTCGCGGAGCACGCGTAAAACTTCACAGATAATGGCGACCCCGCTCTTATCATCGCCGCCGAGCACAGTGCGTCCGTCGCTGCGCAGAATGTCTCCCTCCAGCACGGGAACCACGCCTTCACCGGGGACCACGGTGTCCATGTGAGCGCAGAGAAGAAGCGGTTTCGCGCCCGGCACTTCGCCCCGGAAATGGGCGATCACATTGCCCACGTTCCCGCCGATTCTGTCCCCGGCGTCGTCAATCGATACCCCGGCGCCCAGCTCTTCCATCTCCCGTTTGAGCCGCATGGCGATCGCATACTCCTTGCGTGACAGGCTATCGATCTTGACCAGCTCGATCAGCAGATTTTTAAGTCGGTCCTTCCGAATCAAAGTTCACCTACCCTCTATGTGCAATGCGCGCCCGCCGGCGGGAGCTACGTCCCTTCGATCAGCATCAGGTCGGGATCCTCGAGATGGCGGATCACCACGTTCAAAAACCGTCCGGCCTCGACCCCGTCGATAACCCTATGATCGAACACCAGGGAAAGGGGCATGATCTTTCTGATTGCGATTTGACCCTCACGAATGACCGGTCTGTCCTCGATCTTTCCTATCCCGAGGATGGCCACTTCCGGATAGTTGATGATCGGTGTCCCATAGGAGGCCCCAAATACCCCGTAGTTGGTAATCGTAAACGTGCTTCCCTTTAGCTCGGGCAGTTCAATCTTCCTCGACCTCGCCTTTTCTCCAAGTACCCCCATCTCCGTGGCCAGATCCAACATGGTTTTCTGGTCGGCCTCCTTGATCACGAAGACCATCAAGCCATCGGCTGTGTCCACCGCAAGCCCGATATTATAGTACTTCTTGAGGATGATCACCCCAAGTTCATCATCCAGAGTGGCGTTTAGCCGGGGGTGCGCCTTCAGGGCCGGAATTACCGCTTTGATGACAAAAGGGAGGTAAGTTAACTTGATTCCCTTTTGCTCGGCCACCTTCCTCTCTTTCGCCCTTACTTTTTCCAGATCCGTGATGTCAGCATCCTCCCAGATGGTTACGTCGGCCACGCGCAAGGAGGCCTCGGCCAGATGCTTTGCAATGGCACGGCGCAAGCCCCGAAGTGGAACTCTTTCCACCCGGCCGTAAGAGTCGGAGTCCTCAGCAGGCTTGGCCCGCAGCTTGCCGGCGGCCCGTTCCACATCCTCTCTGGTGGTTCTGCCGCCCGGGCCGGTTCCTTTCACCTTTGTCAAATCCACCCGGAGCTCCTTGGCCATGAGCCGGATAGCAGGTGTCGCCAGAACGGCCGATGGTGTCGCGATCTCCTCAGCGGTCTGCAAAATGCCGACCACCGTGCCGCTATCTTCCTTCCAAGGCTGCTCGGCAACAGATGGTTCGGTTGCCTCTTCAATGGTCGACAGCAGATCTCCCACTTTAACAATATCTCCTTGGGCTGCATGGTGCTTCACGACTTTCCCGCTGTGAGGAGAGGGGAGGGTAACGAGGGCTTTATCCGTCTCAATCTCAACCAGGTCCTGATCCTCTTTGACCCGGTCCCCCTCTTTGACCAGCCACTTGACAATTTCCGCCTCGGTGATCCCCTCGCCGACGTCAGGCAGTTTGAACTCTTTTACGGCCGCCGCCATATCCGGTTTATAGAATCAGAATCTCATGACCCTGCCGATGGCTTCAGTCACTCTTTCGGCATTGGGAAGGTAGTGCTGTTCCAGTTTGGGAAGCGGCATGACCGTGTCATATCCGGTAACTCGCTCCACCGGCGCCTCCAGATAGAGCAGGGCGCTTTCGTTGATCCGCGCGACGAGTTCCGCCCCCAGGCCGCAGGTGCGGGGCGCCTCATGCACGATTACCGCCCGCTTGGTTTTTTTGACCGATTCGATGATCGTCCGGGTGTCCAGCGGGGAAAGGGTCCTGAGGTCGATGACCTCGGAATGTATCCCTCTCTCTCCCATGAGAGCGGCCGCTTTGAGGGTTGGCTGGAGCATGGCTCCCCAGGCAATCAAGGTATTGTCCTTCCCCTCTGTGGCAATGCGGGCCTGCCCGAGCGGAATCGTATATTCCTCCTCCGGGACCTCTTCCTTGAGGGCACGATAAACCCGTTTCGGTTCCATAAAAATTACCGGGTCCGGATCGCGGATAGCGGAGACCAGGAGGCCTTTGGCCTCGTATGGGGTGGAGGGGACGACAACTTTGAGCCCCGGCGTGTGCACGAAAAGCGCCTCGTTGCTCTCCGAATGGTGCTCGGGCGCCCGAATCCCTCCTCCGTAAGGAACCCTGACCACCAGCGGGCAATGATATCTCCCTCGGGATCTGGTTCGGATGCGGGAAGCGTGGGAGATGAGCTGCTCCATCGCGGCATAGATGAATCCCTCGAACTGAATCTCCACCACAGGCCTCAGGCCATAAGCGGCCATGCCGATCGACACGCCGACGATGGCCGACTCAGACAAAGGAGTGTCCGCGACCCTTCCGTCGCCAAATTTCTCATACAGCCCCTGGGTGACCCTAAAGACACCGCCGTTTTTCCCCACGTCTTCGCCCAGTACGACCACTCTCGCGTCCCGTTCCATTTCCTGTGCTAAAGCGAGGTTAATCGCCTCGACCATCGTCAGTTTAGCCATGTCATCCGCTCAGTTCGTTAGGGGTTGGGTCGCCCGTCGCTGCCGAACAAATGCTCCATCTGTTCTTTGAGGTCTTCGGGGAGTTCAGCGAACGTGTAACGAAAAATGTCTCTCGGGTCGGGTGGAGGAATCGCCTCTTCTTCTGCCACCGCCGCTTCGACCTGCTCCCGCGATTCCAAGGCGACTCGGTGATCATACGCTTCGTCCCACAGCCCTTTTTTCCCCATGTATCTTTTCAGCCGGTCTATGGGGTCCTTTTCGCGCCACTCGCGAACCTCTTCCACCGTCCGGTAGCGCGTAGCATCATCGGCCGTGGTATGGTCGCCGATCCGGTAGGTGACGCATTCGATCAGGGTCGGGCCCTGCCCCACCCGGGCGCGACCGAGCGCCTCAT
>JACPSF010000073.1:19202-22792 GCA_016193385.1 Deltaproteobacteria bacterium
GCGCCTCCTGCGCCGCGTTGTAGACCGCAAAGATGTCGTTGCCGTCCACCTGGACGCCGTCGAAACCGTAAGCGATGGCCTTCTGCGCCAGGGTCTCGGCTCTTGTCTGCCGGCTCAGCGGAACGGAGATCGCCCAGTGGTTGTTCTGGCACAGGAAAACCACCGGCAGGGAAAAAACCCCGGCAAAGTTAAGCCCCTCATGAAAATCCCCTTTGGACGTGGCTCCATCACCGAGATAGGCCATGACGGCGATCTTGTCTCCTTTGGCTTTGGCCGCCCAGGCGGCCCCCGTGGCGATGGGGATCTGGGTTCCCACCGGAATGGTAATGGGGAAATCGTTTTGTCCTTGCGGTATCCGACTTCCCCGCTCGTCGCCGGACCAGTATTGAAAGGCCATTTTGAGCGGCAGTCCTCTTACGATCGACGCGCCGGCCTCACGAAAGGAAGGGAACATCCAATCCCCGGGTTGAAGCGCGAAGGCGCTTCCGACCTGGGCCGCCTCCTGCCCTAGAATGGAGGCGTATGTGCCGAGACGTCCCTCACGCTGGAGCTTAAAAGCCTTTTCGTCGAAGGCCCGCGCCAGGACCATCCACTCGTAAAGTTTTTGGATTTCCTTGTCGCTAAGGGGAGGGCGAAGCTCCTCATCGCAGTTGCCTCGCTCATCCAAGACTTGGAGCCACTCGACATGGAAGGTCTTGATGGTTTTCTTCGGCATGGCGGCTCCTTCCCCTCGGCTAGCCTGCTCGCCCGATAAGAGCATTGGGCGATTAAATTTACTTTACCACCGTCTCGACTTATTTTAAACTTGTTTCGGTATTTTTTAATTCTGCTACAATAATCCGCAACTCCCGTAGAGGTCAAAGGAGATCAGCGATGAGAAAAGCTGTTATCGTTAGCGCCGCGCGCACGCCCATCGGAAGCTTTAATGGCGTACTCAGTTCTTTGGCTGCTACTCAGCTCGGCAGCATCGCAATCGCTGCGGCGCTCAAGAGGGCGCGGCTCAGCGGCGAGAAAATCGACGAAGTCATCATGGGCAATGTCCTTTCGGCCGGCCTGGGTCAGGCCCCGGCCCGCCAGGCCGGGCTGGGCGCGGGCCTGCCCGAGTCCGTGGGCTGCACCACGGTGAGCAAAGTCTGCGGCTCAGGGCTCAAGGCGGTGATCTTCGCGGCTCAGGCCATTGTCTCAGGGGACGCCGATGTGATCGTGGCGGGCGGGATGGAAAGCATGAGCAACGCGCCCTACCTTTTGCCGCAGGCGCGAAGCGGCTACCGCCTCGGCCACGGGGAAGTGGTAGATAGCATGATCAAGGATGGGCTGTGGGATGTCTACAATCAATTTCACATGGGGAAAGCTGCGGAGCTCTGCGCCGAGAAGTCGAAGATCTCGCGAGAGGACCAGGACCAGTTCGCCGCGGCCAGCTACCGGCGCGCCCTCAGCGCGCTGGAGAAGGGTGAGTTCAAGCGCGAGATCGTCCCGGTGGCGGTCCCGCAAAGGTCTGAGAAGGAACTGGTTGTCGAGGAGGATGAAGAGCCCAAGCGGGTCCGATTTGAGAAGCTCCCCACACTGAAACCTTCCTTCAAGCAGAGCGGGACGGTGACGGCCGGGAACGCCTCCTCGATCAGCGACGGGGCCGCAGCCCTGGTAGTGATGGAGGAAGGGAGAGCCGCAGCCCAGGGCCTCAAGCCGATAGCGCGCATCCAGGCTTGCGCTTCGTTTGCGACGGAGCCCGCTTGGTTTACCACCGCACCCATTCAGGCCATCTCAGGCTTGCTGCGGAAAGCCGGACTAGTCGTCGGCGACATCGACCTCTTCGAGATCAATGAGGCCTTCGCCGTCTGTTCCATCGCCATCAACCGAGAGCTTGGCTTGAACCCGGAGAAGGTGAACATCAGGGGAGGGGCGGTCGCCATGGGCCATCCCATCGGCGCCAGCGGGGCCAGAATCCTTACCACCTTGCTTTACGCCCTGGAGGACCTCAAGTTAAGGCGAGGGGTCGCGAGCCTCTGCATCGGCGGAGGAGAGGCGCTCGCCATGCTGGTGGAGCGAGAATGATTGAAGGAGATGGATTTCGAGCTCACCGAAGAGCAGAAGGCGCTACAGCAAACGGTCCGCGATTTTGCCGCAGCCGAGGTCGCGCCAGGCGCGAAGGAGCGGGACGAACAGGCGCGCTTTCCTCATGAGTTGATCCCCAAGATGGCTCGGTTGGGCCTGTTCGGCATGATGGTCCCGCAGGTCTACGAGGGTGCAGGGTTGGACGGGGTTAGCGCGGCCGTTATCATCGAAGAGCTCGCCCGCGCCGACGCGGCGGCAGCCCTCATTGTGGCCTCGCACAATTCGCTTTGCACGGGCCATATCTTCCACTTTGGCACGGAGGCGCAGAAAAGGAAGTATGTCGCAGCGCTGGCGCGCGGGGAAAAGCTCGGGGCGTGGGCCTTGACCGAGCCCGGCTCGGGATCCGACGCGGGATCCTTAAAGACACGTGCCAGGGTGGTAGGGGGCTCATGGGTGATAGACGGAGAAAAGCTCTTCACGACTCAGGGGTCGACAGCGGGCGTTTATGTCATCTTGGCTTCGACCGAGCCGTCTCTCGGAAGTCGCGGTATCTCGGCCTTCGTTGTGGAGCGAGAAACCCCGGGGCTCATCGTGGGCAAGGTGGAAAACAAACTGGGGGTTAGGGCGTCAGATACAGCTCAATTGCACCTGGATGAAGTGCGGGTACCCCAAGAGAACCTCCTCGGCAAGCTCAATCACGCCTTTAAAGATGCCTTAAGCATTCTGGATGGAGGCCGGATCGGCATAGGTGCTATCGCGGTGGGCATCGCGCGGGCGGCCCTCGAAGAGGCGACCCGATACGCCAAGGAAAGAAAGCAGTTCGGCAAAGCCATCGCCGAATTCGAAGCGATCCAATGGATGATCGCTGATATGGCGACGGAAATCGATGCCGCAAGGCTCCTGGTCCGCCGCGCCGCCTACCTTCGCGATCAGGGCCGGGCTTTTAGGCGGGCCGCATCCGAGGCCAAACTCTTCGCCTCTGAGGCGGCGGTTAAAGCGACCAACCGGGCGATTCAGATTCACGGAGGGTATGGCTATGTGAAGGACCATCCGGTGGAGAGATACTTCCGGGACGCCAAGTTTTGCGAAATCGGCGAAGGGACCTCGGAAATGCAGCGGCTGGTCATCGCTCGTGAACTCTTGCGGTAGAGGATGTCTCCATCTTACTTTCGCCGGAATCGCTGCACGGCGGGGTTGACCCCGAGCTTTTTTCCCTTCTCCCAGAGGTAAAAGCCGCGGCCGTTTTTGACTCCGTAAAAACCGGCTGACACGAGCTTGGCGAGCAGATCCGGGGGGCGATAGCCGGGTCCAAGCTCCCGGGCCAGGACGTGGGCTATGGCGAGTGTGGTATCGAGACCCACGTAATCCAGCGTGGTTATCGGTCCCATCTTGTGACCCAAGCACAGCGTGGTTTTGTCGGCATCCTCGCAGCTCATAACCCCTTCCTCGACCACCTTGACCGCTTCGATCAAAAACGGCACGAACATGCGGTTGATTCCGAATCCCGCCTTGTCCTCGGCCACAATCGGCTCCTTGCC
>JACPSF010000074.1 GCA_016193385.1 Deltaproteobacteria bacterium
GGACCAAGACCCCGGCGCTGTGGAGCAACAACTTCTTCGAGAACCTGTTCAAGTACGAATGGGAGCTGACCAAGTCGCCGGCCGGCGCCAAGCAATGGGTGGCCAAAAACGCGCCGGAGATCATTCCCGACGCGCACGACCCGTCGAAGAAGCACAAGCCGACCATGCTGACCACCGACCTGACGCTGCGCTTCGATCCGGAATTCGGCAAGATCTCGCGCAAGTTCCACGACGACCCGCAGGCCTTCGCCGATGCCTTCGCGCGCGCCTGGTTCAAGCTGACGCACCGCGACATGGGCCCGCGCGCCCGCTATCTGGGACCGGAGGTTCCCGCCGAAGAGCTCATCTGGCAGGACCCCATCCCGGCCGTCAACCACAAGCTGATCGATGACACGGACATCGCCTCCCTCAAGAGCAAGGTGCTGGCTTCGGGGCTGTCGGTCTCGCAGCTGGTTTCGACCGCCTGGGCGTCGGCCTCAACCTTCCGCGGCTCCGACAAGCGCGGCGGCGCCAACGGCGCCCGCATCCGCCTCGCGCCGCAGAAGCACTGGGACGTCAACCAGCCGGCCGAGCTGGCGAAAGTCCTGAAGACGCTGGAAGGCATCCAGAAGGAGTTCAACGGCGCGGCCTCCGGCGGCAAGAAGGTCTCGCTCGCCGACCTGATAGTTCTGGCCGGTTGCGCGGGCGTCGAGCAAGCTGCGAAGAATGCCGGCCACAATCTGACGGTTCCCTTCTCGCCGGGACGCATGGACGCCTCGCAGGCGCAGACCGACCTCGAGTCCTTCGCCGTGCTCGAGCCGCTCGCCGACGGCTTCCGCAACTACCTGAAGGGCCAGTACACGGTCTCCGCCGAGGCGCTGCTGGTCGACAAGGCGCTGCTGCTGACGCTGACCGCGCCTGAGATGACGGTTCTCGTCGGCGGCATGCGCGTATTGAAGACCAACTTCGGACAGTCCCAACACGGCGTCTTTACCAAGCGGCCGGAGGCGCTGACCAACGACTTCTTCGTGAACCTGCTCGACATGGGCACCGAGTGGAAGGCGGCCTCGGATGCCGAGGATGTGTTCGAGGGACGCGATCGCAAGAGCGGCGAACTGAAGTGGACCGGCACGCGTGTCGATCTCGTCTTCGGTTCGAACTCCCAGCTCCGGGCCCTGGCCGAGGTCTACGCAAGCTCGGATGCGCAGGCGAAGTTCGTCCAGGACTTCGTCGGGGCCTGGACCAAGGTTATGAACCTCGATCGCTTTGAGCTCGCATGAATTTAGCGACAACGTCATCGAGAGGTTCCGAAGCGTATTCTGAATTGCATATCGGATGATCAGGATGCGATAGAATCCCCACAAACTAACGGGTGTCCCTTACACTCAACGAAGCGGTGAGCAACAAATGAGGGCGGTGTTTCAAAAAAATCTGAAACATCGCCCTTTTTTGGCCCTTACTCTGCTGGTCACAGAATTGGAGTCAGGCGAGACTGATCTAAGGAGCAAGGGTCAGGTCTTTACTTTTGCTATTTCACGATGTAGGGGTGGCTGAATGGCGCGGCCACTGAGAATCGAATACGACGGTGCCTTGTATCACGTGACCTCACGAGGTAATGAACGCCGCCCTATTTTCAAGGATGACGCTGACCGAGAGCTGTTTCTGGAGAGGTTGGCCCAGGTCACCGAGCGCTATCGGTGGATCTGCCACGCCTATTGTCTGATGAACAATCACTACCATTTAGTGGTGGAGACGCTGGATGGGAACTTGTCCAAGGGGATGAGGCAACTCAACGGGGTGTATACGCAGGGTTTTAACAAGAGCCACCACCGAGTCGGGCATTTGTTTCAGGGTCGGTACAAAGCGATCGTGGTGCAAAAGGACAGCCATTTCCTGGAAGTATGTCGCTATGTGGTATTAAATCCTGTCAGGGCGAAGGCAGCTAAAGGACCTCAGCAATGGAAATGGAGCAGTTATCGGGCCACCGTTGGCATGGTCAAGCCTCACAGATGTTTGAGGACAGAGGATCTTCTGGGTCGGCTGGGTAGGAGCAAAGCTCAGGGGCAACAGAGGTATCGAGAGTTTGTCTATGAGGGAATTGAAAAACCTTCGATCTGGGAGGGGCTAAAAGGGCAGAGTTTGCTAGGGCAAGAGGGGTTTGTGGAGAAGCTTGTTAGGTACGTAAAGGGTAAGGAAGAGATCCAGGAGATACCGAAAGGGCAAAGGTACCTGGGGCGGCCTTCGCTCGAGAAGCTTTTCCGTGGCACCCCGAGGCGGAAGGCGCTAAGGGATAGGTTGATTGCAGAAGCGGTAAAGAGGTATGGTTACAGTCAGCAGGAGCTGGCAGCTTTTTTGGGCTTACACTATTCCACTATCAGCAGACTGGTGAAGGAAGTCGGTGAACATCAAAAGTAAAGACCTGACACCCATGATGACGCCCATGACCCTCGGGAACGCTACCGACCAGCTAGTGCCGGTGCCTTACCCGGAACGATAAGGTGCGCGGTTTTCGATACCGATCAGGCTTACGTCGCGGTGAAGCTAAGAAGCGGGCTCGTAGTTGCCGCTCAACAGACTGCCCCAACCGGTGATCGGGTTGCTGATCGATAGCTTGTGGTAGGTCAACCACATTTCCGCCGCCAGCGCCCACACCACCTTGACCTTCAGGTCGCGCTCGAGCAGCTCCACAGCCGGCGCCGCATCCCAACCCCCGCCGTTGATGTAAATGGCATCCACTGAGCCGCCAACGCCCTGGAGACCTCTCTTGCAGTGGCGGTAAACGTCCGTATAGGAGACCTCATCCAAGGCCAACAGCGGGGTCGTATAAAGACCTTCACCCTGCTGCCCGCTAAAATTCAAGCCGGGCATGAGGAGCGAGTCGATCTCGAAGCGGCGAAAGTAGTTGACGATCGCCTGATTGAGCTCGTCCCCGTAATAGGTGGCCACGGCAACCTTTTTCACGCCCATGGCCTTGAGCGCAATGGCGTGCGGCTCCATCGGGGTCACCACGGGGAGGCCGATTTTTTTGGTGAGATCTTCCGCCCACTTTCGCTCAAAATCGCGACCCTTGATCAGGAAAGGAGGCGTGCCGCTGACCGCCACTATATCGCAGCCAACCTCTTTGAGCTGTGCGGCCAGCTCCTCTGCCCGCTTGAAAGCCTCGATGAAGCTCTCCTTCTTGCCACTGCGAAAGCCGATGAACGTTGGCACGATTTCCACCCCCTCCGGCGCATGCGTGTACCAGAAAGCGAACACCTTGCCCCGGTGCGTGGGCTTGATCAGGCCGATTCGTGCGCGCCAAGCAAACATCCGGACCTCCTCTTATGCGGGGGCTCATCTGATCATTTTGTGCCGAAAGTATCAGACCAAAATTTTGTGTCAACACAAAACGCTTTTCCTACCTTGAGGCTACTCCCGGACTTGACATAACAGCCCGTTATCACATAGTGTTTCGGCCAGAAAGAGGGTAGGGGCCAATCTGCTCTGCGCGCTCGGCATCTTCAAAAATCAAACCGCGGACTGCGCAAGTGCTGGGAGAAGACAGGAAAGGTGGAAGGTGAAAGATGCTCCCCGAGTTTGAGCTTATTCAGCCGGAAAATCTAAATGAGGCGACACGCATCCTGCTGGAGCTAGGCGAAAAAGCATGCCTTCTGGCCGGGGGCACTGACGTGTTTACTGCGATGAGGGAAAAGGGATTCGAGCCGGAGGTTCTGGTCGACCTGAAAGGGATCAGAGATCTGCGGGGAATCACGTCGGCAGGAGATCACCGGGTGAGCATCGGAGCTACGACGACCCTCCACGAGGTGGAAACCAGCAAGCTGGTCAACGAGGTTTGTCCGGTGTTGGCCGAAACGGTTGGGCAGATTGGATCTATCCAGGTCCGGAACAGAGGCACGATCGGCGGCAACCTGGGAAACGGGTCGCCGGCGGCGGATTCAGCCCGGGCCCTCCTGATCCTGGATGCCGAAGTTGAATTGGAATCGGCTGCCGGGAGACGCGCCGTCCCCATCGAATCTTTTTTCAACGGGCCTGGGGAGACAGCGATCAAGCGCGGGGAGATCATGCGGCGCGTCATCATCCCGGCGCCCAAGCCAGACACGAGTATGGTGTCGCTCAAATACGGCCCGCGGCAAGCTATGGATTGCGCAGTCGTAAGCGTGGCCGTCGCTATGACGTTTGACCCGTCGGGGGGTTGCCAAATGGCGCGGATTGCGCTCGGGGCGGTTGCCCCCACGCCTCTTCGGGCGCGGCAGGCAGAGGCCCTGCTGGTGGGCGGTAAGCTCACTCAGCAACACCTGGAGAAAGTGGCAGAGGCGACGTGTGCAGAGGCCCGGCCGATCAGCGACATAAGGGCAAGCGCCGGCTACCGAAGCCACCTGGTGGAGGTGCTGGTCAGGCGGGCCGTCAAGCAAGCGGTCGAGCAACACCGCGCAGGGATGACCCGATCGAAGTAAGAGGAGGCAGTTGTGAGCGCAAGATTTAGAAAGAAAGAGATTGGATTCAAGGTCAATGACGTCCAGCACGTGCTGGAGGTGAAAGCCAACCAGACGTTGCTGGAGGTGTTGAGGGACCAGCTCGGGCTGACTGGGACAAAAGCAGGATGCTGGACAGGAGACTGTGGGGCGTGCACAGTGCTTCTCGACGGCAAGCCTGTGAACTCGTGCTTCGTGCTGGCAGTCGACGCCGATGGCGGAGAGGTGACGACAGTGGAGGGCCTGGAAAGGGAGTGGAAACAGCATCCCTTACAGACGGCCTTCGTGGAAGAGGGTGCGGTGCAGTGCGGCTTCTGCACGCCGGGGGTGCTGATGGCCGCCAAAGGGTTGCTCGATGAGAACGCGAACCCTACCGAAGGAGAGATTCGGCGGTGGATCGCCGGCAATCTATGCCGGTGCACGGGCTATGTGCGAATTATCAGGGCGATCCAGAAAGCCGCTGTCACCAAGGCAGAGGCCCGTTAATCACGGAAGAGGCATGGGAGGAAGATAGGATATGGAAACGATTGTCGGAAGTCCGATTACCCGGGTGGATGCCCTCGAAAAGGTTAGAGGAGCCGCGGTCTATGGCGCTGACGTGAAGCTGCCGGAGATGCTCCATGGGGCGGTTTTGCGCAGCCCCCACGCGCATGCGCGGATTGTCTCCATCGACGCATCAGCCGCCAAGGCGATGCCGGGAGTGCGGGCTGTCGTCACAGGGGAGGATTTGCCCGGGGTGCTCACCGGAGAAGCGATTCGCGATATGCCATTTATCGCTCAGGGAAAAGTGAGGTTTGCGGGCGAGCCGGTGGCGGCCGTGGCGGCGGAGGACGCGGCCACGGCGCGCAAGGCAATCAGGCTCATCAAGGTGGCTTATGAAGAATTGACTCCTGTCGTGGATGCGGTGAAGGCCAGGGAGGCGGATGCGCCGGTGATCCACGACGAAATGATGAGCTACGTAAGGATCGGCGTCGTGAAGCCTGTCCCCAACACGAACGTCGTGACGGTGAACGAGTACCGCAAGGGCGATATCGAAAAGGGTTTCCGGGAATCTGACTATGTGTTGGAGAATAAGTTTCGGACGCAAATGGTTCAGCACGGAGCCATCGAGCCACATTGTGCCACCGCCCAGGTGGATACTAACGGGAAGCTGACCGTCTGGACCCCCAACGACTCGCCCCATCGCCTGCGCAAGGACCTGTCGGATTCGCTCGGGATGCTTTACCCGAGGATACGGGTCATCAGCACGTACGTGGGCGGCGGGTTCGGAGGCAAGGGAGGCGTGAAAGCGGAGGCGATTGCCATTGCTCTGGCGATGAAAACGAAGCCCCGGCCCGTCAAGGTGGTGTACGACCGGGTAGAAGTGTTCACGGCATCGCTCGTAAAGCACGCGACGGTGGTGAAAATCAAAACGGGCGTGAAACGCGACGGAACCCTCATGGCACGAGACGTAGAGATTCTGTGGGATACGGGGGCGTATGCGGAGAAGGGGCCGGTAGTGTGCATGCAGGCCACGGCGGCGGCGGCGGGACCTTATCGCGTTCCCCACGCTCATATGATCGGCTACTGTGTCTACACCAACAGGATGATAGCGGGCGCCTACCGGGGGTATGGCACACCCCAGTTGACGTGGGCATACGAATCTCAGATGGATATGATCGCTCAGAAGCTCGGGTTGGACCCGCTGGAGTTTCGGCTGAAAAACGTGCTGAAAGAAGGCGATATCAATCCCGTGGGCAACGTGGTGCACAGCGTCGGGGTCGAGGCGTGTTTGAAGCAGGCGGCGCAGGCCATCGGATGGGAGGAACGGAAGCATGTGCCACGGATGACCCCCGAGGGGCGATACCGGGGTTTCGGCATCGCGTGTAGCACCAAAAACACGAAGACTCCCTCCGGCTCTGGTGCCGTCATTTATTTCAACCAGGATGGCCGGATCACGATCGCAATAGCGAGCGTGGAGGTGGGCCAGGGGGTGCGGACAATACTGGCCCAGGTGGTCGCCGAGGTGCTGGGGGTCCCGGTCGATACCATCAGCTTTTCGGACCCCGACACCGACTTCACCCCCTTTGATGCCTCGACGACTTCGAGCCGGACCACGTTCCACATGGGCAATGCGGTGAAGATGGCGGCTGAGAATGTGAAGAAGCAGTTTGTCGAGCTGGGGGCGGCGGTCTTTGAGTGCGGTTCCGCGGAGATCGAAGTGGGGGATGGCCGGGTGTGGCCCACCGACCGACCGGACGAGGCCATGACCTACGTCGAAGTCTTGCGTCACCAGTTTGCAGCGGGAGCGTGCGTCATCGGCCAGGGGCTCTACTATCCGCTGTCCACCCGGGGAAAGGTGTTCCACGGATCACCCAGCGTGTTCTGGATGTACGGGGCCCATGCCGCTGAGGTGGAGGTTGATCCGGAGACCGGGCGGGTGGTGGTGATGCGCCTCGCAGCGGCGATCGACGTAGGGCGGGCCATCAATCCTACCAATTGCCTGCAGCAGATCGAAGGCGGAGTTGTGCACGGAATCGGGACGACCCTGTTTGAAGATATGGTGATGGACGGGGAGGGGCACCTCATCAACCCGAACCTGCACGACTACAAGATGCCGACCGCGATGGATGTACCGGAGGTGCTGCCCTCTCTGGTAGAGGCTTATCACAACGAAGGCCCATATGGTGCAAAAGGGATGGGCGAGGTGGTCACCAACTCGGCGATGGCGGCCATCGGCAGCGCAGTCGAAGATGCCGTTGGAGTACGGCTGACTGAACTGCCGTTGACGGCGGAGAAAGTGTACGCGGCCCTACGCCTCAAGGGAATGTCGGATAAAGGGTAGGCCTTTTTACCAAACCTAAAGAAAAACCAAAGGCGCTCAGTGCATCAATGCGCCGCCGTCGACGTTGATCGTCTGCCCGGTGATGAAGTCGCTGTCGTCGGAAGCGAGAAAGATCACCGTGCCGACCAGGTCCTGAGGAAACTGGTCGCGCTGGAAGCAGCGACGCTTTTGTCGGTCCAGGCGCTGCTCGGGAGTGAGCACGCCTTCCTGATTCGAACCGGAGATCGTCAGACCGGGCGCGATGGCGTTGACGCAGATGTTATCGGCGCCGACTTCTCGAGACAATGCCCGGGTAAAGCCGATCACACCGGCTTTGGAAGAAACGTAGTGGAGAAAGTAGGGGCTCCCGCCGAGGACGGTGCCGGAGGAGATATTGATGATTTTGCCTTTCCCCTGCTTTTTCATCGTCGGATAGACGGCTTTGACGCAGAGGAAAAGGCCTTTCACATTGACAGCCATGACCCGATCCCATTCCTCCGGATCGATCTCCATGAAGGGTCTTTTCTTTAGCGCCGTGTACAGGCCGGCGTTGTTGACGAGGATGTCGATCCGCCCGTATTTTTTGACTGCAGCATCCGCCATAGCCCGGGCCTTATCGGGAGAAGTGACATCCACGGGTACGGCATAGGCTTCACCGTCCAGGCGTTTGATCTCCGTAGCAACCTTCTCCGCCTCTTTGTCCTGGATATCGGCCACGACGACTTTCGCGCCCTCCTTCGCGAGGCCGAGACAGTAGGCCCGCCCGATTCCGACCCCTCCGCCGGTGACGATCGCTACCTTATCTCTTAACCGCATCGTTTGTCTCCATTTCGAATTCTGTCCTCAGCGCAGCCCGTAAACTTTCCGGCCGCCCCCTCCTCTCTATCCGAGAAAGTTCTGGCCACCGTCCACACAGACCGTTTGCCCTGTCACGAAGTCGCTCAGGCTAGAAGCTAGAAAAAGCATCGTGCCCACCAGATCCTGGGGCCTCTGCACGCGCTTGAGGGCGCGCTGCTGGACTGCGGATTGGCGGAAGCGAAGGACCTCTTCGGTGGGATTCTCCTCCGATAAAGTGGAACCCGGCGCCAGACAGTTCACCTGAATGTTGTCGTCTCCGGCTTCGCGCGCCAGCGTGCGGGTGAAGCCGATGACCCCGGCCTTGGAGGTAACGTAATGAATTCTCCCGGCGCTGCCGGAGAAGACGGTCCCAGAGGCGATATTGATGATCTTTCCGGATTTTTGCGCGCGCATCGTCGGCAGCACCGCCCGGCTGCAGAAAAAGAGGCCTTTGAGGTTTACCGCCATGAGGCGATCCCACTCGGCCGGGTCAATCGTCTCGATTCCGCCCCGATTCATGGGGATCGTGGCAAAGATCGCGGCGTTGTTTACCAGAACGTCGACCCGCCCGAAGCGCTCGAGGGTAGCCTTGGCCATGCGCTTCGTCGATTCCTCGTTGGCCACGTCCACGTGCAGTCCCAGCGCGGTGGCCCCCGTATCCGCGGCCACCTGAGCGGCGACTTTCACCGCCGCGGGCTCGTCGATGTCGGCCGCGACCACGCGGGCTCCGGCGCCGCCGAAAGCCAGACAGTAGGCCTTACCGATACCGTGCCCTCCTCCCGTAACGATCACCACCTTATCCTTAATGCCTTCGATAACCATAAAATCTCCTTTGCTTTTGCGTTGAACCTATTTTTCGCTTTCGTTGTCTCCCGGCGACATGGGTGTTCACGGCTTGATCAGCGCTTTGATCGGGTACAGGTCCGCAAACTCCCCGCCAACGGCCTGAATGCAGCGCTCGGTCTCCTCCAGCGGAAAGACATGGCTCACCATTTCTTGAACCGGGAACTTGTTGGCCTCGATCAGACGCAAGGTCGCGTCGACGGCGTCGTTATCCCCGGTATAGCAGCCCTGCAGGCGAATCTCGCCCCAAACGATCTTGTCCATTAGCAATGGGGTCACCGTCGTATCTCCGGTCAGACCCGCGACCACCAACGTTCCCTGTCGCCGCAGGCACTCGACCGAAGTCTTGATCGCCTGCGGGCTGCCGGAGACATCCACCACGACATCAGCCATCGCTCCACCGGTTTCGTCCCTGATGACTTCGATCGGGTTTTCCTTCTCCACGTTGATGGTTCGGTGGGCGCCAAAGCGTTTGGCCAACTCCAGCCGCTTTGCATCTCGACCGATCCCGGTGATAAACACGCGCGCGGCCCCGGAATTCCGGGCTGCGAACGCGCAGGCCAAGCCCTGCTGTCCCGGACCCTGGATCAGGACGAAATCTCCCATCTTGACGCCCCCCTGGCGCACCGCCCACTGAAAGCCGTTCGCCATGACGGAACCGACGAGGACAGCCGCCTCCGCGGGGAGATCATCGCTGATTTTGGTGGCCAGAGCGTCGGGTGCCAGATAGAGGTAATCAGCGAAGCCCCCGAAAAGGTGCGGCGGGTTGGCCGAGGAGGTCCGGCCACCGTAGCTTGTCCGCTTTTTGCAAAACCGCGCAGCGCCACGCCGGCAATCGGGACATCGGCCACAGCCCAATGCCCCTTTGAGGATGACGCGATCTCCTTCTTTTAATCCGTGGATGGAAGCCGCCTGGCGGCCGAGCTTGGCGATACGGCCGAGGATCTCGTGGCCCAAGATGATGGGAAGAGGGAGCTGCAGCTTGCCGCGGTAATATTTGAAATCCGTGCCGCACACCCCGCCCATCTCGATCGCCAAGAGCCCGCCCTCCGAAGGGATATCGGGAAGGGGATATTCGCGGATCTCGATCCTGTTCGGCTCGACTAACGTCGCCCCCCGACTGGTTGCCGCCATAAATCCCCCTTTCGCCTCTTCCTGCGGCCGATCAGGCGCCGCAGGATTTTTGCGCCACCGCCCCGGATGTTTCCGTTAGGGAAGTGAGGTTTGTCTCTCGTGCCGTCTACGCATATACTGCCGCTGGCCGGCAAAATCAAGCAGAGGACATGGGTCAGGCGCTGCAAATTTGTCTTCTCGGGCTTATCCTCCTTACCTCCGGGTGTGCCCCTTACCTGGTGCTGCGCGGGGGCGTGGTCAATCCCGAAAAACTCCAAGAGATCAAGAGCGGGGTTGCGGCGCTGCGGGCCCTCGAGTTCAAAGCCGTAGTTCCCATTGAGGTGAAAGATCGCGCCGGGATGAAGCGCTATTTCACTGCCGAGCTCGATCGAGAGTACGGCGAGGAGCGGCTCAAAAATCTCGCGCTCCTTTACGGCAAACTGGGCCTTTTGCCTGCGGGGTTCGATCTGAGAAGCGCGCTGATCGAGTTTTACAGCTCCCAGGTGGCCGCCTTCTATGACCCCAGGGCCAAGAAGCTTTTTCTACCGGAAGATTTGGGAGGGGGAATCGCGCTGGCCGCCGTTCAGTTTTTCGCCCAGAGAGACATTATGGGCGAGATGGTTCTGGCGCACGAGCTGACTCATGCCCTACAGGACCAGCACTTCTCGTTGGAGGAGCGGCTGGGGCCGTCGGGCAACAGCGATCAGATCTTGGCCCTGCGCGCGGTTGCGGAAGGCGATGCGACCTTGAGCGGGTTTGAATACTTGCTGGGCGACCTGGATGAGACCTCGCTTGCCCAGGTGAAAAAAGCGGTTCAGGAGAGCATTCAAGAGGCCCGCTCGCTTCTTTCCGATATTCCGGGAGCCATCCTGGAAGAGCTTTTGTTTCAATATTACGGCGGGGTGTCGTTTGTATCCCGAGTCCTTCAAGAAAGGGGTTGGCTCGGAGTTAGCCTGCTCTATCGCTATCCACCCCTTTCCACTGAACAGATCCTCCACCCGGAGCGGTATTTTGATGAGCCCGATCCGCCTACGGGGATCGCTCTCAAGAGTCTCTCTTTTCTTTTTCCCCAGGACTGGAAAGAGATAGAGAACAACGTTCTGGGAGAGCTGATGGTTCGGGCCCTCTTTCAAAGGTTTTTTGCCGCGGAAGAGGCGGCGGCAGCGGCGGAGGGTTGGGACGGCGATCGCCTGGTAGCCTTCCGTCGCGGCGATGAGGTCTCTTTCATCTGGGCGACCGTGTGGGATTCGGTTGAGGATGCTGGGAAGTTCTACCGGCGCTACCAGGAGCTGCTCGCGCAAAAATATGCCGGCCCCGATGCGGCTTCCGCGGATTCCTTTGTCGAGCAGCGTGACCGCCGGGTCATCGTGGTCGAGGGGTTGGCGAAGGAGCACGCCGAAAGGCAGATTGAAAAGATTTGGCAAGGGATGGTCCTCGAGCCCCAGCCTTTCAACGCTTTTTTCTCACGCTTGAAGTCCAAGCCCGCAACGCCGCGCTAGAATTGGCCTAGACGCACCCCGAGCCGTAGGATCGGGGGGGGCGGTACTGAATCGCTTCGGAGATATGGGCCGGCTGGTTCTTTTCTTTCTGTCACGGCCGCTCTTGGGCCTTTTTGGCGAGGCGGACCAGAGCTCCTGAAGGGCCTTGAATCCAAAAAACGAGAATATCCGTTGATTTCCTTCCCAGGTTTGCGAAGGCGCAACACTCTTTTAGATAAGCTTCCTCTCGGCTTACAACCTAGGAATCGGCTTGATAGCTGGCGGCGCTTCGCTGGCATACGTTTTGCCTGTTGCGGACTGATGTTCTTGGATCTTTCAGCTATCCCCTTGACTATGCAATCCAATGCCCACTCCCGTTCGAGGAGGTGAACTATGACACGGCTAAGTTTTTTGGTGGCCGGCTTGGTTGGACTAGCTGCCATTGTGGCATTGGCTCAACAGGGGCCGGCCGCGACCATCGACGAATTGATAGCGGCAGCCAGGAAGGAAGGGAGGATAGAGTTTTATGCCGCGTCCACCCTGACCCCCGAGGGTGCTCAGAAGTTGGGAGAGGGCTTCAACAAAAAATACAACCTCAACATCAAGCTGAATTATCACCCTTCGGGGAACATGGCTAGGGATGTTGGGCAGGTAGCGAGCTTTGCGGCTGCTGGGGCGCCTCCGGAGTGGGACCTCATGGTAGTGACCGATGCGCATCACGCCACGTTATGGCTGAAAAAGCTGCACCAGCCTTTCGACTACGCCAGGCTCGGTGTGGGTCTGAAGTCGATGGAATACGATAACGGCACAGTCATTCTAGCCCACGGGTTTATTCTCCCTGCTTATAATAGCAAGGTCCTGGCTCTCAAAGACGTGCCCAGGTCCTGGGAAGATCTTGTAGATCCGAAGTGGAAGGGGGGCAAGTTGGGCATGACCACGGCGGTCCACCAATTGGCCCGGCTGGCCACTGCATGGGGTGAGGAGAAGGCAACCAGGTACGTGAAAGCCCTGGCCGGGCAGCAGCCCGTCCTGGGACAGCCGGCAGAGATCTCCACTCGCCTCCAGTTAGGTGAGATCCTGGTTGTGATCGCGTTAGCCGAGGGGTTCATTCACAGGGCGAAAGTGACCGGCGCTCCCGTCGTCCATGCCGGCATCGAGCCAGTAATCGCACATGCGTCCAATGCTGGCGTGCTTAAGGGCGCTCGCCATCCCAACGTGGGGCACCTCTTTGCCGCTTTTCTCACAACACCCGAGGCACAAGAAATCTGGGAGAAATACCGCGGCGAGAGCTCCGCCTTTGTGCCCGGGACGACGGCCTACAGGTACGCGCAGGGAAAGAAGGTGCTGTACCTGGCCCAGGATAAAGCCGAGATGGTGGAGAGGCTCACCACAGAATACACCAAGATCCTGGGATTCATGAAGTAAACAAGGATTCTCCATTCAGAAGGAGGAGAAGCTCATAGTTTCTCTGTAGCGTTTACCGCCGGTTGGTAACCGCTGCTCGATTACCTGGCCGGGAATGAGTTTGAAAAGGCCACCGTCATGGCCGTCTTCATTGTCTTTCTCATCTTTGTGGCTGCCCTTGTAGGCCTTGCTTTCGGCCTGCGGCTAGGGGCAGCGGGGAGGGGCTGAAAGGCTTTGAGTGATGAGTCAGAATAAAGGAGATTGGATGGACAAAAATCGGGGGAGGCCGTCATTATTTGAAGCCCGATGCAAGGGAGGTTCGTAATGAAGGTTCGATTTCTTTTCGTCGTCACTGTAATCTTGTTTGCCGGATGGTTGCTTGCTCTGCCGAAAACTTTTCATTTTATCAGTGGGACAGCTCACGCTCAGACCGCTCCCTTTTATCAAGGGAAAACTATCAGGCTGATCGAGGGCTTCGGCGTTGGTGGGGCATCCGACCTGTGGGCGCGCCTCATCGCCCGGTATATGTCCAAGCATATTACGGGAAATCCCGATATCATTGTGCAGAGTATGCCCGGGGCTGGCGGAGTCATCGCATCCAACTACGTCTACAACGTCGCCAAGCCCGACGGGTTGACCGTTGGCATGGTGCTACCTTTCCTGGTTTTCGATCAGGTTGTAGGGCGCCAAGAGGTTAAGTTTGATTATCGTAAATTTCAATGGATCGGGACGCAGGAAAAATACTATCAGCTGCTCTACATGCGGGCTGACGCTCCTTTTAAGTCTATGGGAGATATCATTAAAGCCAAGGAGCCGCCGAAATGCGGCGGGTCAGGGACTATTAGCGGTGTCCTAAATAACCTCCTTGAGGAGACCCTAGGGGCAAAATTTAACATGGTGTTGGGTTATAGGGACGGACCCGAGACAGACCTGGGAGTCGAGCGAAGAGAGGTGGTCTGCCGTGGCATGGATCTCGTGTCCCACTTTGTGCGGGAACCTTTCCTTACCTGGCACAAAACGGGCTTCGATCGCCATCTCGTCCAGACCCCGCGCAAGCGGGATCACAGGACACCCGATACACCCACCATTTGGGAACTCATGGATGAATACAAGACTCCTGAGGTGGGTCGGCGCGTAGCCCAGACCATACTGGCAAGCGGGGAATTCGGCCGCCCAATGATGGCTCCTCCGGGAACTCCAGCAGAAAGAGTCAAAATTCTGCGCGAGGCCTATGCCAGGGCGATGAAAGACCCGGAGCTGATCGCTGAGGCAAAAAAGAGCAGGCTGGACATGGACCCCTCCACGGGCGAAGAGCTGCAAGCCCTCGCAAACGAAGTGATGAGTCAACGGCCCGAGGTTGTCGCGCGGGTGAAGAAGATTTTGGGACAATGAGCAAAAAGGGGATACTAATAACAGACGCACGGGGCTTAGTTGGGGCCTATGTGGTGGCCCAGATGCTCTTAGAAAAGTGAGAGACCCTGCTTGAGACCTTTAGGTGTCCAAAAAATCGTGGAGTGAGGGCCCGGGGGCTTGAAAATCGACGCAAAACTCTCTACTCAAGCAAATGTTTCGCTTTCGGGGAGGATTGCAAAGTGGCTGAGCAGCCGATAAAAGATAAAACCGCCATCGCAGGGATAGGGTGGACGCAGTTCACTCGGAACGCAGGAACGACCGTGGCTAATCTGGCGGCCGAGGCCAGCCTCATGGCGATAGCGGACGCAGGGCTGTCGGTCCAAGACATTGATGGGGTGGTTAGTTATTTTCACAAGAAGAATGATACCGTGCACTCCCAGCAGCTGGTTCACATCCTGGGCATAAAGCGATGTAATTTTACCTGTCTCAATGACGGAGGTGGGAGCTGGAACGCTGCGTCTGTGCTGTCGGCGGCGATGTTGGTTTACTCCGGGATCTGCAAGCACGTCTTGGTGTACAGGGCACGGAAGACGTACAGCGAAGGTCGGGCCGCCCGGCTGCTGCGCGCGAACGATGTCGCTGGACCCGATCAGTTTATCACGCCCTTTGGTTCGCACCATGCCGCGGCAACATTCGGCCATCATGCGACGGCGCATATGGCCAAGTATGGAACCACCACTCTGGACTTCGCTCATCTAGCCGTGACTCAACGCGAGCACGCGACCCTCAACAAGAAGGCAATGATGCGCAAGCCCATCACAATTGAGGACCACCAGAACTCCAGGTGGATCATCTACCCATGCCGGCTACTGGACTGTTGCCAGGAGAGCGACGGCGCCGTGGCGCTGGTGGTGACCTCAGCGGAACGGGCGCGGAGCCTGCGACATGCTCCGGTGTACATTATGGCGGGCATTGGCGGGGCAGGCGAAACGGCGGGGCTATGGGAAACCAACGGGGTGAATGGCGCGCCGCTTCTATACGAAGCGGCCGGGATCTCACCCAAGGATGTTAGCCTGGCTGAGCTCTATGACCCGTTCACGTTCATGTGCATGATTCACATGCAGGACTTCCGGCTCGTGGAGAAGGGTGGGGTGGGAGCGTGGGTGCGGGAGAGGCACAATGCGCTGGACGGGGATCTCCCTGTGAATACTCACGGCGGGCTCCTCTCCGAGGCGCACATACATGGGTTGAATCACTTCATCGAGGCGGTGCAGCAGTTACGGCCTGAAGGTGTGATGGACGACCTGTGCGAGGGACCTCACACCTACGATCGCTCCATGTGCCGCCAGGTAAGGGACCCGAAGATCGCGCTCGTTTGCGGCGAAGGGGGCGGAAGCGCGATGTTGCTGCGCACGGCATAAGCCATGCCTGAGTACACGAAGCCTTTACCCATACCGGATCTCGATACGGAGCCTTTCTGGCGGTTTTGCAAAGCGCATGAACTGCGAGCGCAACGATGCGCTCGCTGCGGTAAGATGAGATGGCCGCCCCAAGGTTTGTGCCGTGATTGCCACTGTTGGGATTTTGAGTGGGTCAAGCTAGGCGGCGCGGGGAGAGTCGACTCTTACGTCGTAGTGCACCATGTCGTTCTACCCGCTTTTTCGAACGCCGCCCCTTATGTCATCGCCCAGATCGTCCTGGACGGCACGGAGGATCGGGTGCGGATCACGAGTAATATCGTCGGTTGTCCTTGGGAGCAGGTCAAAGTGGGCATGCGGGTACGAGCGGTTTTCGAGGACGTGACCCCAGAGGTGGCCTTGCCGAAGTTCCGCCCTGACCCGTGAGAGACAACGAAGGAGGGACTCATGCCCGGCCCGCTTAGGGGAGTTCGGATACTAGATCTTACCCACGTGTTAAACGGACCGTTCTGCACCATGCTGCTGGCGCATATGGGAGCGGAAGTCTTGAAGATAGAGTACGGCTCGGGCGACCGTTACAGGCACTCATGGATGCCCCCCGATGCGAAGCGCGACGGTTATGAGTTCCTTATGGTGAACAGCAATAAAAAGGGCATCACTCTGAACTTGAAGCATGAAAAAGCTAAGGAGATCTTTTGCGAGCTCGTGAAGAAGTCCGATGTAGTGGTAGAGAATTTCTCCCTTGGAGTGATGGAGCGGTTAGGGCTAGGATACGAGACATTGCGTGAGGTCAACCCTCGCGTTATTTACGCGACGAGCAAGGGTTACGGCGAGAGCGGGCCCTACTCTCATGTAAGGGCGAATGCGTCGACGATCATGGCCACGTCCGGCTGGCAGAATGCCGCTCACGAGTTGGCCCACAAGCCGGGTATCAGGGCCCTCGGCATAGGGGACGAAGCCGCCGGAGTCTCACTGGCCCTGGGCATTTGCGCGGCGCTCTACGCGCGCGAAAGAACCGGGCGAGGGCAAAAGATCGAGGTTGCCATGCAGGAAGCGTTAATGGGCTTTATGGTCAGTAGCTTTCACACCTATTTTGAGAATCGTCCGGTGGCCCAGCCGCCAAAACAGTGCGCGGATGGCTATTATGCTTTCCATCTGCCAGACCTGCCCGACGAATTGTGGCGGCGACTGGCCACGGCTATGGGTAGACCTGAACTGCCGGAGGATCCGAGATATGCCAGCGCCAAGGCGAGGCGGCAGAATTATCATGAATTGGAGGAGCTGGTCTCTGAGTGGGTGAGGGGCAAGACCCGTCGCGAGCTGTGGGAGGCGCTCAGTGCTCTCGGGCTCCCTAGCGGCCCGGTGCTCAGCCTCGGTGAATTGATGAAAGACCCTCACCTTCAGGAACGGAAGGCCTTCGTAGAAATTGAGCATTCCCAAGCTGGAACCATTAAAGTATTGGCCCCGTGGGCCCGTTTCAGCGAAACCCCTTCGGCTATCACCCGAGCGGCTCCCCTCGTAGGCCAGGACAACGTTGAGGTTTATGGCGAACTCTTGGGGTTAAGCGCTGAGGAAGTGCGCAGGCTGGCTCGGGAAGGGGTCATTTGACGAATGGCTGGAGCTCTTGACGGTATTCGGGTTATCGATTTTACCCATGCTCTCAACGGTCCCTTTTGCACTATGCTGCTCGGCCATTTGGGAGCGGAAGTCATCAAGGTGGAGCCGCCTGGAGGTGATGCATTTCGTCGCTCTTGGATGCCTCCCGAGGCCGGCGTTGACGGATATGAGTTCATGATGGTCAATCCCAACAAGAAGAGTATCGTCATCAACCTGCGGGCTCAGCAGGGTGTTGATCTCGCCCGCCGATTGATCACGCTTTCGGACGTCCTGGTGGAGAATTACTTCCCCGGGACGATGGAGCGCTTCGGCCTGGACTACGAGTCGGTAAGATCCCTGAACCCGCGTCTCATTTACGCCTCTTCTCGTGGGTACGGAGATTCCGGTCCTTATTCCCGCTACGGCTCGAATGCCGCCGTTAATAACGCAATCAGCGGTTGGACATACAAAGCATGGGAATACAGCGGAAGGCCGGGTACCAAAGCGCTCGGAGTTGGCGACGAGGTCGGAGGTGTCAGTCTGGCCGTCGGAATACTCGCGGCCCTCTACACTCGAGAGCGCGCGGGCGAGGGACAAAGGATCGAAGTTTCTATGCAGGAAGCGCTCCTGGGATTTATGACCAGCACATGGCACGAGCACTTCACCGGAAACCAGGTCAGCGGAAAGGGCATCGTCGAGCTGGCCGACGGCTATTTTAATTTTCCCTCCCGGATACCTGAGATGAGCGATGAGAACTGGCGGCGGTTGGCTGTTTTCATCGGGCGTGAGGAGCTGACTCAGGACCCTCGGTTTGCGACAGCAGAGGCTCGAAACAAAAACAGGACAGAGCTAGACCGGCTTGTTCGCGCTTCGGTCAGAGACAAGACCCGAAAGGAAGTGTGGGAGGGACTGCGTGATCTCGGCTATTGGGGCGCGCCGGTGCTCTCCATTTCTGAAGTTCTTAGCGACGAACACCTTAACGCCCGCAAGGCCTATGTCAAAGACCCCTACCGGTATCCGGCAGGTATCACCGCTCATAGGTCAGCATACGGATGAGGTGTTAAAGGATCTTCTTGGACTGCCGCCGGAGGAGATAGATCAACTCCGCGCTCAGGGGGCCGTTCAGTAGCTATCGTGCTATGTGGATTGGCGGGGTAGGTTGTCTCGTATGTGAGAACAAATACGTGAGGAGGAGGGACAGATTGTCTCTCCTATCTCTTGAACTCCCGGCCGAGCAGGCGTAACAGTTCGTTGAACTGACGCTGCATGGCGATCATCTGTTCGCGCATGTGGAGGGCCACCTCGGCCCCCTCCATGTTCACTCCCATTTCTTCGATGAGGAGGTGGGCCACGCGAACACGATTGACCTGATCTAAGGGATAGAATTTCTGTTTTCGCCGGATGATCGGGTAGATCACCTTCTCTTGTTCCAAGCGGATGACGAACTCCTCGTCAACGCCGCAGATTTTAATGACCTCCGTAATTCGAAGATACTTTCGTGGCATCGCACCGCTCTCCTGCTACAGGCGCATCTCTTTGCGCACGTCTTCGGTGTAGGCCTGGTCGATTTTCTCGATGACTTCGTGCGCGATCTTCTCCTTTGGCACACGAACCATGAGCTGCAGGTATAAGTCTCCTGCCGGGCTTTGCCCGTGAGCGGGAACTCCCTTGCCTTTGACGCGAAGGCGCTGGCCGCTCTGCGCCCCGGTCGGGATCTTCACCTTCACTGTCCCGACCGGTGTAGGGACTTCCACGGTTGCGCCGCGGATAGCCTCTCCTACGGTAATCGGCAACTCCATGGATAAGTCCCTACCCGATCGCGTGAGTAGGGGGTGCGGCCGGATTCGCGGAACAATGTAAAGGTCCCCGGCCGGTCCTCCTCGAACACCCGCCTCCCCCTTTCCGCGCAGGCGGATCCGTTTTCCGGGCTCAGCCCCGGGCGGGATGTTGACCCGAATTGTCTCTGGCCGCAGAACTTGGCCCGTGCCCCCGCAGGCAGTGCAGGGATCACCCGGTAGTCGTCCGCTTCCCATGCATCGCGGGCAGGTCTGGCGGAACTGGAGCGGTCCCTGGACCACTGACTTGCTGCCGGTCCCCCGGCACTCGGGGCACGTAGTCGGAGTCGATCCCGGCTTGGTCCCGGCACCATCGCAGGTCTCGCAAGGGACGGGCCGCTGGAGCGTCAGGGACGTCTGAAAACCGCGCACCGCGTCGAGGAAGTCGATCTCCATGGAGGCCTCAATATCCGCCCCTCGCATTGGACCAGGTCGCGTCCCTCGACGTGCTCTGGATAAATTACCCAGGTCACCGAAGAGGTCGCCGAGATCGCCCATATCGAATTCGTGGACGCCGCCCGCCCGCGCCGACTGCTCCTGCCACCGCCGGTAGCTCCGCGCCTTCTCGGCGTCAAAGCCGGCGGCGAGCCCTGCCTCGCCGAATTCGTCGTAGAGTTTGCGCTTCTCCGGATCACTCAGGATATCGTGAGCCGCTGAGATCTCTTTGAACTTATTTTCGGCTTCCTTATTTCCCGGGTTGATGTCGGGATGATACTTTCGAGCGAGTTTGCGGTAGGCGTTACGGATTTGCTCGTGGGAGGCGGTGCGGTCGACGCCGAGGATCTGGTAGTAATCGCGTTGGGCCATTGTAGGAGTAGAATAGCGCCGGCGCGGGGAGTTGCAAGGGGATTGCAGGGGGTCAGTCCGTTATACGACCCTAATAATTTGTACGTCAGGAGATAGAACGAGCCGCCCACCCTTCACTGGGGAACAACTCGCTGGGGGCCTCAGGCTCTAGGGCAAGCAGCAAGGCTTCGTCTACGGTTTTCAAAAACTCAAAGCGGATCCCCGCGCGGCCCGAGGCGGGAATCTCTTCCATATCTTTTCGGTTCAACTCGGGCAGCAAGACGCGGGGAATACCGGCTCTTTTGGCTGCCAGCACCTTTTCCTTAATCCCTCCTACCGGTAGTACTAAGCCGCGGAGACTGATCTCGCCCGTCATGGCGATATCTTTGCTGATTCGTCGTCCCGTAAGAAGTGAAACGAGAGCGACAAAAAGCGTGACCCCGGCGCTGGGCCCGTCTTTTGGGATCGCGCCCGCGGGGATATGGATGTGCAAGTCGCTTTTTCTGAAGAGATCGGGATCGATTCCAAGCGTCTCCGCGTGTGATTTGACAAGACTTAACGCGGCCTGCGCGCTTTCTTTCATGACATCGCCGAGCTGGCCTGTTAACAGTAACCTGTCTTCACCCGGCATCTTGGTAGCTTCTATAAATAGGATGTCGCCTCCGAATGGTGTCCAGGCCAAGCCGGTAGCCACTCCAGGGAGACTCGTACGGAGCGCAATCTCGTTGAAGAACTTTTGGGGGCCGAGGTACGTCGGGAGAGAATCTTCATTGATGGTTATAGCCTCGTTGAATCCCTCTGCGAATCGAGTCGCCACACTCCGACAGACAGCACCCAATTCACGCTCAAGTTGACGAACGCCGGCTTCGCGCGTGTAGGACCTGATAATTTCCCGAATCGCATCGTCAGTAAAATTAATCTCTCCGGGTTTAAGACCGTTTTCGGCGATTTGCCGAGGAACAAGATAACCCTTGGCAATGGCCAACTTATCTTCCTCGATGTATCCCGGCAATTCTAAGATCTCCATTCGATCACGAAGAGGGTCCGGGACAGTATCGAGCACGTTAGCCGTCGCGATGAACAATATCTGGCTTAGGTCGAAAGGCACCGCTAGATAATGGTCCTGAAAGGTTGCATTTTGAGAGGGATCGAGAACCTCCAGCAAGGCGGCGGAAGGGTTGCCATGAAAACTAGCGCTGAGCTTGTCGACTTCATCCAGCATGAAGACGGGATTTTTACTGCCGGCCTTTCTAATTCCTTGAATAATATTACCGGGGAGGGCCCCGACATAGGTACGTCGATGCCCCCGAATATCCGCCTCGTCGTGGACCCCGCCAAGACTCTGTCGCACGAACTTACGATTCATGGCCCGAGCGATACTTTGCCCGAGGGAGGTTTTTCCTACTCCCGGGGGCCCGACAAAGCACAGGATGGGGCTTTTCCCATGTGGCATGAGTTTACGAACAGCCAGAAATTCAATGATGCGCTTTTTCACTTTTTCAAGACCGTAATGGTCAGCGTCCAGAATTTCGCGTGCCCTCGGAAGATGGATCTCTTCCTGTGTGGAAATGCTCCACGGCAGTTCCATCATCCAGTCGAGGTACGTCCTTATCACCGAGTATTCAGCGGCCACTTCAGGAATACGCTCAAGTCGAGTTAGTTCTCTTAGCGCTTCCCTTTCGACATCAGGGGGCATTTTTGCCTCGTAGAGTTTTTTCCGCATTTCTTCGATTTCTACGTCTTTCCCATCCTCCTCACCCAGCTCCTTTTGAATGGCCTTTAGTTGTTCGCGAAGGAAATACTGGCGCTGAGCCCGATCCATGGATTCTTTGGTCTGCTCGCCAATTTTCTTGCTAAGTTCCAGTAACTCGATCTGACGCGCCAACTTCTCTGAAACCTTTTGCGCTCGGCCCTCGGGGTCAAAGGTCTCCAGGATGTCTTGCTTCTCGCCAGAAGGAAGGTCCAATGTGGAAGCGATCATATCGATCAAGGATAGGGGATCTTCAATCCTTTCGATCATAGATCTCAGTTCGCTCATGGCTTCAGGCAATAATGATAAGGCCTTGGATGCTTCCTGGCGCAAGTGCATGATTCTCGCCTCGAACTCTTTCGTTTGCGGTGCTTTTTCTTCGACCATAATAACCCGCGCAATGAGGAAGGGATCCGTCTCGAGGAATTCGGCGATCTCAAAGCGGCGGCGCCCGTGAATGATGATCTGGCGCTGTCCGTCCGGCAGGCTGAACATCCGTAAAACGTCTGCGGCCGTACCTACTCCGTATAGGTCTTTGGGCTGTGGAACTTCTATCTCTGGATCGCGTTGGCAGACGAATCCAATAGGAAGTTGTTGACGAACTGTCTCTTCGACGGCTTGGAGGCTCGTTGGGCGGCGGACCATAATTGGCACGACAGTGGAGGGGAAAAGCACCATATTGCGTAAAGGTAAGATGACCAATGCTCCCGCGGGGATATTGAGACGCGGTTTAGATTTAGGGGTTTCCTTCGCATCGGCGTTCATAAATGCTTCCTTAGCTCGATTATTAGTAGGCCGTTCTGGAAAGAAATTTCTCCAACCGATAGAGGATGTTCACCTCCCACCAGCCTGAGTCGCCGCTCAAAACGACCGAGCGGGATTTCCCATATCTTTAGTTCCCCGTCATTGCAACATTTTGGAATTGGGCGTTCGCCTGCGACGACAAGTTCGGGTCCCTCTAATCGGACCTCCACTTGATCGGTTGCCACCCCGGGTAGGGCCGAAATCACCCACAGGCTTTCGTCAGTCTCGACGACGTTAACGGGAGGTTCCCAGCATGACATTCGACCGTGAGATGCCCGATAGTGGGCCCCGGCGGCGATTTGTAAAAAATTCCTGTGGATCCGCTCTGCCTGCTGGAGCAGATCGCTAGCTCGATGCCAAATTAAGAAATCCCAATCGTGCGCTGACATAGTATCTGAGCCTCCACGCCATTTGCGTAAAATGAGATGATATTAGCGGCTAGTTGATAGACTAGTGCTGGGACAGACCCTTGTCAAGGAAAGGACTCCGAGGGTTTGTTCATGATTTGCTTCAATCCCCGTAGGTTTCGCAACGGAACATATCCTTGGATAGATGAGAGCTAAGGGAAGGGACTTTTTAGCTGATTGTAGGGGGAAGTAACTGGGAGATATTCTGCGGGCAGGAGGAGAGCGCTGGCTACAATCTCCTATCCAGACTCCGGTACTGGATGGCCTCGGAGACATGGGCGGCTGGATCTCCTCGGATCCTTCCGGGTCGGCGATGGTGCGGCTGACTTTGAGGATGCGGCTGTAGGCGCGGGCGCTCAGGCCCAGTTTATTGATCGCCACCTCGAGCAACTTTTCTCCCCCTTCTCTGACCGCGCAGAAGCGCTTGATATCTTTTGTTCCCATCTGGGCATTGGCTTGGATGCCCCTCTTTTCAAAGCGCTTGAGCTGAATGGTGCGGGATGCGTTGATCCTTTGCCGGATCATTGTAGAAGGTTCTTCGGCATCTCGGCTTGCCAGCTCCTGGTAGCGGACTGCGGGTACTTCGACTTGAATGTCAATCCGATCGAGCAGCGGGCCTGAGACCCTGGAGCGGTATCTCTGAATCTGCAGCGGC
>JACPSF010000178.1 GCA_016193385.1 Deltaproteobacteria bacterium
GATGAGGTTGACATTCGCTGGGTTCATCTAACCGGGGGATGCGGTATCGTTCACTCTTCAGCTATCTTCAGCACGTGGGCTGCCAGGGTTTGTGGCTATCCGGTTCAGTATCGTTATGCCCAAGACTACGCTTTTTGGTGCCGCCTGCTCGATTTCGGTCACGGGGCTAACATTCCGCAGCGTCTCGTGTACGTACGTCACCACAACTCTAACACAACCGATCATGATTTGTCCGAGCGGGAGAGCCGGACCATCCTGCAACAGCACCTTTGTAAGCTATACCCTAATGAAACTGACGGGATACTCCGGGACGTTGCCAGGGGGCTACGCTGTGATTACTCGCTTTTCCCTTCTTCGGCGGTTATCCATTGCCTCTCAGCACTGCCTGAACGTTTTGTGGCGAGTCAGGGTCACCACCCATCGCGGGTATTGCTGTGGAAGTATGGATACCAGTGGCTCTACATGGCGCGTCAGGCCAGCCTTGAGTCACCTCGTAGAGCCTGCACCTGGATCAACCTTGCTCTTCAGGTCCAGCCAGGACTTCTGGCAAGTACGCGACTATGGTATACGCTTGTCACGGTAGCGGCAGCCCCGCTTCTGTAGTGGTTGCTGCGTCGTGTGCTGGTTGGTGGCGCGGGACGAAGCTATGTTTCTCACGGAGGTAGAATGTCCGGAGGCTATTCTTCCCTCTTTGGGTAACAGATGAGTGGGGAACCGTGACTTTTGCTTTAGCAGGGAGAGGTCATGTCACTTGGGATATTAGCTAAAGCGGAAATAAACCGTTTCCTCAAATTCTTTAATCTTCGCCTCGAAACGTTGACGGCAGAGAAGCTGGAGGCCGCGCGCCTGGCCGCGTTAGTACAACGAGGACACTTTGCAGGTCCAGTTTTTCCGCGTCTGCGGCTTTTCGAGTCTAATGGGAACGCTCAGCTTTTTGAAGCTATTGGCCGTTACAGATCACGGTTCGATGACTTTGAAGACCCGTCCCGTAATGACGTTGGATACAGCTTCGATAATGGCTATTTCAGCTCTCCCGATGCGGAGGTGTTATACACAGTGGTGCGGGAGTTTCGGCCGCGCCTTGTAGTCGAAGTTGGGAGTGGCCACAGCACCCGAATCATGCGGCAGGCCGTGCTAGATGGCGGTTTACATACCCGGCTAATTTCCGTGGAACCGGAGCCACGCGTCGATGTTGAAGGCTTCGTAAACAAGATCTATCGCATGCCTGTGGAGAAACTGTACGGTGATGATCTGTTCCGTTTCCTGAAGGAGGGGGACATTCTTTTCATCGACTCTAGCCATGCAATTGAGATCGGAAACGATGTAGTTTTTCTGTATTTGATTCTGCTGCCTGAGCTGCCTCCGGGTGTGTTGATTCACATCCATGACGTCTTCCTGCCGTATGACTATCCAAAGGAGTGGATGTTGCCGGCTTATCAGGGGTGGAAGAAGCCGTATCGCGTCCGGACGCGGCTGAGGGAAGCAGCGGAAACGGTAATGATTGCGAGGCGCAAATGGAACGAGCAGTATCTTGTTCAGGCTCTGTTAATGTTCACGAATTCGTTTGATGTGTTATGGGCGGGACATTTTCTTCAGCGTACACGACCGGATTTCCTTCACCATTTTCCCCATTGGAAGGGCGGCACAGCAGGAAGTCTGTGGCTTCGAAAAACAACTTGACTAAGGTGACGCAGGCTTGTCGATGCCGGTTCGTGGGCAAGCACACCGAAGGTAGACCATCGCAGGGCCAAATCTTGGTGAGGGTAAAGCGGTCAGTCGGGGCATAAGCACGACTCCTATGAGATACGAATTTGAATCGCCGCTCATCGAAAGGCTTAAACCCGAGGCGCTGTTACTGAAGACCTCACGGGGGCTCGTTAGCCGTATCCGGATCGCCTTCTACCGTGCACTCGGGATGAAAATTGGTAAGGGGTGTCGTTTCGAGGCGATTCGTGCCCGGCGGCTTTCGCAGATCGAGGTTGGATGCTTCACAGCAATGACGGAAGGTTGTTGGCTTTGGCCAGCGGATGCAACATCGGAGAAGTGTAGAATCCGAATTGGCAGCCATAATTATTTTAACCGCGACGTGATGATCGACACCTGTGGTTATGTCGAGATTGCCGACCACAACTTGATTGGACCTTATGTTTACATTGCTGACTCTAATCACATAGTCAAGCCTGGCAAGACGCCGAAAGAGCAGCCGATGGATGTCGGAACGGTGAAAATCGGCAACGGTTGCTGGATTGGTGCCCATGCAGTTATTTTGAAAGATGTACACCTTGCGGATGGTTGTGTCGTTGGGGCTGGGGCCGTGGTCACAAAAAGCTTTCCTGCTGGGTCTATCATTACGGGCGTGCCGGCCCGGCTAATTGGGAAACGGGATTTGACGGCCGCTACTGAACTTTACCCGAGATTCTTTAATGAACCTGCCGCTGGACAAGATGGGTGACAGTCGGGCTATTTTACCGGTTTCTGCTGTCATTGCCACTGCAGATCGTGCTGATGCTCTAGCTAAGTGTATCGAAACAGTAATTGCGCAGGATGCGAGGTTAAAGGAGATCGTCGTTGTTGATGCATCTGAGGGCGGCGAGACGAAGGCTGTGTGCGAAGGGTACACGGACCTGCTGAAGAGCGGGAACTCTGATGTAGGGGGAAAGTGTCTTCATGCAGAGGTCGTATACCTGAGGGCTCAGGCGCGGGGGGCCGCAACGCAGCGGAATCAGGGCGTGGCTGCAGTTTCCCAGCCATTCATTCTCTTTATGGATGACGATGTGGAACTACAGCAGGGCTGCCTGGCGAAGCTCTGGGAGGCCATGATGTCGGACGGAACCGTCGGCGGGGTTAGTTCTATGATCATCAACCAGAAGTATGCCAACCCGGGTCGGGTGACTCGCTTTTTGTACCGTCTTGTCTCTGGCGAGCGACACGACAACTTTGCAGGGAGATGTCTTGGTCCTGCGTTTACGGTGCTCCCTGAAGACCTGCACTCTTTATCGCCGGGAAGCTCTTCCGACCCCTGCCTTTCCCGATCACTTCACAGGCTACTCCTTCGCTGAGGATGTAAATTTATCTCTTACTGTGGCGAGGAAATGGAAACTTGTAAATGCGCGCACGGCCCAGATCTATCACTATAGTCGTCCCGGCCCTCACAAAGCTAGAAGTCGTGAATTAGCCAAAATGTCTCTTGTGAACAGGCACTACATCATGGTCCGGACGCTCGGCCGGAAGTCGGTTTTGGATTATTTGAAGCTAGCGCTGGTGGAAGGTTTTGGCGTCTTAACCTCCCTGCGTTCCCTAAGGGCTTGGCTAAACCTTCCGGCCGTTATACTAGGTAAGATACGGGGCATCGTCGAAATTGGTACAAAGCGCTAGACGGTACTGGAGTGACCGATTTATGACACCCCTCGTAACCATCGTTTGCCTCACATACAACCGACGGGATTTTGTTCTTCGGTGCCTCGAGTCCTGTCTGCGGCAGGATTATCCTCACCTGGAGATCCTCATGATTGTGAACGCGAGCAGTGATGGAACAGAAGAAGCTATTCGACGGAAGTTTCCCCAGGCCAAAATTATTTGCACACACACCAACTTAGGGATTTTCCCGGCACTGAACCTTGCCATCGCGAATGCATTGGGGGACTACATAATGAACGTAGACGATGATGCCTATTTCGTCGATTCTGACGCCATAACCAGGCTAGTTAGGGCATTCGATGAAGACCCGATGCTAGGGGCAGTGACCTGTAATCTTGAGGGACCAACGGAGACACCGATTAACGGAAGCGACCAGTATGTTCATACCTTTCCGGCTGGGTTTACGTTGCTTCCCAGGAAGGTGTTCACGGAGTGGGTTGGGTATTATCCGGACTTTTTTTTTCGTGATGCCGGGGAGACATATATATCCACAGCCCTCTGGGACATGGGGAAACCGATCAAGAAGCTCTGGCAGGTCCGGATGTATCATTGGCGGGTGCTGCAGGGCCGCTCGGATTGGGACTGGAAATTTCATGGTCTGAGAAGCCAGATTCTAGTCACGCTCATGCGTGAACCGTGGTATCTGGTTGTTCCTATTTTAGCGTCGAAATGGCTGAAAAGCCTTGTTCAGTACGTGCGCTGGCGCCATTTTTCTACCTGGGCCTGGGCCTGGATAAGTGCACTTTTTCATGTCCGTGTCGCACTGCGGCTTAGGCGCCCAATCCGGTGGCGCACGAGAAAACTGCTTTGGCGACTTTACAACCAGCCCATATCCGAGGCCCGGATGCTAACAGGCTTGGGTCTTGGCTAGGAGTCAACAGCCGTATGCAACTTGACCTGGCTGACTTGGACGTAAAGCTATACTCAACTTTACTCCGGATTAGGCCCGCGCAATTAGGCAGCCTTGAGTTGCGCGATCAACTCTCTACTCGACGACCATATCAAGAGCGCGGATTCTGGAACACAGCGAAGGAAATGTACCCTATTGCTCACGGCACTCGATGAAGGAAATGGCTTCCTAACCCGATTTGTTTGCATGTAGTTACGGCCCGACTCCATCAGATCCAGGCCGCTATGGGAAGTCAGATCTTGCCGAACAAACTCAATGGGGAGATTTGTCTGTCTTCACGGCACGGCGCATCATCGGTATTCTCAAGCGCATTATAGGGTCTTCCTGGATAGATAGATTTCTGGGACAATGATCTCTCTATATACCACACAGGAGGCCTTTTTGTTCCCATCTTTCCGTGTTGAAGAGCAAATTTTTATTTCCGCTTGGGTTTAGTAACCCGAAGGCCCTGGCATGAAGGCGATTGTGACGGGCGGGGCAGGCTTCATTGGGAGCCATTTAGTGGATCGCCTGCTTTCCGATGGCCATACTGTCACGGTGATTGACAATTTCAGCACTGGCCGACGGGAGAACCTGGCTGTCCATCAGGATGAATCTCATCTGCACCTGGCGCAGGCCGACGTAGGGGCTCTGGAGGTGATCCGGCCGCATTTCGACGGAGTGGATTGGGTTTTTCACTTAGCAGCACTGGCCGACATCGTGCCTTCCATCGAGCGGCCGTTGGATTATTATCGGACCAATGTGGATGGCACGGTGGCAGTTCTGGAGGCTGCTCGTGCTGCTGGGGTCAGGCGTTTCGTTTACACGGCTTCCTCTTCGTGTTATGGCATCCCAGCCATCTTCCCGACGCCAGAAACGGCGCCGATCCAGCCTCAGTATCCCTATGCACTTACCAAATATCTTGGCGAGTCCTGCGTACTCCACTGGGCTCAGGTTTACGGGCTCGGGGCCATTTGCTTGCGCCTCTTCAATGTTTATGGTCCCCGCTCGCGTACCTCGGGGAGCTATGGAGCCGTTTTTGGCGTATTTCTTGCGCAAAAATTGGCGGCTAAGCCTTTCACGATCGTGGGTGACGGGACTCAAACAAGGGATTTCACCTTCGTCACCGATGTTGTGAACGCCTTCGTGTTGGCAGCGGAGTCTAATATTAGAGGTGCGGTCTTCAACGTCGGATCGGGCAACACCTACAGCGTTAACTATTTGGCCCATCTCTTGGGCGGTGATGTGGTTTACATTCCTAGGCGGCCCGGTGAACCGGACACAACCCATGCCGACATTAGCAAGATTCAGCGGATGCTGGGCTGGCGACCCAAGGTTCCCTTCGAGGAAGGGGTGCAGGAAACGTTGCGGCACATTGAGTCCTGGCGGGACGCCCCATTGTGGACCCCCGAGTCCATCGCTCAGGCAACGAAGGAATGGTTTGCCTCCCTGTCCCGGTGAACCGGGGAATCACCCCGTGAAGAGCGCATGACCACCCAAAGCCTGGACAAGAAGATCAAGGCTCTGTGCGACCTGGCAGGGCTCTGCCAGGATTTTAAGGCCAGGGGCCATTGCGTCGTCCACTGCCACGGGGTCTTTGACCTTCTTCACCCCGGCCATATTCGTCACTTCGAGGCAGCCAAACGGCGCGGCGATGTCTTGGTGGTAACCATCACTCCCGACGAATTTGTGGCCAAAGGGCCCGGCCGCCCAGTCTTCAACCAGCGCCTGCGGGCCGAGTCCGTGGCGGCCCTCGAGTGCGTGGACTATGTCGCCGTCAACGGGTGGCCCACGGCGGTGGAGACCATCAAGCTCCTCCGCCCTCACGTTTACTGCAAGGGCGACGACTACCAGGACCGGGACCGCGACCTGACTCAGGCGATCCTCCTGGAAGAGGAGGCAATCCGTGAGGTGGGGGGGGAGGTTGTCTTCACGTCGGAGATTTCCTTCAGCTCCACCGAACTCCTGAACCAGTTCTACAACGTCTATCCCGAGGATGCCCGTAAGTTTCTGGAGGAGTTCAAGAGCCGCCACTCGGTCGAGGGTGTGATCGGCCGGCTGCGAGGATTGCAAGACATGAAGGTATTGGTAATCGGCGAGGCAATTATTGACGAATACCACTACTGTCAGCCGGTCGGCAAATCTCCCAAGGAGGCCATTGTCTCAACCCGCTATCTTCGGGCGGAGAGTTTCGCGGGCGGCGCGCTCGCGTGCGCCAACCATATTGCCGGTCTTTGCGGCGAGGTACACGTTATCACCTGCTTAGGCCAGGAGGATTCCCGTGAAGACTTCATCCGGAAGAGCCTTAAGCCGAACGTCACGCCGCGATTCTTTTTCCGACCCAGAGCCCCCACTATCGTCAAGCGCCGTTATATATGGGAGCCTTTCCTTGTCAAAATGTTTGAGATCACCTACCTGGACGACACAGACCTTCCGTCTGGTGTCGAAGATCAAATGCTTCACTACCTCAAGGAGGTACTCTCCCGCTACGACGTAGTTGTAATAGCAGACTACGGGCACGGCTTTATCGGCCGGCGGACTGCTACTGCGCTTTGCGACGGGGCACGGTTCTTGGCTGCTAATACACAGGCCAACAGCGCTAACCTGGGGTTTAACCTTATCACGAAGTACCCGCGTGCCGACTACATCTGCATTGACGAGCCCGAGATCCGGCTGGCCATGCATGACCGGTGGAGCCCCGTTCAAGAGCTGGCGGTCAAGGTGGGGGGGCTCCTGGGCGCTCGGGGGGTGGCGGTGACCCGGGGGCACCAAGGGTCGCTAACTTACGGGGGAGACGGCACGATGTGGGAGATCCCCGTGTTCTCGCGCGAGATCGTGGACCGGGTGGGAGCGGGAGATGCCTACCTTTCGGTCACTGCTCCCTGTGTCGCCGTGGGGGTCTCCATGGACCTAGTCGGATTCATCGGCAACGCCGTCGGAGCCCTCGCAGTACGGATTGTTGGCAATCGGTCTCCGGTCGAACCGGCGCACCTTTACAAGTTCATCACAGCTCTGCTCAAATGATGCGACTTAGGGGAGCTTCGAGAACATCGTGAGGCTTGCGGTCGCCCAGTTTTTTGAGCACCTTGGGCAAATCCTGAGGAACGTGCAGGTTTGCGACGGGAGCGGGGTGCCGCTCGATTTTTCCGCCGGTGTGCAGCGGGGTATCGATCTCATCGTGGCTCAGACCATCACGGGCCGGAAGCTCATGTTCATCGGGAACGGAGCAAGCGCGGCGATCTCCAGCCATCAGTCCGTGGACTACTGGAAGACCGGCGGTATGCGGGCGGTAGCCTTCAACGACCCCGCCCTTCTGACCTGCATCAGCAACGACTTTGGCTACCCCTTTGTGTTCGAGAAGCCTATCGAGATGTTTGCGGACCCCGGCGACGTGCTGGTTGCCATCTCCAGTTCTGGCCGCTCAGAGAACATCCTGAAGGGCGCGCGAACGGCCACGGAAAAAGGGTGCTATGTTATCACCATGTCGGGCTTTAATCCCGACAACCCCCTGCGGAGGCTGGGCGACTTGAACTTCTATGTCCCCTCAAAGTCTTACGGGCACGTGGAGATCATCCACCTGAGCCTCTCCCACTGCATCCTGGATACCATACGGAGCGTCTACGGGAGTCCTCCGAGGATACGACAGCGATGAGCGTGGCACAGACCGTGGTGGTGACCGGCGGAGCGGGATACGTGGGAAGTGCGTTGGTGCCGAAGCTCCTTGACCGAGGCTACCGCGTGCGGGTCCTCGACCTGTTCATCTTCGGCGACGATGTCCTTCGATCCGCAGCGGAGTCTCCGAACCTTGAACAAATCAAGGGCGATCTGCGCGATCGCTCGCTGCTGAAGCGGGCTCTCGCCGGCTGCGACGCCGTGATCCATCTCGCCTGCATCTCCAACGATCCGAGCTTCGAGCTTGACCCGGAACTCGGGAAGTCCATTAACTACGACGCCTTCCTACCGCTCGTGAGCCTGTCTAAGGACTCGGGCGTGCGCCGGTTCGTCTATGCGTCCAGCTCGAGCGTCTACGGGGTCAAAGAGGAAAAGGACGTCACCGAGGATCTGCCGCTCAAGCCGCTTACGGACTACTCTAAGTACAAGGCATTGTGCGAAGAGGTGTTGTTGAAAGAGCGCGCGCCTGGCTTCGTCACATTGATTTTACGGCCGGCAACGGTATGCGGCTATTCTCCGCGCTTGCGGCTGGACTTGACCGTCAATATCTTGACAAACCATGCCATCAATCACAAGAAAATCACCGTGTTCGGCGGGACACAGATGCGTCCGAACATACATATCGATGACGTTGTTGACTTGTACGTCAAAGCTCTTGAGTGGCCGGATGAATCTGTCGACGGCAAGATTTTCAATGCCGGTTATCAAAACCTACGAGTGATACAAATTGCCGAGATCGTGCGGAGCGTTGTAGGGGAAGATGTGGACATACACACCGCGCTGACCAATGATAATCGTTCGTATCAGATTTCGTCAGAGAAAATCAGGCGCGAACTCGGGTTCGTCCCTATGCGCAGTATCGACGATGGCGTACGCGACTTGATGGCTGCCTTCCGGGACGGGAAGGTTCCCAACCCGATGACGGACATCCGTTATTACAATATAAAAACGATGCAGGCCAAGAAATTAGGTGGCTTCATAGAAAGGTACAGCGATTAGATGAAAGTGAAATACTCATATCTAGATGCACAGTTTAACGATTGCGAAGAAATCCTGGAGAGCATCCGAGGACTGCTGAGAACCGGAAAGTTTACTCTCGGACCTTCCGTCGGGGAGTTTGAGAAGCGGTTTGCGGCGGTGTGTGGGACGCGATTCGCGATCGGGGTAAACTCTGGGACCGACGCTCTGCTGTTGATTCTCCACGCCCTAGAGATGGGGTCTGGGGATGAAGTCATTACTGTACCTAACTCGTTTGTTGCCACAACAGCAGCAGTTGTGTTGGTAGGCGCAACCCCGGTTTTCGCGGATGTCAAAGAAGACTATAACATTGATCCGGAACAAATCGAGCGGCTTATCACACCGCGCACAAAGGCTATCCTCCCCGTGCACCTCACGGGACATCCCGCGGATATGCCGCGAATTCTCGAGATTGCAAACCGGCACGGGCTCCGCGTCATTGAGGACGCCGCACAGGCCATTGGTGCTGCCATTGATGGGCGCCCGGTTGGTTCTTGGGGGATCGCGGCGGGATTCAGTCTCCACCCGCTGAAGAACCTCAACGTTTGGGGGGACGGTGGGGTAGTGGTGACGAATTCCGAGAGCGTTGCTCGCAAGATAGGTTTGCTGCGGAATCACGGTCTCACGAACCGAGATGAAGTGGAGGTTTTCGGATACAATAGCCGCCTTGACACGCTCCAGGCTATAGTAGCTTGCCACTTGCTGGAGAAGTTGGAATTCATTACCAGTGCGCGAATACATAACGCGCAGGCTTATGACACGGCTTTCTCCGGCATGTCCGGTGCAATCACGCTGCCGCCACGAAAGGCGAATGTGCGCCAGGTTTACCATACTTACGTAATTCAGGCTCGGGACCGGGACCGGCTCTGGAAGTTTCTGGCTGATCGCGGTATCGACGCTAAGGTCCATTATCCAATCCCGATTCACCTTCAGGAAGCGGCGCGTTCCCTCGGGTATAAGGCTGGAGATTTCCCTGTCTGCGAGTCCCAGGCACGTTCTATCCTTACGCTGCCTGTTCATCAGCATATGGCTCCCGAAGAGATCCGTTACGTTGCGGAACAAGTGTCAATGTTTTATTCAGGGTAGGTTTGGGGTGATCCAACGTTGCAGGAGCCAGCTATCCATCGATCGTTTATGAATTATATCATCGGTGTGGACCTCGATAACACACTCGTCAGTTATGATGAGGTGCTGCGTCGAGTGGCTACGGAAGAAGGTCTCATCCCTATCGGCGAGAACAAGAACAAAAAGGATATCCGGGATGCAGTCCGCCGGCTGACCGACGGCGAATCTCAGTGGCGAAAGTTGCAAGCTGTTGTGTACGGACAAAGAATGGATGAAGCGATGCTCATCGATGGAGTGTGGGAGTTCTTCGATTTTTGCAACCGCTATCAGGCCAAGGTTTAGATCGTAAGCCACAAGACCGAGTTCGCGAGCGCTGAGGGTGGGACGAGCAATCTTCAAGCGGCCGCCATGGCATGGATGAAGAGGAATAGGTTCTTCGCAGATGATGGATTTGGCTTATCTCCGGCAGATGTCTATTTTGAATCGACACGCTGGGAAAAGATCGGACGCATTAGGCGTCTTCGGTGCACGCACTTTATTGACGATCTGGAAGAGACGTTCCTTGAAGACTCGTTTCCAGCGGGTGTTGAAAAGATTCTCTATGCGCCCCGCATCACCTCTTCGCCGCTCCCGAACGCCAGGGTTGTTCTCGACTGGAAGGAGATTAGCGATTATTTCTTCGGCTCGAGAGACTGACGTCCATACATCAGCGATAAAGTCCGATTTAGCCAGGCTTCTGGGTCGCAATGTCATTTCGGTGGAAAGAATCGGCGGAGGGCGAAACAACAAAGTCTATCGATTGGATTGCGACGGCTCTCATTCCTTCGCAGTGAAGTATTATTTTCGTCACGGTTCGGACGGAAGGGATCGTTTGGACGTCGAGTTCTCCAGCCTCCAGCTTCTCTGGGAGAGCGGAATAAGATCCATCCCTCGGCCGCTCCTGGCTGACAAGGGCCGTGCCATGGCGGTTTATGAATATGTGGATGGCAAGGGCATACCGGCTCATGAAATTACCGATTTCGATATCGATTTCGCGGTCCAGTTCCTGGGGAAACTCAAGGAGCTCAAAAACGCGAAGCGGGGCGGCTCTTGGCCGTTGGCATCGGAGGCTTGTTTTTCAGTTCAGGCAATTATCGAGAACATCAGGGAAAGACTGGAGCGGTTGTTGGCGGTGGGAAACGACAATGCCGGGGAGGCACGCCTGCGATATTTCTTGAAACAGGACTTCATGCCTGCATTTGACGAGATCGCCAGTTGGTGCCGGGAGAGTCTAGAGGGGTCAAGAATATCCTTCGCCTCCGACATCGGGCAAGAAGAGAGAACGCTGAGCCCGTCGGACTTTGGATTTCACAACGCTGTGAGATGCGCCGATGGCCGAATTGTATTTCTGGATTTTGAATACTTCGGCTGGGACGATCCAGCAAAGATGATTGCTGACTTTCTGCTGCATCCTGCAATGGATTTGTCCGAGGGCCATAAGAGGCGATTTGCGACCGCAGTCCTCTGCTATTTCAAAGGTTACCGGAATCTGAAGAAGAGAACAGAGGTCGTTTATCCCTTGTTCGCGCTTAAATGGTGCACGATCGTGTTGAATGAGTTTCTCCCCGAGCATTTGCTCAGGCGTGGGTTTGCAAGCGTAAGGAGCCTCGGTGAAGATGACCTCCGGGCTGAACAGCTGCTGAAAGCCAAACGGATGTTGGATAGAGCCAGGAATGAGTATGCGCACTTCCTCTACTTCAACTGAGCCGGCAACACGGAGTACGGTTGATTTGGACGCGAGATCCGTTGAACTCCGTAGGACCATGGTCCAGATGCTGAGGTCGAGCCAAAGGGGACATCTCGGTTCCGCTCTTTCTCTGGTGGAGATACTGAGGGTTTTGTACTGTGACATACTTCGTTACGATC
>JACPSF010000183.1 GCA_016193385.1 Deltaproteobacteria bacterium
CTTCCTCAGCCGCGCCCGAATCCGGACCCGTGCGTCCTGGGTACCAGTTCCGCTCCCCAGATCACATACGTAAGGGAGCCCAGTTCCACCGATTACTCTACTCTCAGGGGAAACGTAACAGGTTATGGCGTCCTTGTCCTTGAAGGTCGGTTCGTTCTTGGGGGGGATTTTAAATTTTCTGGACTTGTAATCCATAGAAGGAAGGATTCGAGCCATCGGATTTCAATTGAAGACAACGCCTGGATTTACGGGGGTATCTTATTTGGCTCTCATGATGAAAATGACGGACAGGGAAAGAAGGCTCGCTTTGGGATAAAGGACAATGTGCGGATCTATTACAGCAGCCAGGCAATCTCTACGGTCAATAATCTCTGTGGCTCTTGCCTTCTCCTGCCCGCCAGAATCATAGCCTGGAGGGAAGTGCAGTAGGCTTGGGAATTCCTACCCGGAAGTTTCCAAAGGGATCAGCGTCCTCGCAGAGCATCGCTTGCAGTCCCCCGGTGGCACGCCTAACGGCGCGGACCCCCAATACGGTTGCAGCCGCGTTCCTTAGCGACTGCGTAACAGCATGCTGTGAGAGTGGTTTTCGATCCCCGCCATCACTATCCAAGTGTAGTTCCTCTTCGCCTGTTACTTGATTTGCTCAACCGCCTCGTTGGCTCGATACCATAGAGCCGCATGCGTGGCAGGCTAAGCCCAGTTCCTGGAAATTGTATACCTGGGAGGATTGTCCGTGCCCACAGGATTCTTCAGACATTCGCCAAGATTTCTGTGTCAACCCGGATATGACAATTGCCAAGCCTTGACATGGCACCAGGGCGAACGGTATTTTCTCTTTGTGTCTGCAAAGCGAATAGGGCCTTTATGGCTGGCTTCTTGCGGTTTTAGTCTCATAGAAATTGTCTTTGTCCTGGCGATTTTTGCTGTTCTTGCGGCTATTGCCTTGCCCCACTGGAGTACGTTGCTTCCCGACTTTAATCTCAGGGCCGCTGCCCGGCAGGTACAGTCCGAGCTGCATAGAATCAAGTCACAGGCGGTATCCGAGAATGTCACTTACCAACTGGTCTTTTCAGGTACAGGCGACAATTACAGGGTCGAGCGTGTAGGAGCGACCCCGCCCCAACAGGGAATCAAGAGCCTGCCCGAAGGGATCGATGTCCGGAACTCGACCACTCTTGGCTTTACTGCGAGGGGCACTGGGATTACGACGCCTGACGGAACGTTAAAGCTGTGCAACAGCAAGAATGCCGGCTATAACATCGTGGTTAACCGTACGGGTCGCATACGGATCTGTGCGCCCAGCGTATGCAATGGCGACTGCTAAATTGAAGAAGGCACGGCTATCGGGAATCAGGTCGCAGGGGGGTTTTACCTTCAACGAGGTCCTTATCGCGATTGCTCTGATTGTCGTAGGGATTTTGGGCTTTTCGCTCAATACTGCAGGTGTCATCCGGGGAAATCAAGTGAGCGGCAGTGTCACTATCGCTACCAACTTGGCTCAGGAAAAGCTTGAGGAGCTTAAGGCCCAAACCACCTTCACCAATGTGACGGACGCTTCGGACGCAAACAATCCTATCACCGCAACTGGCGCCAGGGGTGGAAGATTCACGCGCACCTGGACGATAAAGGACTCTTCCGTGGGATCAGGTCTGAAGGAGATCTCGGTGACCGTTTCGTCGACGGAATACCTGTTTAGTCGCGACGTGGTTTTGGCAACCCTTGTTTTTACGGGATAGCCAGGTGTTGTTGAAGAGCGTTTTTTCGGATGCGCGGGGCTTTACCATGACGGAGCTCATTGTAGCTTCGCTTTTTGCCGTGATGGTAATGGCTACTCTTTACGGCTTTTACCGAGACCAACTCTACCATCTCCTCTCGCAGGAGGCGAAAACCGCGACACTGGAAGATGCGCGAGGAGCGTTGGATCTGATGGTCAGGGAGCTGCGGAACGCGGGGGCGTGGAGCGCAGGAATACAACCTCCTGGTTGCTCTCGCATAGTGAGCGCCACAGCCACGAGTATCCAAATTCAAGCAGATCTCGATGGCCAGCTAGTCGGGGGTGTACCAAACTGCAGTAGCATGACCGGCGAGGATGTCACCTATCAGCTATCGGGCTCTACGATCAGACGCAATGGGGCGACTAATCCTCTAGTCAGTAATGTGGGCGTCCCTTCCGGTAGCAGTTTTTTGAGCTATTACAAAGCGGATGGCTCGCCAGCTACAGACCTGAGCGCGATAAAGAGAGTCAGGATTACGTTAAGTATCCAGCTAACCAACCCCAATCCTAATGCGAGAAGTGCCAACCCTAACATCTCCACTACTCTTTCCTCCAGTGTGGAGTTTAGGAACTAGGAAGGAAACTTATGAAAACCCTGAGCCGACGATTCGCGAATGAGCAGGGCATCGTGCTCGTCATTGCGCTCCTGATTTTGGCGCTTCTCATGGGCGCCGGCGTCGGGGCTATCGTGTCGATGCAAACCGATTTCAAGAGCAGTGGAAACTTGAAGCGAGGCACACAGGCCTTCTACATCGCGGACGCTGGCGTAAACCACGCGCAGCAGCTGCTTCAAGGAGTGTTAAACCCCAATTTTGATTCGATCTTTTCGGCCTCTAACGGGACCGTGATCGTCCCCAAGAGCAGTTTTTATGGCGGCACCTATACGGTTACCCGACAGGATTCGCAGTCCACTCCGTTTCCGAGGATCAAGATTCTCTCTGTGGGGACTGCGGCCAATAATGCCCAGGCCCAGATTGAGGCGTGGTTCAGGAAGGACGCCGGAAGGCCTCCGAAGGCTGTGGAAACCGAAAAGAAATTGGATATCGATGGGAATCCCAAGATCCTGGGAATCTGCGGCGGGGCTCAGGCAAATGATGATCTAAAAGCAAATGGTAATCCTGCTGTGCAACTGACAGCCGGCTTAACGTCTTCGAAGAAGGTGGATCTTAGCGGGAACCCTTGCATTGGCAGTGCGGCCTGTGCGGGGAGTCCTCAGCCATCGGAATATGTCGTCGATACCCAAGACGAGAAAACTGCCTATGAGGCAGCCAATGGGAATGCTCCGACGTACACCATTCCCTCAATTGATCCAGCCGACTATGCGCCGAAGGTGGCCGCGATGGAATTACTCGGAAACCATTACATCTTAAACGACGATGGCTTTGCGACAACGGGGGGAACGTGCAACACGAGCGGCTACTGCTCGGGAGGGACCCGGGTGACGTTGCCGGTTGGGTGGTCATTTTCAGGAGGAAAGTGGAACGTGACGGGGATCAGTGCCGCCAACGGGGTTTTTTACTCCGAAACAGGCGTAGATATATCGGGAAGCCCCGGTACCGATGCCTCTCCCTGGGAGGCAACAATTATCTCCCGGGAAAAAATCAATGTCTCGGGCAGTCCGCGCGTAAAGCCTTACGGCTCGACTTCGGAGGAACTTAAAAACCACCTATTTGTGGCCGGTGACGACCTGAACATCGATGGGAATGTAAGAGCTGATTACGCAGGGGGCGCAGTCCTGGTTAAGAAAAAGTTCGAAATCAAGGGAGACACGAGCATCAACGGCTTTATCATTGGCCGTGACGATGGCGATTTAAAGGAAAACGCTAAGATTACTTATAGCTGCGATTTCGGGTGCTCAGGTCCGGGCTGCCCCCTTGGAACAACTATAGCTACAGTGAGTTGGGTGCAAAAGTCTTAGCCCGTTAATCTCCTATCTGGTAGTTCTTTTCAGGGATATTCTTTGCCGTTTTTCGGCATTGTTTCCTCACCTTGTCAGTTTTTTTACATTTTTGTAACCAAAATGGCCTGGACTGTCTTTACAATTCCACTTTAAATTCAACTGCTTTGGCTATTGAGGCCTTAGTGGCATAGGCTTTGCGTTTTCCTTGGCTGACGGGTCGTTACTCAAGGGGCAAAGCAATGGATTTAGAGAGGGTCCATCAGAGGGAAAGGGTCATAAGAGATCTCTTAACGCGAAGGTGCGATTATAGTGATGCCGCCAGAGAGCTAGGGGTTACACCAAGAACTGTGCATAACTATTACGCTCGGTTCTTAAAACACGGCCCGGATGGACTTAAAGACCGGCGCAAGGGGAATCATCGCAAACTTACCCCCGAGGAAGAGGCGGCGATTGTGGCGTGTAAAAGGGAACGGCCTCAGCGGTCTGCCCGTTTTATTCGAAACCGCCTGGGTTTAAAGGTCAGCGAGGAGGCGGTGAGGCTGGTCTTGGTCAAACACGGATTAAACCGCAAGGCTCCGGAGACCGACCCATTTAGGTCATTTTCGGGCGCCCAAGGGATAGCGGATTAGGGCTTTGAGCCTCATGAAGGCGGCGAAAACTTAAACTTGGAGTAGAAGATTATTATCCGTTGACATAGGAAAAGGTTTAAATGATAATGGCGTTTTAACGGGTTTTTTAAAGCGGCCGGGCTAAGCTTCGTTTGCTTTAATGATCGAGAGCGAGAAGAAAGTCGGCAGGATCCTTTTGGGGTTTCAGCTGTTCGACGGGGAACTCCTCAAAAAGGCCGAGCTGCAGCGAAAGAAGACCGAGAAGCGCTTAACTGAGGTCCTCATCTCACTGGGCATAGACGCCGAGGCAATTCGCCAAGCCTTGGCGATGCGCCTTAAACTTCCCGAATTTAGCCTTCAGGGCCGTAAGGTCGAACCTGAGGTCGTCAAGCTCATCCCCCAAGCCTGGGTCAAAGAGCACGGTATCTTTCCTCTCGAGAGGGTGGACAACACGGTGACACTGGGGATGGTCAACCCTTTCAATATCGACGTCATCAAAGATATCCGATTCAAGACCGGTCTCAATGTCCGGGTGGCTGTGATCTCCGAGGCGGAGCTTCCCTCCATGGTTGAGAGTTCTTACAGCGAGGACGCCCCCGCTGTCGAGTTCAACATGGATGAAGTCCTCAGGGACGTGGGCAGTCAGCAGGTTGAGCTCCTCGCCGCGGGCCAAGAAGAGGAGGAACAAGAAGAAGAAATGCCGGTGGGAGTGGAGACGGATGCTCCGATTATCCGGCTGGTGGATCGGATCATCCAAGACGCCGTCCGGGGACGAGCGACTGACGTCCATATCGAGCCCGCTCGCGGCGGAGTCCACGTGCGGTATCGGATTGACGGAGTCTTGTCTGATACCCTCGATGTCCCCAAGTACATCCAAGGCCCCTTGCTTTCCCGCATCAAGATCATGGGAAGCATGGATATTACCGATAAGCGCAAACCGCAGGACGGCCGTTCCAAAATTCGCGTAGGCAACAAGCTAGTTGACTTGCGCATATCCAGCCTCCCGACCATGTACGGCGAAAAGATTGTTTTGCGCTTGCTGGAACAGAATAAGGGGATCGTCTCGGTCGGAGATGTGGGTTTTTCAGTTGAGGTTCTGAAGGCCTTGAATAACCTCCTGGATTATCCTCAGGGAATGATTTTAGTCACGGGCCCTACGGGAAGCGGCAAGACCACGACGCTTTATTCGGCGCTCTCCCGTCTGAACGATGGCACAACCAATATCGTCACCGTTGAGGATCCGGTGGAATATCAGGTTCCAGGTATCAACCAGGTTCAGATCAATGTTAGGGCTGGCATGACCTTCGCCAACGGGTTGCGCTCGATTCTCCGCCAGGACCCGGACGTGATTTTGGTCGGAGAGATGCGCGACCTCGAAACCGCCGAGATTGCCTTCCACGCGGCGCAAACCGGCCACCTCGTCCTTAGCACACTACATACCAACGACGCTGCCGCTACGGTAACGCGCCTTCAAGCGATTGGGATCGATCCTTACCTGATCGCCTCTTCGATCCTGGGCGTCATGGCCCAGAGACTCGTGCGCCAGCTCTGCCCGAAGTGTAAGGTCCCCGTGGCCATGCATGCGGATCTGGAGCGATGGCTCCCCCCGGGGGCCAAGGAGACGCCCCATCAGATTTTCGAATCCAAAGGTTGTAAGGAGTGTCGCGACACCGGTTATATGGGCCGTTTCCCTATCGCAGAGATGCTTGTCCCTAACGACACCACCAGAGATTTCATTCTCAAAGGGAGATCTGACCGCGAGATCTTGAACATCGCCCGGCAGGCAGGGATGAAAACGATCTTTGAAGATGGGATTGATCGGATCCTCCAGGGCTTGACCACCTTTGAAGAGGTCACGCGTGTCGTTGCCCCTCCGCCGCCTTCAGCGCCCGAAGAGAGAAAAGAGAAAAAGAGAATCTCCCTCATGAAGGCCAAAGAAACAGGTTAGCCCTTCCCGCCGGACCAGTTTTTGCGGACAAGACTCAGTTGGCGAACACTTCTCTTAATTACTTGGGTCCCATGGCTGCGGAGAATTCCACCCTTAGTGACACCACATCGATGCCTCGGTTAGGTACCGCGGGGGTACTAGATGTCCCGAAGAAATTAACAGTGATCAGGCTTCGTTGGCTCCTCGTCATTATCTGTTCCTACTTGCTGCTTTCTTCCGAAACGACGTGGCTGGCCCCCACTTTTGTCCACGCCTTCATCCTGGTCTATATCGCGACGAACCTTGCCCTTTACCTCGTTGACGAAAGCCTCTTTGACTCTACGTATTTTTACTCTCCGATCGTCGTTTTTGACACGTTTTACGTTACTGTTTCGCTGGTCATCAGCGGGCAGATCGCCACCGATTTTTATCTGGCCTATTTTCTCATTATTATCCTCTCCACGATTTGGCAGGACTTCCGCGGCGTGATCGTCATCGCGATTCTGGCTACCATTCTTTACGGTTATTTTCTTTTCCGGACCACGCTCGTCCACGACCCCAGCGTCTATTTGCGCATCCCGTTCCTGTTTGTGATCTCGCTTTTCTATGGCTACTTTGTGCAGATCGTGCGCTTCGAGAAGATGCTGAAGGAACAGGCGGAGCAGGAAGCTCAGGACATGGCCATGGTGCAGACGCTCTCCCAGACGCTCCCTGCCTCCCTCGACTATAAGCAGATTATCGAGACCGTGAGGGAAAAGATCGGCAACGTCGTGCGCGCGGGCAAGCTGTACATTTTTATCGTCGCGGAGGCCGAGGACTCCTCCCGCGGGATCGTCTTTGAAGGCGAGGAAGGCGGAAATCCTGTCTCCAAAGAGATCGACCTGCGCCAGTATCCGATTGTCCAGGAATGCATGAGGAAGCGCAGCCCGGTGATTCAGCGCAAAGTTGCCTCCGGGCTCTTCGCCGCGGCGGCCCAGGAGGAAGCTCAGGATCTTTCTTTTTCCTTTTCCACCGCAGTTCCGATCATGTTTCGCAGCGAACTGCACGGGGTCATTCTCTTGGGCTTTAATGAGGCCAATCGAGTTTTGAGCTCCAGGGAGATCCAGTTCTGCCAGATTGTCGCTTTTTCCACCGCGATAGCCTTGAGCAACGCAAAAAAGTACGAGGAGCTCCAGATCGCGGCAAAGAGGCGGCAGTTGATCGCGGAGCAGCTTGCCGAAGCGAACCGCCTGAAGTCCGAATTCCTGGCCAATACTACCCACGAGCTTCGGACTCCGATTGCTGCCGTTGTGGGTTACGGCGATCTTCTCATGCAGGAAGTCTTCGGGCCATTGACAGATCAACAGAAAAGCACGATGGAGCGGTTGACCCAAAACGCGCGCGGGATGCTTGGGCTCGTGGAGGATATTCTCGATTTTTCTAAGCTGGAGAAGGGAGAGGCCTCCTTGTTTGTCAAGCAACAAGAGGTGGGCGCGCTGCTCGATGAGCTGCGTAAGGATCTCGCTCCGCTGGAGAGCGGAAAGCCTCTCAAGGTCAAATACGAGATCGGGGAGGGCGTCCCTTCGATCAAGACAGACTGGGGGAAATTGAAAAGGATTCTGCTCGGTCTGCTGAATAATGCCGTCAAATTTACCGAAAAAGGGGAAGTGAAACTTTCGGTCCTGAGCGCAGGTCATGGGGAGATTTCCTTTATCGTCTCGGATACAGGAATTGGAATCCCGAGCGAGCAGATCCCTCTGATCTTTGAAAAGTTCCGCCAATTGGACGGGTCCACGAATAGGCGCTATGGAGGGACGGGTTTAGGTTTGACGATCACGAAAAATTTGGTCGATCTGCTGGGGGGAAAGATAGAGGTGGAGAGCGAGGTGGGAAAGGGGTCGACGTTTAAGGTGACTATACCGGTCGCTAGCGGCGAAAAGCCGGAAAGAGCTATAAGCGACGGTGTGCCGTGATTTCTGAACCGCTGAGTCTATTATTCAGCCGTAGCCGAATCGAGGGCCGAAGCGGTGGTTGGCTTCTCGTCGTTGGATCTGAGAGACACACTTCGCTTTACATGACTCAGGGGAGGTGCTAAAATAAAACGTCTTTTTTGAGCCAAAGCGCGGACGTACGAGAAAACGAGACTCCTAGAGAGGTGCCTGAGCCGGATTCGACGGGGGAGCTATGGACGAAAAGAAAACGATTATGGTGGTTGACGATAACCCGGATATCGTGACTATCGTCAAGACCATCCTCGAGGGAAGAGGCTATAGAGTCCAGTGCGCCTATAGCGGCCTTGAGGTCTTTACCCTTCTGGAAGAACAAAGGCCGGACCTCATCATTCTCGACATTATGCTGCCCCAAATGGACGGTTTGGAGGTATTGACCAAGCTCAAGGGGACTCCGGACACCTCAACCATCCCCGTGATTCTGCTCACCGCCAAAGTTCAGTATGAGGATGTCTTAGGCGGCTACAAGCTGGGAGCCGACTACTATATCACCAAACCGTTCACCAGCACTCAGCTAATCAACGGCATCAATCTTCTCCTGGGCGAGGGGAAGAGTTAGACTCATCCCTGAGATTTGGAAGTTAGCGGTCAGAATTCAGGATCGTCTGATGGCTGGATTCTGACGTGAGACTTCTGTATCCTCAAATCCAGTCCGTCCATGATTCGTTTCATCTCTTTTGAGGGCGGTGACGGCTCGGGGAAGACCACTCAGCTTAAGCTGCTCGAAGGTTATCTGGCGTCTCAGGGAGAAGTTTGCCGCTCTACACGTGAACCGGGGGGGACCTCGCTGGGGCGAATGCTTCGAAAAGTCCTCCTGGAGGTGGGGAAAAAAGAGATCTCCTCACCGACGGAGCTCTTTCTCTATCTGGCCGACCGGGCGCAGCATGTCCGAGAAATTATTGGCCCTGCCCTTGAGAGGGGGATGCTGGTCCTGTGCGATCGCTTCAGCGATTCGACGTTGGCCTACCAGGGCTATGGTCGCGGCATCGATCTCGATCTTCTCCGACGTCTGAACCAGCTGGCCAGTCGCGCGATCAATCCTGATCTGACGTTTCTCCTAGATTGTCCGGTTGAGGTGGGTCTGGCGCGCATCAGGGAGCAGCTGAAGTCCATCGGCCCCACCGACAAGTCCGCGAAAAATGAAGGGCGCACAGGCCAGGATAGGTTCGAGCAGGAGGAGATGGAGTTTCACGAACGGGTGCGCAGAGGATTCCTAGAGTTAGCCCACTTGGAGCCACGGCGCTTTTGTGTTTTGGATGCCTCCCGCCCGGTTCGCCAGGTGCACGATCAGATCAAGAGGCTTGTCGATCGGAGACTGAGGGAGCGCTAGGCCCCGTCATTTCATATGACTTTCACGGACATTGTCGGGCACCAAAAGCCATTGGAGATCCTCAGGCAGGCCCTCGAGAAGCGGCGTCTGCCTCACGCCTACCTCTTCCTGGGCCCTGACGGCGTGGGTAAGAGGACTGTGGCCCTGGCATTGGCCAAGGCGATCCAGTGTCAGGCGGGCTCGAATGATTTCTGCGGGAAGTGCGCGGACTGTATCCGGATCGCGCACGGGAATCATCCTGACGTGAGGGTGGTGGAACCTGCGGCAGGGAAAAAGGAGATCAGCATCCTGCAGGTGCGGGAGTTGGAAAGGGAGCTGAGCTTCCGGCCTTTTTCTGGGTGGAAAAAAATTGCACTCGTGGACCCGGCCCCTTTGATGAATGCCTCCGCGCAGAATGCCTTGTTAAAAACCCTCGAGGAGCCTCCCCAGAGCTCCCTCATCATTCTGGTTTCAACCAGTACGGGGGGACTCCTCCCTACCTTGGTTTCCCGCTGTCTGCGCCTCTCCTTCACTCCCCTCCCGGTGGCGCTCGTCGCGGACCTGTTGGCGTCCCGAAAGGGTATGGAGCGGCGGCAGGCGGAGTTTTTGGCCGCTCTGGCTATGGGCAGTCCGGGACGGGCCTTGAGCGCCGAGATGAAACTCCTCGTGGAGCGGAGGACAGTGTGGTTAGAAAAAATCTGCTCGCTTACCCCGCAGAATTATAAAGGGGCTTTGGCGGCAGCCGACGAACTGGCAGGGTCAAGAGAGGAAAGCCTGAGGTTTCTCGAATGGGCGGAGGGCTGGTATCGGGATCTGCTGCTATGCTCGGTTAGCGGGAAAAGCGACGGGGTCTTGAATCGCGACCTGGAGGAAGAGCTGAAACAGCAAGCGGCCCGGCATAGCCTGGAGCGTCTGCTTTGGCTCCGCTCCGGGACAGCCAGAACCGCCGTGAGGATCCAGCGCAACGTCAATCGCCGGCTGGCGCTGGAGAGCTTTTTCCTTGAGGCGCTACGGACGGCGTGATGGAGCGGATCTATCTCACCACTCCCCTGTATTACGTTAATGCCGAGCCCCATCTGGGGCACACCTATACGACCGTGATCGCCGATACCCTCAAGCGCTACTATCGCAGAGAAGGGCTCGAGGCCTTTCTGCTCACCGGAACCGATGAGCACGGGGATAAAATTGCCCAGGCGGCCAGGGAGAATGGCATGGAGCCTAAGGCTTATGCAGACCGGATCAGCGCGATCTTCCGCTCCACCTGGGATCAATGCGGCATCTCCTATGATCATTTTATTCGCACGACCGATGCCTATCACCAAGAGATCGTCCAACAGATCCTACAGAGGATCTACGACTCGGGGGACATCTATTTTGGAGAATACGGGGGCTATTACTGCTTTGGCTGCGAACGTTTTTATACGGAAAAGGAGCTGGTCGGAGGCAAATGCCCGGATCATCAGAAGGAGCCCACCTTTATCCAGGAGAAAAACTATTTTTTCCGCATGGGCAAATACCAGCAGCAACTCATCGAGCACATCGCCACCCACCCCAAATTCGTTCGGCCCGACCACTACCGCACCGAAGTGCTCGCCTTCCTGCGCGAGCCTCTGGGGGATCTCTGCATCTCGCGGCCTAAGAGCCGCCTCCAATGGGGCATCCCGCTCCCCTTCGATGGAAATTACGTGACCTATGTCTGGTTTGACGCCCTGATTAACTACGTGAGCGCTCTGAAGTTGCGCGGCGAAGAGTTCTTTCAGGTCTTCTGGCCCAAAGCGAACCACCTGATCGCCAAGGACATCCTCAAACCGCATGCGATTTACTGGCCCACCATGCTCATGGCCGCTGGCCTCCCGCTTTACGAGTCTCTCCATGTCCACGGGTACTGGATCATGGAGTCGGGGAAAATGTCCAAGAGCTTGGGCAATGTCGTTCGTCCCTTGGAGATGAAGGAACGCTATGGCATGGACGCCTTTCGCTATTTTCTCCTGCGCGACATGGTTTTTGGTCAGGATGCGACCTTCTCGCTCGAGGCCTTTGTCACTCGAGTCAATGCCGACTTGGCCAACAACCTCGGAAACTTCGTCAGCCGGGTTCTGGCGATGCAGCAGAAATACTTTCACGGCGAGGTGCAGCCCTTGGAAGAGAAAGAGAAATGGGCGATAGAAGATACGGAGCTGCGCAAGAAGTTCAAACAAGCGGAAGACGAGCTTGAGGGCTACATGGCGGAGCTCCAGTTTCATCGCGCGTTGGAGTCCCTCTGGTCCGCTCTCGATTATGCCAATCGCTATGTCGTTCGAACAGCGCCGTTTACACTGATTAAATACTCAGACAAACTATTTCGGGTGGGTGAAGTGTTGCACCACATGCTTGAGGTTCTAAGAACTCTCGCTCGTTTGCTTGCGCCGTTTCTGCCGGACACGGCGGACCAACTGCGCGACCTTCGCAATCTCACGGCAGCGACGGCCAAGCCGGATGCGGCATGGGGCGCATATTTCGCTCCGGGGCATACTGTCAAACCGCCCAAGGTGCTCTTCCCCCGCATCGAAACCGAAGCTAGGAAGTAGATTTTTCCTGGAAAATGTTGATTGACAGCCACGCCCACATCCAGGGAGAGGAGTTTGTCCAAGAGCTTGAGGCGGTCATGGACCGCGCTCGTGATGCAGGAGTGGAAAAGGTCATTGTGGTGGGTGGGGCTGGCGATCTTTCGAGCAACGAAGCGGCGGTCGAATTGGCACGGTCCGTTCCCGGGCTTTTTGCAACCATCGGCATGCACCCGCATGACGCCAAGGATGTCGGCGACCTGGAGCTGGCTAAACTGCGGGTCCTCGCCCGCGAGCCTGGCGTAGTTGCCGTTGGAGAGACCGGGCTCGACTTTTATTACGACCATTCGCCGCGCCAGTTGCAGGTCGAGCTTTTTTGCTGGTTCATCCGGATGGCGCGGGAAACAGGGCTCCCTTTAGTCGTCCATAACCGCGAAGCGGATCGCGAGGTGGCGGAGCTGCTGCGGCGCGAGGGGAAGGGAGAGATTCGCGGTGTCATGCACTGCTTTACCGGAAATTATGAGAGCGCCAGGGAATTTTTGGACATGGGCTTTTATCTCTCGTTTAGCGGGATCATTACCTTCAAGAACGCGGGCCCGCTTAGAGAGGTGGTGCACCAGGTGCCGCTGGATCGAATCCTCGTTGAGACTGATTCTCCCTACCTCGCGCCCGTCCCCTATCGAGGAAAGCGCAACGAGCCCGCCTTTGTGCGGTTCGTGGCCGAGACCGTGGCGAAAGTCCGAGGCATGCCCTTGGAAGAGGTGTCCCAGGCTACCAGCCTTAACGCCCATACGCTATTTGGAGTTTGACTCATCCCTAGACGTGGCGCTCAGGACTTCTCGGAAGGAGGACTGGGGAAGGCGATCACGTCAGACAGGGAGACCTTGACCGGTACTTGGTGTCCTACCGGCCATGTAACGCGACTTCTCTGCTCTAGGTGAATTGTCGCTCCTGAAGGAAGGCGGAGGCGGTAAAGTATCTCTCCCCCAAGAAATTCCCGCTCCTCAACCGTACCTAGGATTCCCCCTGGTCGACAATTGACCGCTTCGTGGCGGATCATCAGTTTCACGGGGCCAGGGGGGACGTTGGGAGAACAGGGGAAAACACCTACCTCGGTATGCACCTGTTGCCCGGTGACGACGCCTGGTACAAAGTCGGCTTGTCCTACAAAGCCAGCGACAAAGGGTGTCGCTGGCTGGTAGTATACATCCTCAGGCGTCCCCACCTGTTGCAGCTCTCCATTGCGAATAACGGCAACCTGATCCGCCATACCTAAGGCTTCTTCTTGGTCATGGGTCACCAGGATGGCTGCGGTACCCAAACGGCGGAGAATCTGCGCTACGTCCCTTCTGACCTGAGGTCGAAGTTCAGGGTCCAGGCCGTTGAAAGGTTCGTCCAGAAGAACCGCTCGGGGACGGGGTGCAAGGGCGCGTGCCAGCGCAACCCGCTGCTGTTGGCCGCCTGATAACTGGTGCGGATAACTGGTCGCATATGACACCAGCTCCGTTAGCTCAAGGAGTTCGTTCACCCGGCGTTGGCGTTCTTTTCTACTCGTGTTCCGCAAACCGAATCGGATGTTGTCAGCCACAGTCAAATGAGGGAAAAGAGCGTAGTCCTGAAAGACCATTCCTACTCCACGACGCTCTGCTGGCACCCACACCGAGCTGCCCACATCCACCACGAGGCAATCATCAATAAAGATCCGGCCTTCATCCGGTTGCTCAAAACCTGCGATAAGGCGCAGTAGCGTTGTCTTGCCCGAACCAGAGGGTCCTAAGAGGGCAAGGATCTCTCCGGATGCGACCCGCAGGTCACAGCTTTTTACCCCCACCACCTGCCCGTAGCGTTTGCTGATGCCGTTTACATCAATGACGACCATTGCCCGTAGCCCATAAGAGTGTTGTCCGCCCACATTCTTAGGCGGTCCCGAAGCGATCGTAGCTCTGCAAACAGTATTGCAAAGGAATGCTTTCTGGTCAAACAAGAGTTGATGAAATCTCCATACTCAAGACTTACCTGGGATTTGATCAGGACTCTAACCAGAACTTGTGCATTTTTACTCCTATGGTACTCTTAGAATCGGCTTCAGAAGACTTCAAATATACATTTACGATCGCGAATAGGGGAGGTCGATCATGAAGGGAGATCCAAAGGTATTTAAGGTATTGAGCGATGTGTTGCGAAAAGAGTTAACTGGAATAAACCAGTACTTTGTGCACGCCAAGATGTGCAAAAATTGGGGTTATGAAGCGCTGTACGAGGTTAGTTGGAAGGAATCTCTTGACGAGATGAAGCATGCAGAGCTCTTGATTGAGCGGATCCTTTTTCTGGAAGGGGTACCAAACCTTTCCGGTTATGACAAGATCATGGTTGGTTCCACAGTCAAGCAACAGCTCGAAAACGATCTTGGTCTGGAGACCGCGGCACTGGGTGTCCTCAAGCCAGGGATAAAGACTTGCTTAGAGGCCGGGGACGATGCCAGCCGCGAACTGTTGGAGCATATCGTAGTGGATGAAGAGCACCATGTAGATTGGCTTGAGGCCCAACTGCACAAAATAGAGGAAGTGGGCTATCAGAACTACTTGGCGCAGCAAATCTACAAGAAGAGCTAAGGCTAGCCCTCAATCGGGTCGCAGCCACAATTCGCAAGGGGAACATAAATCGTTGGCGGTATCAGCTCCTGAACCTCAGCCACATAAAGACCGTCATCCCGGGATCACGGCGCGGTTTCTTACCAACACCACGACCGGTAAAATACCGGCTGCCACGATAGTCAGCGCCGGAAGGGCCGCCGCGTCCCAAAACGATTCCGAGGTAAGCTGCCACACCCGGACCGCTAGGGTGTCATAGCCGAAGGGACGAAGGAGGAGAGTGGCGGGCATCTCCTTCATCACGTCCACGAACACGAGGATCGCCGCAGCACTCAGCCCAGGTCGGATGAGCGGAAGATGAATGCGACGTAGGACTCCGGTTGTGCTGGTTCCCAAAGAACGAGCTGCCATGTCCATGGTCGGCGTAATCTTAATCAGGCTCGCCTCTACGGTTTGGTAGCCCACAGCTAGGAAGCGGACTAAATACGCAAACACCAGACCGGCCACGGAACCGGTGAGGAGAAGCCCGCTGGAAATTCCCAGGGTCTTTTGTAAGAGATCGTCAATGGTCTGATCCAGGAAAGCCAAAGGCGCAAGCACGCCGACGGCGATTACCGATCCCGGAAGCGCATAACCCATACTGGCCAGACGGGCGAAGGCAGCGGAGGTCCGGCTTCGACTAAGCCGCAGTCCATACGCCACGACGACCGCGGCGCCGACCACGATGATGGCTGTGATCACACCTAATAACAAGGTATTGACCAAGAGGTCGGGATAACGCCTATCGTAATCCGCTGCGCCCAAGGTCCAGACAATCAGCTGAACGACAGGTAACACGAAGGCGACGCCCACAACCAAGCTTAACACCCCACCGCTAACCCACGCCTTCCAGCCGCGCAGCGTCTTGGGTGCGGAGGGCCGCACATTGCCCTCTGTCTGATAGAAACGGGCGCGACCGCGGACGGTGCGCTCCAATAGGTAAAGCACAAAAGTGAAGAGCATGAGAAGGCTGGCCAACTCGGTGGCTGCATGGCGATTGAACATCCCAAACCAGACCCGGTAAATGGCCACGGTGAAGCTGTGGTAGCCATAGATGGCAACCGTACCGAAGTCCGCTAATGCCTCCATGAGAGCCAGGGATGTCCCGGCGGCAATGGATGGCCGCGCGAGGGGAAGAGCGACCCTCCAGAAAACTTTTAACCTGCTGGCGCCCAGGGCGCGCGCCGCTTCCAGAGTGCCCGCCGACTGCTCCAGGAAAGCCGTGCGCGCGAGCAGGTAGACATAAGGATAGAGCACGAGCGTCATAACAAGCGTCACCCCGCTGTAGGAGGCGATCTCCGGGAACCAGACGCCCGCTCCAAACATGGTACGCCACCAACCCTGGACCGGTCCCGTGTAGTCGAAGATGGCGCGAAAGACAAAGCCGATCACGTAGGTGGGGATGGCAAGGGGAAGAATGAGAAGCCATTCGAAGGTCGCTCGGCCTGGAAAACGGTACATGGTTACCAACCAGGCGAGGCCGGTGCCCACAATAAACACTCCCATACCCACCCCTGCCATCAGCCTCAGTGTGTTCCAGATTAACTCGGTTAGTTGGGTCTGCCAGAGGTGAGTCCAGATATCGATGGCTGGGCTGGTGAGAGAAAAGATGACCACCAAGATAGGTGTCGCCACGATGAGGCCTACTATCCCGGCAGCCATGGGCCAAGGGTCAGCTCTAAACCTTTCTCCGAGACGTCGGGTGTTGTAGGTGAGGTCTCTTGTCTGGCCTGCCTCCATCGGTTTACCTATATCCGGCCCGATCCAGCAGTTTGACCGCCGCGACCTGCAGTTCCCCTGCTGCGGCCACATCCACTTGGTCAGCTTTGAACGTTCCCCAAGCCGCGATCAATGGGTGGGGCTTGACGCTGGGGTTAGCGGGATACTCGTAGTTGACATCGGCGAAGAGGTTTTGTGCCTCGGATGAACTCAGAAACTCAATCAAGTGGATGGCACTTTGGCGGTTCTTGGCATAACGGGTCACGCCGGCACCCGAGATATTCACATGGACCCCGCGATCCGCTTGATTGGGCCAGAAGACTGCGACGGGGAAAGCGGGATTTTTTGCCTTAAGGCGAGCGAGGTAATAGGTATTCGTTAGGCCAACGTCACACTGGCCCGCGGCGATGGCTTCCAGGACTCTCGTGTCACTATCGATGATGCGCGGCTGATTGGCCATCCATCCACGCGCGATCTCCTCAGTGCGCTTTTCGCCCAGGGTCTTGATCATGGTTGCAACAAGCGACTGAGTGTAGACCTGTCTGGATGTCCGAAAACAGAGCCGACCACGCCACTTCGGGTCGCTGAGCGCTTCGTACGTTGACGGCTCAGAGCGTTTGACTCGTTCAGTGCTGTACATGATGGGCCTGGCCCGCACAGACAGACCCACCCAGGAGTTGTCTTTAGCCCGCAGGTGGGCTGGGATGTTTTTTTCTATGACCGTAGAGTTGAGGCCGCGGAGAAGCTCTGCCTGCTCGGCGATCCAGAGGTTGCCTGCATCCACTGTCATCAAGAGATCGGCTGGGGTTCTAGACCCTTCCGCCTTAAGACGCTCGAATAGCTCTTTCTCACTTGCCGTGAAGTATTTCACCTTGACGCCGGTCTTCTGGGTGAAGGCATCGAACATCGGTTTGATCAGAGCTTCGATCCGTGCGGAATAAACAACGATTTCCTCGGCGGTTGCTGAGACGGCTTGAGTTCCCAAAAACAATCCGGCAACGATGAGCCCTGCAACCCTCTGGTACGATCGGGAGAAAACCATCATTTTATTCCTCCTTACCTTGATCTTTGGTCCTTGCTGCAATAAAATATTTGCCAGCTCATAGAGAAGGTGTTACCTCTCTCTGGGCTTATCTTTGATCAGCCAAACTAATAACTTTCGCATATACGAAAACTAAAAGTTTGTCAACCCTATGGAAGAGGCAAAAATTACCCCCACCGGAGAGGATTATCTGAGGGCAATCTATGTCCTGGGAGAGGAGGTGCAACCGGTCATCGCTGCTCGGGTCGCGGACGAGATGGGCGTCTCCCCCTCGACGGTGTTCAGCACGCTCAGGCGGCTTGAGAGCGACGGTTTTGTCCAGGTGGAGCGACGTAAGGAAATTCACCTAACGGGCAAGGGAAGGAAGGTGGCCGAGGGGATTCTGCGGCGCCACTTTCTCACCGAGAGGTTTCTGACGGATCTCCTCGGCTTGGATTGGGTCAAGGCTCACCAGGAGGCCCACCGCCTGGAGCATGCGATCTCGCAGGAGGTAGAGGAGGGACTGGCCAAGCTCCTTCACCACCCCTCGACCTGTCCCCACGGAAACCGGATCCCCGGGCAGGGTTCATCGTCTCGCCGCAGAGGAGTGCCCCTGGATCAGGTCCCGGCCGGCACCGAGGTAGTGCTGGAGTGCATCACGGAAGGCGGAGAGAGAGATTCCCGTTTGCTCGCGTTCATGCAGGACCACCGCCTCGTCCCGGGGGCGAGAGTTCAGGTTCAGGATGTGGCTCCGTCTTTGGGGATCATGACGCTGAAAGTCGGGAAGGATGAGTTTTCACTCGGGATTGCGGCAGCCAAGCGGATCCGGGTCGAGCCGTTCAACGCACGGTAGGCCCAACGCCTCTACCGCTTCGACCTGGCCCTGAACTGAGGCGACAGAAATGCCGGGCCGCTCTCCGATTTGTTCAGCTCGGCTGCGAGGAAATCCACTTGCTCCGCCACGGGCGAATCGCGGTCAATGATGATGAGCTCGCGGCCTTTCACGCGACAGCGGCCGCTGCGCGCGCGGTATCCCACTTCCCGGAGCAGTTTCTCGGTTCGGACCTCGATATTGAGCTTCTGGGCTGTGGCGATGAGCTCTCGGAGGAGAGCTTCGTTTCTCGGCTTCGCTTGTCCCATAGCTGCGTCCTCCGCCTGAAATAGATCCCTATTATCTCTCATCGATCCCCGGCTGTAAACCCCTTGGCGGGCGGAAAAGAGTGCCTATGGGCTCTGGCTGGCGCAAAAGTTCAACGGTGCCCTCTTTGGTCAGCATGTCATCGACACAGTTTCGGTCGAGGGGACATTCTTCCATGATATCTCCGGATCTCTGGGCTTTGAGCCCTATTTGGATTTTTCCAGCAAGATGCGCGAGGTCTTGGAGGAAAGAGGGAAAATCATCCTCGAAGAGTTTAGCGGGCGCTGTCGGGAGAAGGGCATTCGGTATGAGACCTTCCTCGACATGGGCATTGTCCCCAATGAGATCTGTGAGCGCTCGAAGATGGCCGACCTCGTCGTCTTGGGTCACCGGGGGATTAACGAAGAATTTTCCACCGGCCTCCTGGGAAGCACGGCCGAGAGCGTGACCCGCAGATGCCCCCGCCCCATTCTAGTTTCGACCAAGAGGTTTAGAGAGTTCACGCGCCCCCTGCTCGCCTACGATGGAAGCCAGCGGGCCAGTGCAGCCATGGAATCGGCAGCTGAGTTTTGCACGCAGCTCGGTCTTCCTCTGGCGGTGCTTTTTGTCCCGAAAGACGAAAAGATGGGGGAAAAGGTGCTCCAGGAGGCACGATCCTACCTGGGCCCTTACGGGATCGAGGCGCGATATGAGCTGGCCCGGGGATACCCGGAGCAAAAGATTATCGATTATCTGGTTAACCTGAATTACGATCTCCTCTTCATTGGGGCCTACGGCCATCGGCGGATTATAGAAATGGTCTTAGGAAGCACCACGGAATACGTTCTGAGGAAAAGTCCCTGTCCGGTATTTCTCAACCGATAAAAAGGGTTTAACAGTTGAAGGGATTAAGGGTGCGAAGGATTCGTTTGTTCGGGAGGTCCGGACGTCTCCCTGCCTTTGATCCCTTTAACCTTTTATCTCTTAAACTCGAAGGAAAACCTGCGTGAAGTTTTTAGCCGCAGCCATCCAGATGCTTGCCATGCCGGATCAAAAAGCCAACCTGGAGGAGGCCGAAGCCTGGGTCCGCGAGGCCGCTCGAATGGGGACCAAGGTCGTGGCCTTGCCCGAGGTTTTTAACTGGCGCGGCGAGAAAAGGGAGGAGCGGAGTCATGCGGAAACGATCCCTGGCCCCACCACCCAGGTCATGGCCCGTTTGGCCCGTGAGTTTGGTCTCTACCTACTTGCCGGCTCGATCCTGGAGGAAATTCCCGGCAGCAGCAAGGCACACAACACGAGCCTGCTCTTCGATCCACAGGGCCGTATCCTGGCCCGTTATCGCAAACTCCACCTGTTTGATGTCGACATCGAAGGCGGAGTGTCCATTTTGGAATCGGCCACCCGCGAGCCGGGCATGGATATCGTCGTGGCAAAGACCGAGTTTTGCCCGATGGGGCTAAGCGTCTGCTACGACTTGCGCTTTCCCGAACTCTATCGCTTGTTGGCAGCGACGGGCGCTCAAATCATCTTTGTTCCCTCCGCCTTTACGGTCCCGACAGGAGAGGCTCACTGGGAGCCCCTCTTGCGCGCTCGGGCGATAGAGAACCAAGTCTACGTCATCGCGCCGGACCAGTTCGGTAAAAACCCAAAGAGCATTGCTACGTACGGCAATTCGATGATCGTGGACCCCTGGGGTAAGGTCCTGGCAAGGGCGCCGGACTACGCCGGAGTGATCTTTGCTGAGATTGATCTGGGCTATCTCGCCAGGGTGCGTTCCGAGCTGCCAGCCCTCTCGCATCGGAAGTTTACCGAACATTGAATTTTTTCAGCAAGCATCCTCCAGCTTCCCTGCTTGTCGTGGGTGTGTTCTGTTATCTTGCCTTTTTTCACGCCCTGGGAAATTACGCCTTGTGGGACCCTGACGAAGGGCGCAGCGGTGTGATCGCGAAGGAGATGCTGGATTCGGGTGAATGGTCATCCCTGACCCTTCACGGTGAGCCCTACTACGACAAACCAGCTCCCTACTTTTGGCTCCTGGCGGTGGGCCTAAAAACCCTGGGGTTTAACGAGTTTTCTCTGCGCTTGCCCTCTGCGATCGCGGCGAGCCTTACAGTATTCTTAGTTTATCTATTGGCGGCCGCCTTTTGGGGGTGGAAGCGAGGCTTATGGGCCGGACTCGTCTTGGTCGGTTCCGTCGAGTTTGTGGTTTTAGGACGCTTCGCCAAGATGGATATGGTCTTTAACTTCTTTTTCACCGCGGCTTTGCTCTTTTTCTGGTGGTGGAAAGAGCAAACGAAAGGGAAGGCATGGATTTGGCCCTTCTATCTCTTTCTCGCTGTTGCTGCGCTGGCTAAGGGGCCTGTCGGTCTTCTTCTCGCTTTGCTGATCGTGGTAATCACCCTGAGTCTGGAAAAGAGATGGGAGCTTCTACGGGAGCTTCGGCTCCTGTCGGGAATGGTGATTTTCCTACTGGTTTCCGGTTCCTGGTACCTCTGGGCTGCCGTGCAGCACCCGGAATATATCTGGACTTTCCTTTGGGATCACAACGTGGTGCGGTTTTTTACCACGGAGGGGGGGATCAAGCACTCGGAGCCGGTATACTTCCTGGTGTTGGTTCTGATCGGCGGTTTTCTCCCGTGGAGCTTATTTTTACCGGCGGTTTTGCATAGTTTTTGGGGACGCAGAAGTGAAGAAGGAAAGGCGGAGAGGCTTTTCTTAATAGTTTGGGTGGCTACGATTCTGATTTTTTTCTCTCTCTCCCGGAATAAACTTGGCACCTATGTGCTGCCGGCTTTTCCGCCGTTGGCGCTCTTGACTGGGGAGGTTTTAGAGCGCGCCGTGAGAGGCGAAGAGATTGGCTGGAGGTGGAGTTGGGTCCTCTACAGCAGCCTGGGCTGGTTTTTGTTGCTCTTTTCTCTCCCTGCCTTGAGCGAATGGGTTCTCAAACCTCACTTTCCCCAGCATTTTTCCTCGCCTCCAGCCTTGCTGCCTGCCGCGGTTTTTCTCGTTCTCGGCGCCATCGGTTGGGCCCTGGGTAAAAAAAGGTGGCTGCCGTGTCTGGTCGCCTTTTCCGCTCTCTGGTTGGTTCTGTGGTTTTACGGGAGCAGGGCCCCAGAGCTTTTCGAGATCGAGGGCGTACGGAACCTCGCCAAGGTCGTTAATGGGATCGAGGGAAAGGAGTATCGCCTTTATGCTATCCGCGCCGAGTCTTTTTCCTTTTACGTGACCGGTCATCGTGTAGAGGTCGCTCCCCACCCGGACTTTGTGGTTAAAAGGCTCGTAGAGCCCATCCCTACTGTCGTGCTGGTCAAGGAGAAGCATCTGGCGGAAATACACGCGCCTTCTCCTGAGAAATTTTTTGTCTGGAAAAGCTTTCCCTCCGGTCACGCTTTGGTGGCCAACTTTCCTCCGCCTCCTGCACAGGATTTAGGCAGGGCGCCCAAGCGCTAAGCAATTTATCTCTCCTTTCCTCTCGAGCTGACGACCACTACTTCTCTAAGTAGCAGTTTTTCAACGGAGAGCGAGCGATCCAGACCACGATGACGTCGTGGCACAGCGTTTGCTCAATCCAACTGTGTTCTCGTTTTTGTAGAGGCAAAATTTCTTAAGGAGGACTTATGAAAATGGTTGAGGCAATCATTAAGCCCTTTAAGCTTGATGAGGTGAAAGAGGCCCTCACCAAAGCTGGAGTCCAGGGGATGACGGTCGAGGAAGTGAAAGGCTTCGGACGCCAGAAAGGACACACAGAGCTTTATCGAGGAGCGGAATACTCGGTTGATTTTTTGCCTAAGGTAAAAATCCAGGTGCTTGTTTCCGATGATAAAGCACCGCAAGTTGTCGAAACGATCACGAAAGCGGCGCAAACCGGAAAGATCGGTGATGGTAAGATCTTTGTGACCTCGGTAGAGGAGGTCATCCGCATCCGCACGGGAGAGAAGGGTCCGGATGCGATCTAAGTAGATTAGCGAGAAGAGAGGAGAAGAGAAGAATGGGTAAAGTGAAAATACTGTGGCTATTTCTGTCCCTTTTGATGGTCATCGCCTGGACATTGATGATGCGTCCAGGTCATGCCGAGGAAGCAGCCCCTCAAGGTGCGGCGCCTCAAACTGTGGCGCCGAAGCTGCCCGCATACTTCACGTCGACAAACACGGATCCGAGTAAGCCGGCGTGGCCCGATCCAACGGGCGGTAATTCTGGTGTCTGGGCGACGCCAGCCGGTGACGGGAAGGGCGATGTTCCGAGCACTCTGACCATTCAGGATGTCTACGACCGGACGGTTCACAACCTGTACTCGATCAACTACGTCTGGGCGCTGGTCGCCGGCTTCCTCGTGATGTTCATGCAGGCCGGATTCATGCTTGTCGAGACTGGCCTGTGCCGCGCGAAGAACAGCTCGCACACGGCGGCGATGAACTTGATGATCTATCCGCTGGGCGGTCTCGCGTTCTTCGTCTACGGGTTCGCCATCGGATGGGGAAACTGGTGGAACGGACCGGTGCCGCCCGGATGGTACCCCTCCATGGGTCCCGGCCTGTCCGCGCTCAACAGCGGGCTTGGTCTCGGCGCGGTAGCTGACGCGGCGGGTAATCTGACCGGCGCCTTCAAATACGGGATCCTCGGCATGAAAGGCTTCTTCCTCACCGGCGCCGTCGGCGACGTGGCTGTGATGGTGCTCTTCTTCTTCATGATGGTTTTCATGGACACGACAGCGACGATCCCGACAGGTGCCATGGCTGAGCGCTGGTCGTGGAAGAACTTCTGCCTGTATGGCCTCTGGGTGGCGCTGCCTTATTGCCTGTACGCGAACTGGGTCTGGGGCGGCGGCTGGCTGGCGCAAGGCGGGATCAACTGGGGCCTCGGACATGGGGCGGTCGATTTCGCCGGCTCCGGCGTCGTCCACGCGATGGGCGGCGTTATCGCTCTTGCCGGGGCGACGGTTATCGGACCGCGCATTGGCAAGTACGATGCGCACGGCAGGCCGCAGGCCATAACGGCCCACAGCGTGCCGCTGGTCGTAACCGGGACATTCATCCTGGCGTTCGGTTGGTTCGGATTTAACCCGGGCTCGACCCTGGCCGGTACCGACCTGCGCATCAGTTATGTTGTGGTGAACACGATGCTCGCAAGCTTCACGGGCGCCGTCTTCGCCATGTTCGCGCTCTGGGCCAAGGGTCTCAAGCCGGACTCGACGATGATGTGCAACGGGATGCTTGCCGGCCTCGTCGCGATCACGGCGCCGTGCGCTTTCGTGGATCCGTGGGCGGCCGCGGTCATCGGCGCGGTTGCGGGTGTCCTTGTCGTGCTCAGCGTGTTGTTTTTCGAGGCGCGCGGCATTGATGACCCGGTCGGGGCGATCTCGGTCCACGGCACAAATGGCTTGTGGGGGGTGCTGTCGGTCGGCATCTTCGCCAATGGGGCGTACGGTGCGGGGTGGAACGGCGTCGTCCGTGACGAGATGGTGAAGCTCTACGGCTCCGACGGTGTGCGCGGCCTGCTCTACGGCGACTTTTCGCAGTTAGTCATGCAGGGGATCGACTGCGTGGTTGTAGCCATCTTCGGCTTTGTCATGGCATACGCCTGGTTCAAGGTGAGCGATCTCATCACCCCGATTCGCGTCAGCGCGGAGACCGAGGTCGAGGGGCTCGACGGTCCCGAGATGGGCGTGCTGGGCTACCCGGACTTTCAGCTCCACCCGTCGGCGCGAGGAGCTGGCGGAGTCGTCGTGAGTGCCGCGTCAGCTTCAGTGGTTGACCTGCATGCGAGAAAACCAGTTGCAGAAGAGATTTAGGGGAGCCGGGAAAAGGGAGTGGACAGAATAGCCTTCTGTCGTTATCCGTGCGGCGATCTCAATAAGTTTTGGGGAGGTTGGGAGATGAAGAGAGGCATGGTTAGAATCGGCGTGTTCCTGGCGGTCCTTTTGGTGATGCTGAGTCCTGCCTACGCCCAGGAGGCCAAAGGGCTAGCCCCCGGATTACTAAGTCTTGATGGAAGCGTTGGTTTGCTCGGTAAAAAAGTGGAAGATGGGAAGTCGGCTTTGGAAAAGGCCCTGACTATAAGCATCAGTGGGTTTCTCGACGCCAGCTATACCTGGAGTTCCAATCGTCCAGGTGCTGCTTTTAATCATAATATCAGCGGCAGGTACTTCGATAAGGACCATAACAAAATTGTCTTTAACGACTTTAACCTGACGTTGGATAAACCCGAAAAGGATTGGGGAGTCGGGTTTCATGTGGCAGGCGATTTCGGTCGCACGGGAGAACTCCTTAGGGAAGCAACCCTCTGGGGCTCCAAGCTTCAGAAAGAGCCCTCGGCGGAGCTGCGAGAGGCTTTCCTGACCTACACTGTCCCTATTGGAGCGGGACTCCAGATTAAGGGCGGAAAATTCGTCACTTTAATGGGGACCGAGGTGATTCCTGCTCCTGGCTCACCCAACCCGAATATTTCCCGCTCCTTCCTATTCAATTTTGGCGTTCCACTTACGCACACCGGCCTTCTCCTTATCTATCCAGTGACGAGCATGTTTACCGTTATGGGAGGTCCGGTCACCGGTTGGGATAATCCCCATGACAACAATCGCTCGCCATCATTCCATGGGGGATTTACCTTTACTCCGGCGGAGCTTTTTTCACTGACGACCAGCGTCATGTCGGGTCCGGAGCAAAGACACCGCAGCGGCCCGAAGAGGCATACCATCAGCAACGTGGCGACGATCAAACCCACATCCGCCCTGACCCTTTTTGTGGAATACGCTTATGGGCATGAGGAAAAGGTAACGGCGAGTCTTCGGGACGGCACCTGGCAGGGTCTCGCGGCTATTGCGTCCTACGACTGGACCGATCGATTTAACACGGCGCTGAGGGGCGAGTTTTTCAAGGACAGCGATGGTGTGCGGACCGGGCTCGCCCGTGACGTGCGCCTCAGCGAGCTTACTGTCACCGGTTCATACAAATTCACCGCTAAACTTTTGGGGCGGGCCGAGGTCCGTCCGGACTGGTCCAGCAAGAGCTTCTTTAATGAACGGAATAACGGCTCGGACAAGAATCAAACAACTCTGGCCTTACAAGTGATCTATACCTTTTAAAGCTAGCCCGAAGGCCCTCGCTGCCCGAGACGAGTGAGGGGAATCGACTTTCCCCTCACTCGTCTCACTCTTTTAGGCCTTTGTTTCAAATCGGTAATTGGGAGAATCCCTTTAGCTCTTTTATCCCGTAAGAGGTTCAGGATATTATGCTAATGGAGAACCGGTTGCGGCGTTAGTAGAATTTTCCCGGAAAATCGGCGCCCGTGGCAGTTAAGAGAGTGATTTGCGGTCGTATCGGCATGAGACGAGTTCGCTTTATCTACCACCACTTTGCAATTCTCGGGAAGCCTTCGGTGCAGGCCGCCATCGACGCCGAGTTGAAAGCAAGGAAAGGTGAGTCTTGAGCTCAGCTTTTTTTACCAGCGGAGCGGTGGTCTGGTGGTCGGTTGCGCTAGGAGTCGTCGGCATTCTCGTCTCCATAGTCCTGGCGTGGCAGATGCGCAACAGGTTTCCCATCGAGGAGTCCGAGCGGTATTGGCTCATGGGACTCTTTGGGCTATTTCCAGCATGGCTCTTCGCGCTTTGGAACCTTCTGGGTGCGGGCAATTTTGACAGCCCAACCTATTTTCCTCCCCGCGCGGTTATCTCTTCTTCCGCCGCTGCCCTGATCGGTGTCATTGTCTCCGATTTCGTCAGAAGGCGTCGGCTGGCCTCTGCTGTAGCGACGGCACCGGCGATCTATTGGCTTTTAGGTTTGGCGGCTTTTGTCGCGGGTTGGGTGATCGCTCTGTGGAGTCTTCGCTGAAGTCATTGGATACTTCCCGGTTGCTACCTTCCAACCCGCGGGGTGCGTGAGGCCATCGGATGGGTCGCTCGAGCCAGATTTTCTATCTCTCATTTCTTACGGTTTTTTCTCTGCTGGTCTATTTCCCTGGCCTTGGGACAAGGGACTTTTGGGCCCCGGTAGAGCCCCGCTACGCGGAGATCGCCCGGGTTATGTTGGCGCGAGGCGAGTGGCTGATCCCGACGATCAACGGGGACCTCTACACGGACAAGCCGATCCTTTACTTCTGGTGGGTTCTACTTGTCTCCAAGCTTCTCGGCGGAGTGAGTGAGTGGAGCGTGCGTTTGCCCTCGGCGCTTTCGGCTGTTGGATTGGTGCTTACAACCTACGCTCTGGGCCGAGACCTGCTCGGACCCAGGCAGGGATTTCTCGGCGCCGTTGTCCTCGCCACCGCAGCGCGCGTCGTCTGGGAAGGGCGCTGGGCGCATACCGATATGCCATTCACCTTCTTTTTTACCCTGGCGCTGTACTTTTGGGCGCGGGTCATCTTTCGGGTGGGAAGTCCCAAAGAACTCTGGGTTGCCTATGCGCTGATGGGATTGGCTACCCTCACCAAGGGTTTGATTGGGGTTGTCCTGCCCGGATTGATCCTGCTTTCTTTTGTGGCCGCGAGGCGACAGTGGCGGTCCATCCTGGAGTGGCGTATACCCAGCGGCGCGGGGATTTTTCTTTTGGTTGTGTTGCCTTGGTTTGTCCAAGTCAGTTGGGCGACGGAGGGCAGGTGGCTTAAAGAGTTCATCCTGGTTCACCATATCCAGCGCTATACGGCGGGGGCCGGTCATGAGCAGCCCTTTTATTATTACCTGCTAAATTTCCCGGCAGATTTTTTGCCCTGGACATTCTTCTTGCTTCCCGCGATCGCGGCCAGTCTGCGCGCGCGGAGTGTCGTAAGGGAGCCGATGCCGCTCTTCCTCTGGCTGTGGTTTGGGGTGATTTTTGTCTTCTTTAGCCTTTCGGATACCAAACGCGCCCTCTATCTGCTCCCGCTCTTTCCTCCCGCCGCGCTTGGAATTGGCTGCTACTTCGCCGGCCTTGAACGGGGGAGCCGCGTTGAGGGGGCTCTCTATCGCTGGGCAGCGCATCTCCTTTTCAACCTTTTGTGGATTGCAGGTCTGTCCCTGCCCGTCGCAGTATGGGTTTTCCAGCCGGGCGCGCTGTGGCTGTCGCTTTTACCCGCGGCGGCTATGGTGGGAGGCGGGTTGGTCGGGTTGGTTGCGGTGTTACGGCGGCGCCCCGCGCTGGTTTTTTTCTCGGCTGCGTTTACGGTTCTGTTGACGATGCTCTTCGCATCGCTGTGGATCTTTCCCTTTCTGGATCAATACAAATCCCCCAAGGGCTTTGCCCGTGAGGTCAAAAGAAGGGTGCCGCCGTCCGAGCCGCTGTTCGTCTATGCCGATACCATGAACGATTTTAACTTCTATGCCGACCGGGAAGTTATCCCCGTCGTCTCCTCCCCGGGCGAAATCGAAACGAAGATGTCGCAGGCGGGGAGAGCTTACTTGCTGATCCGAGAAAGGGACTTGCAGCGGATCAAGTTCGTCGAAGGGGCAAAGATCGTGGCCGAGGGACCGGTGGGAGGGAAAAAATGGTCCCTGATTTTACTTCAGCGAAAAGGGTAGGAGGCATGCGGGGCCCGCGCCTCGGCAAGGGATGAGGGGAGTTGACCTGGAGAGTCAAGGTGGTAAATTAAAGCCGCATGACGATCGCGACGATCGAAGAGGCGATTGAGGATATCCGCCTGGGCCGGATGGTCATCCTGATGGATGACAAGAACCGGGAGAACGAGGGCGACCTATGCGTGGCGGCGGAAAAGGTCACCCCCGAGGCGATCAATTTTATGGCCCGTTTCGGTCGGGGTCTGATCTGCCTCACGTTGACCGAGGAAAAAGTGAAGCAGCTCGGGCTCTCCATGATGGTCACGGAGAACACCTCTCCTTTCGGCACCGCCTTTACTGTTTCCATCGATGCGGCCGAAAATATCACGACGGGAATTTCCGCTGCCGACCGCGCCCAGACGGTCCTCATGGCGATCGCCGATGACGCGGTGGCCGAGGACCTGGTCACCCCCGGACACCTCTTTCCCCTGCGCGCCAGAAAAGGGGGCGTCCTGGTCCGCACGGGTCAGACCGAGGGTTCTGTGGATCTGGCACGGCTGGCCGGGCTTAGGCCGGCCGGGGTGATCTGCGAGGTGATGAAAGATGATGGCACAATGGCACGGCTCCCCGATCTGGAGAAGTTCGCCGCCAAGCACGCTCTGAAGCTCGTCACGATCGCCGATCTCGTTGAGTACCGGTTGCGCTATGACTGCCTGGTTTACCGGGTCGCGTCGGCGCACCTCCCCACCCGCTATGGCGGGGAGTTTCAGGCGGTGGTCTACAACAGCCACGTCGATCAGAGTGAACATTTGGCCCTCATCAAGGGGAATATCTCTCCCCACGAGGAGACTCTGGTTCGCGTGCATTCCAAATATGTCCCCGGGGACGTCTTCGGGTTCGAGTTTCTCAACACCGGTGCTGTGATTCATCGCTCCATGGAGATGATCGCCAAGGAAGGGAAAGGCGTCATCCTTTACCTGCAGACCGA
>JACPSF010000184.1 GCA_016193385.1 Deltaproteobacteria bacterium
AAGATGATGGTGGATCAGTTTTTTAAGAAGATGGAGGGTTTTCTTGGATGAGATTGCGGCGGGGATCGATAGGTACGCCGTTGACCCGCACCTCGTAGTGGAGGTGCGGGCTTGTGCTCTTTCCCGTATTGCCGACATTCGCAATCACCTGCCCCTTGCTCACCGGTTCCCCCTCCTTGACATGGATCGTCGAGAGGTGCGCGTAAAGGGTAGTGATCCCTTCCCCGTGATTTAAGACCACCATCTTACCGTTGCCGTTGGTCGAACCGGCTCGCTCCACGACCCCATCTCCCGGCGCGTATACGGCGGTTCCCGCCGTCTTTGGGATGTCGAGCCCCGCGTGGAACTCCGGTCTTCCCGTCCACGGGTTAGGGCGCATGCCAACTCCGGAACTCACCGGCCCTTGGGCGGGCCAGCGGGTGGGAGCGGAGGCGATCAACCGCTCCAGCTCGCTCCTGAGCGAGGCCAGGCTCTTTTCCAACTCATCCAACTCAAAGCGACCATTGGCGGAGTTCCTGTGCTTGGTTGGCAGAGAGGCGCGGATCCTGCTTTGCAATTCCCCCCATTCGGCGAGCCGGCTCTGGACCTTCCGGGATTGCTCCTGCAAGGCCGAGAGCTGCTCGCGATAGTTCTCGGTATTTAACCCTGCCTGCCTGAGGCCCCAGAGCTGGCGTTTCGTCCGGAGGTAGTCGCTCAGCAACCAACCGCTGACAGCTAACAGGATGGCGCCTGCCAACACGAAGCAGAGGATAAACCTTCTGGAGAAGACGAAACGGCGGATCTGCGTTTCGCGCTGCGGTAGGATCAGAACTGAGTATGCTCGGGCCATGACGCTCAACGCTACGAGCTTTTCTGTGCTACTCGAATCCCTTCTCTCATCATCTTGCAGTGCCCATCGAAGACGACCCCCTCCTCCAGGACGAGAACCGGGGTAGTCATATCGCCATAGATGCGCGCTTTGCTCCTGAGCTGCACCCGCTCGCGCGCCGTGATCTTTCCCGTCACCTGCCCGCTCGCGATCAGCACGTCCACTTCCATGTCCGCCTGAACCTCACCCGTCTCGCCGATGAGCAGCGTGCCCGTTGAGTGGATCTCCCCCTGGAATTTTCCGTTCAGAACCAGGGTCCCGGCAAATGTCAGACGACCCTCGAGCGCGCAGCCTTGATCGACGATGGAAGTCGAGTCCTGCTCGGAGCCTGAATGGTTTTTTCTCCAACGCCACATGCGCTCTGCGCCTCCCGCGAAAACCCCGCTAGGCTAGTCTCTGGGCAGCGCGATACTATCCCTGTCGCCGAAGCCATGTCAATACGACGTGGAACGGTTGGCCTCCCTTGACTTCTTTTGTGCATAAACGCTAGGTAGAATGGAAAAGATGGCTCCCGGTGTCAGCGTGATTATTCCCACGTACAATCGCTGGCCGATGGTCCGCGAGGCCGTCGAGTCAGTCCTCGCCCAGACCGGCCGGGGCTTCGAACTGATCGTGGTCGATGATGGGTCTGAGGATGAAACGACGGAAAAGCTTATCGGATACGGCTCCAGCCTCCGGGTTCTTCGCCAGACCAGGCGCGGGGTGGCCGCCGCGCGTAACCTAGGGGCCCGCAGCTCGGCCGGCAGGTACCTGGCCTTCTTGGATTCCGATGACCTGTGGCGGCGGCGGAAGCTGGAAACCCAGGTGGCATTTATGGAGGCCCGACCGGAAGTCCAGATTTGCCAGACCGAGGAGATCTGGATACGCCGGGGGATCCGGGTAAATCCGAAACGGCGACATCACAAGCCTGCGGGAGATATCTTTCGCGCCAGCCTTGACCTTTGCCTGGTGAGCCCGTCGGCGGTGATGATGACCAGGGATTTGTTTGAGAGAGAAGGAGGATTCGACGAAACCTTTCCCGTCTGTGAAGACTATGATCTTTGGCTTCGAATCGCCGTAGATAACCCGGTCCATTTGATCCCTCAAGCTCTTGTTTTAAAAAGGGGAGGGCACCGGGATCAGTTATCCCGCTCCACCTGGGGTCTGGACCGGTTTCGTGTTCTGGCAATCAAAAAACTGCTCGATGCGGGCCTGCGGGGCGAAAAGAGGATGTGGGCTATAGAGGCGCTGGCCGGGAAAGTGGCGATTTTGGCCAAGGGAGCGAGGCGGAGGGGGAAAGAATGTGATGCCTTGATTTACGAAAGATTGTTAGCGGAATTTATTGAGGAAATAGAGCATGATCGATCAGGAGATCATCGCCTACAGCGAGGCGAAGGGATTTCACAAACAAACTCTCGGGCGGTGGCTCGAGATGACTGAGGCCGACCGGCGAGCGCTCTGGGGTCTGGTTAAGGATCTGAAGCTGGGGGAGAATCATCTACGGGATTTTCTCGACTGGCTGGAGGAAATTGGCCTGCGGGATGGAGTGGGCATCTCTGAAGTTCTGAAGGGAGAATCTCTTCTGCGGATCTCCTCGGACCCTCGATTGGGCCGGAACGACAAACTAAAACAGATCAAGGAGGAGCTGCGAAGGCTCAGATTTCCCCGCCTGGCGCGTACGGAGGAGGAGATCCGCAGGCGGATCCGCGAGTTGAAACTCAGGCCGCAGATCCAAATTTCCGTTCCGCCAGGTCTGGAAGGGGGGGTTACCGTGCAGGTGAAGGCCGCAAGCTACGAGGAATGGGTGCAGTTAGCTGAAGAGCTGGGAGCACTGTCAGAAAGAAAGGCGATGAAAGAGATCTTCGGTCTCCTGGAAGGCCGGCTTGCAATCTGATAGCTCGAGAAGGGTTGAAGGGCTAAAAACGCTGAAAGCTGATGGGAAGAGCGAAGAAATCAAGATGAAAGATTTTGAGCCTAGTGAGATCATCGTTGGGGCCGGGTCAGAACCAAGCCCTATCTACAGGAACCTGAGAAAGGCCTTGCCACACGTACCGTTCACCTTTGTCACTAACGCCGAAGCTCCCGGCTCGGCTCTTTTCGCCGCCAGTGATACTTTCGGAGATGGAAAGAGGCGGCTCTTCTTGATGCGCCACAAGGGAGATTTTTTGAAGAAATGTCCCGGCAGCGAGGGACAGGTGTGCTGCAACTATTTTGTCATCAACTTCGCGAGCAATTGCCCGATGGGGTGCAGCTATTGCTACCTCCAGGAATAT
>JACPSF010000260.1 GCA_016193385.1 Deltaproteobacteria bacterium
AAGCTTCCGGTGACATCGGCCACGAAGGTCTGTCTTTTTGAAGGCAGACGGTCGAGCTGATGGCGGTTGATCGCGCTGGCGCGGTCGTTGGTCGTGGTGAGGAAGACAAAATCATCCACGGACTCTAGATCGATCTCATCCCGCACGCGGGCGTTGAGCCGTGCGAGGTCCTCGTCCAGGACCGTGCCGTTGCGTACGCGGTTGAGGATTTCGAGAAAGGCCTCGTCTGTCTGGCGAAAAACCTTTGTCAGGTCGATCCACTCCAAACTTAGGGTTTCGAAAGACCGCGCGCTGAAAAAGTAGGGGCTTTCGTAATAGCCGCGAAAGAGGTCCGCTTCCATTTTCTGGACCACCGGCGGTAGCTGGTAAAGATCTCCGAATAGAACCATCTGCACGCCGCCGAACGGCCCGCGTGGAACCTTGCCGTTGAGCTGCAAGAATCTCGCTACGGCGTCCAGCAGGTCCGCCCGGACCATGGAGATTTCGTCAATCACCAACGTGTCGATCTTGTGGTAAAGCTCCTGCTTGGTTTTGCTTCGCTTTTTCACCCGGTCGGGGGTGATGTCCGGTTTGAAGCCGAAAAAGGATCCAGAAGTTCGAGGGCGTGACAGAACTCAGGAGTCAGGTCAAGCTGCATCGGACCGCAACAGGGCGTTGAAAACGCCTGTTCTCAGACCGGTCAAAAAGGTCCCAGATGCAAGGCGCGCGAGAAACCGACGAGCGGAGGCGTACTTGAGCAGTACGTTGGAGCGAGGCGGTCGAGCGCAACGACGCAGATGGGCCTTTTTCATCGGTCTGCAAAGGCTACGTCCCGTGCAATCGGAGAGACCGACGCTCGTTGAAGAGAGGCCTGGCCTTAAAAGAACCGCGACGATGTGCCGGGGTCAACTCCGCGGCGCTACCAGGATCTCCTCGCGTGGCCAGTGATCGATCAGCTCGGCGCCCTTTTCGGTTACCACCACGGCATCTTCGAGCCGGACTCCGCCTAGACCGGGCTCGCCTTCGCGCCCTTCGATGGCGATGGTCATCCCGACTTCGAAGGGCTGAGGGTGCTTGAGCGACCACTGCCGGTTGATAATCGGGTAGCCGTAATGGTGCAGGCCGATGCCATGGCCGATTTCAAGGGTAAGCAACTCCGCTTCTTCCTTATAGTTCCATTTCGAGGCCGCAGGAAAATGCTGGGCCGCGTCCGCCGTGGTCGCCCCGGGCTTGATCGCGTCGATGACCCGGCTGATGCGCTCCACGAGCACTTTGTACCAGTCTTTGGCTTTCTGATCGGGCTCTTTGCCTACCGAGAAGGTCCGGTAGTAGCAGGTGTGGTAGCCCAGGTAGCCGATGCCGCAAAAGGCCGCATAGGTGAGATCCCCGTAATTAAAAATTCGCCCACTTTTCTCGTATGCGCGATCGAAGCTCGTGGGACCGCTTCTAAAGTGGCCTGGGGGTACCTCGTCCGCGCCGGCTTTGAAGGCCGCCTGCATGGCCTGTTGGGAGACCTCCACGTCAATCGCGCCCGGCTTCAGGAGCTCCCAGGCCCTGAACCACCCGGCGTCCCCGGCCGCGAACGCCATCTTCAGACAGTTGATTTCATCCACGGTCTTGCATTTAGTGGCCTCCAGCATGATCGACCAGCCGTCGGCGGTTTTAATCCCTTTGGCTGCCAGGGCTTGCTGGGCGATGCCGTCAAATCCGACGACTCCTAAAGGTTCCTTCTCAAGCTTGCGCTCGGCGAGTTCCTGATAAATCCCGTTTGCGAAAAGCTGGGCCTCCTCAGCCGTCGCTTCTTTGCCGGGACCTAGGCTCAACCAGCTCCGGGCGAGGCGCCAGTTTTTGATCCACGGGGTCTGGGAAGGGTACATGCGGATCCAGCCGGCGTGGTGGAAAACCACGGGATCGTGTTCCGCAAAGAAGAGCACGTACCAGAGCTGCGGCATGAATTCCGGGCCCCGGAGCGCGCTGAGGTAGCGCGTGTTCTCGGGGCGGGCCGCCAGCAGGGCGGGAACGTTCATCTTGCGCAGGGTCTGCCGCGCTTTTTCCTGTCGCTCCCGGATCATTCGCTCGACATTGATCCGTTCTTGCCAATCCGCCATCGAAGTTCCGAAGGTAAGTTTGGGTGCCATTGTGACCATGGTCGTCTCCTTTCGTCGTGATGCAGTTGTTAAGGGTCCGATTAGTTTCCGAGCGTACGCTAGCAAATCCCGGTCAAGCGGTCAAATAGAAAAATGCGGGAAGCATTTTGACAAACACGCCCGCGTCTAATAAGAAGAAAGACTTCAGGTTCTCAGGGGACCTGTGTTGGCGTGAAAGGAGACGACATGCACCACGACCCTCTGTATCCGGCCTTTTCCGCGACGGAGTACGGGCGGCGCTACCGGGAAGTGCGGGCGCGCATGGACCGAAAAGGGGTGTCGACGCTTCTCCTCTACGGTCGGGGCTCCAGTCCGGAGATTCACTATCTCAGCAACTGGCTCACCACCAGCGAAGCCCACCTGATCTTCCCGGCCGAAGGTTCACCGACGCTTTTCATTCAGCTTTCAAACCATCTGCCGAATGCAAAGCGGATGGCGATTCTTGAGGATGTCCGCTTCGGGGGCTCGAGCCCAACGGGCTCCGTTGATTCTCTTCCGCGCGTGATAGAGAATTTGAAAGAACGCGGAGTCCGTCGGGGACAAGTCGGCATCGTCGGCGGTTTGCCCTACCAGCAGTACTTGCGCCTCCAGGGGGCCTTTCCGCAGGTCGAATGGATCGATTTTTCCGCAGAGATGAGAGACCAGCGCCAGGTCAAAAGCGCCGAAGAGATCGATCGGATGAAGATCGCCGCGGCCATGAGCGACCGCTCGGTCGCGGCGCTCGCCGAGCACGTCCGGCCCGGCATTCGTGAGCACGTGCTGGCCAAGATCGTGGAGGACGCCTACCTCGGAGAGGGGGGAGTGAACGGTATCCATTTCATGATCACCACCTCAATGCGCGATCCTAAAGGCGGCGTGCCCCAGCAGTACATGTCGGAGCGCGTCGTGCAAAAGGGAGATGTCCTGGTTGTGGAGTTGAGCACGAACTACTGGGGATACTCAGGGCAGATCCTGCGCACCTTCTCCATCGGCGAGGGTCCCACGCCCGAGTATCAAAAGATTCACGCCGCCGCCGTGGAAGCCTTTGAGCGCGTAGCGGCCGTGATCAAGGAGGGGACGGAGGTTGAAGCGGTCGTCGACGCCGCCGAGGTGGTGCACCAGCGCGGCTACACGATCTACGACGATTTTTTGCACGGCGCCAACCAGCTCCCGCCGATTTTGCGCACGCGCAAGACGAACCGAGGCGCTCCTCCGGGATTCCGCTTCCGCAAGGACATGTGCCTGGTCATCCAGCCCAACGTGGTGACCGAGGATGCGATGGCCGGGGTGCAGTTCGGCGAGATGCTC
>JACPSF010000261.1 GCA_016193385.1 Deltaproteobacteria bacterium
AGAAGTCGGCCACCGTTCTCTCGTCGAAGAGCGCCGGCCTTTCCACGGCAGGCTTGACGGGCTCGGGAGTCGAGCTCGACCCGGCTGCCCAGGCGGCGAGAGGAAGCAGGGCTACGATCAGTCCGCACATTCGCCTAGTAGCCAGACCCTTTTTCATATCGCTCCTCCTCTCGGTTCGTCAAATAATGGTAGGGGAAGACAGTATCTGATAACGAGGTGTTACGTCAACCGGAGGTTTCCACGGGTGGCGGACAGGGATCGGGCTAAGACAGTCTGGCGTCCGGAGGTCAGATTCGGCGAGCCGTATTTTATCTCTTAATTGCAGCATGCTGTCCGCGGAAATCGGCAAGGGAACATCAAAAGCAAAGACCCTAATTACACGCAAAGGATAAAGTCGTCCGGGTCCGGCGATATTTAAAAGGGAAGGGATCAGTTGCCGTTCATTTCCCAGGAATCAACTCGCGCGCCACGTCTTTGGCAAAATAGGTGAGGATCATGTCAGCGCCGCCGCGCTTGATACAGAGCAGGACCTCCATCATGATCCGTTTCTCGTCGATCCAGCCATTTTGCCCCGCCGCCTTGATCATGGAGTACTCCCCGCTCACGTTGTAGGCAGCCACGGGGTAGCCGAATTTCTGCTTCACGCGATAGACGAGATCGAGATAGGCCATCGCCGGCTTCACCATCACGATATCCGCACCCTCACGGATATCCAGCTCCACCTCCCTCAAGGCCTCATCGGCATTCGCGGGATCCATCTGATAGGAGCGCCTGTCGCCGAACTGGGGCGTGGATTCGGCGGCTTCGCGGAATGGACTATAGAAGCCAGAGGCGAACTTGGCCGCATAAGCGAGGATAGCCACCTGGTGAAACCCGTTTTGGTCTAGCGCCTTGCGAATCGCCCCCACCCTTCCATCCATCATATCCGATGGGCCCACGATATCGGCCCCAGCGCGCGCGTGAGAGAGCGCCTCCTTGACCAACAGCTCGAGCGTGCTGTCATTATCCACATCGCCGTTTTTGATGACCCCGCAGTGCCCATGGTCGGTATATTCACACAGGCAGACATCGGTGATCACCAAAAGCCCGGGGACTTTCTCTCTAATGGCGCGGATCGCCTGCTGCACCACCCCGTTGTCCGAATAGGCCTCCGAGCCCAAAGAGTCTTTTCGCTCCGGGATGCCAAAAAGTATCACCGCGGGGATACCCAAAGAGCTCGCCTCCTGGCATTCCTCAACCGCGCGGTCCACAGAGAGCTGCGCGACCCCCGGCATCGATGAGACGCGCTGAAAGGTGTCTTTGCCAGGCGCCACGAAAAGAGGATAAATCAGGTCTTTGGGGCTAAGCGCGGTCTCCCGCACCATCTCCCTGAGCCTTTCGTTTCGCCTAAGCCGTCTCGGTCGATAGGTGGGAAATTCCATAAAGCCTCCACAATAGGCACGAGGCAATAGGCATCAGATAACAGTAGAGAGAAAAATTCTATTGCCTTTTGCCTGTTGCATGCTGCCTATTGAAATATTCCACGATCGCCTGCGTCAAGCCGGCGATGGTATAGTCGCGCGCGATCACATCCACGCGAATCCCTCTATCCTCTGCCGTCTTCTGCGTGATCGGACCGATACAGGCCACTGCCGTCTTAGCCAAAAGCTCCCCCACGGCATCCGCCGGAAAAAGCGCGACAAAATGATTCACGGTACTCGAACTGGTAAATGTGACCATGTCGATTTTCCGGCCGAGCAGCTCCGCACGGAGGCCGGTGGCATCCCCCTTCGCCGCCACGGTTCGGTAGACCGCGATCTCATCCACCTTTGCGCCCCACTTGCGCAGGGTAACCGGCAGGATGTCGCGCGCCTCAGCGGCCCGGGGCAATAGAATGCGCTTGCCTTGGATCCCCTCCGGCTTTAGCTCCTGGAGGATCGCTTCGGCACGGTATTCCCTCGGCACCACATCCGCTTTCAGACCGGCCTCGGCGAGGGCCTTGGCCGTCTTCGGTCCGATGGCCGCGATCCGGATTCCCTGGAGCAATCGCAGCTCCTGCTTGAGCTCCCGGAAACGGGCCCGGAAGTGCGCGACCCCGTTTGCGCTGGTGAAAATGATCCACTGATAAGAGCCTATCTCCTGGATCGCCCTGTCCAAGGGCTCATAGCTCCGCGGCGGGACAATCTCGATCGTGGGAAATTCAATGGCTTGCCCTCCCAGCCCTTCAATCTTCCGAGCGAAGAATTCGCCTTGTGAGCGCGTCCGAGTCACCACGATCCGGCGGCCATGAAGCGGTCCGGCCTGGCGCGCCCGGCTTGAAGTCGCTCTACTAGAAGCCATGAGCGCGAATCTTCTCCTTCGTAACCAAAACTTGCTCCGCACCTTCCCTCAAGAGCGTTTCGGCGAGTTCCTGTCCCAGTTCCTCGGCATTCTGGGCGCGCCCTTTAATCTGCCCCCGAAACAGCTTCTGCCCGTCAGGATCTGCAACCACTCCCATCATCTCCAAATCTTGCCCAGCCACCCATGCGCGAGCCCCAACCGGTATTTGGCATCCCCCCCCCAAGCGCCTCAGAAAAGCCCTTTCCGCTATAACCTCCACCGCAGTCGGAGGGTGATGCAAAAAAGACATCAGATCCATGACTCGATCGCCATCCCTGGTCTCCAGCCCCAAAGCCCCCTGCGCCACAGCGCCCAAGCAAATCTCAGGCGCAAGGAACTCCCCGATTCGATCGGCGCGGCCGAGCCGCCTCAAGCCCGCGGCCGCCATAACCAGCGCATCTACTTCCCCCTGATCGAGCTTGCGCAGCCGCGTGTCGACGTTTCCCCGAATCGGCACGACCGCGAGATCAGGCCGAAAGTTGAGAAGCTGGGCCCGCCGGCGCTGGCTTCCCGTGCCGACTTTGGAGCCACGAGGAAGATCCTTTAGGGCCTGACGGTGGCGACATACCACGACATCGCGCGAATCCTCCCGCTCGGGGATTGCGGCGATCGCCAAGCCTGACGGGATCTCGGTCGGTAAATCTTTCATCGAATGAACTGCTAGATCGATCTCTTCTCTCAATAGAGCCTCTTCGATCTCCTTGACGAAGATGCCCTTCCCCCCGATCGCCTGGATCGGCGTTTGGAGAAACCGGTCCCCGCTAGTTTTAATGGTTACGGTCTCAACCTTGAGTTGCGGGTATTTTTCTTCGAGGTGACGCTTGACCCAATCCGTCTGGGCTAGGGCCAGCTTGCTCCCGCGCGTCCCGATACGAATCAGCATATTTTAGATTTTGGATTGCGGATTTTGCATTTAATCTAAAATCGAAAATCTAAAATCCAAAATTGGTCCTCGTGTCACTTCTCCTCTAGATCAAACAGTTTCTTCAGCGCCTCGATGTATAACGCCTCATCCTCATCTTTGCCCCGTCTCTTCAGGTGCGTGATCGGAGGGTGGAGGATCTTGTTAATCATCGCCGCAGTCATATCCTCCAGCGCCTGTTTTTGCCGCTCCGAAAGCTCCTTGAGATTCGTGCTCAGAGACTTTTCCATCTCGCGCTTTCTGATCTCCTCCAATTTCTGCCTCAACGCCACAATCGTCGGCACCTGCTCTAACGACTCCAGCCAGCGAAGAAAACCTGTGACTTCCTCACTGACGATCTCCTCCGCCTTATGCACTTCAGCCTTTCTCCCCTTGAGATTTTCCCTGGCCACCCCTTCGAGATCGTCAAGATTGTAGAGGTAGGCATTATCGAGCCCATGGATTCGCGGATCGAAGTTGCGCCGGTCCCCGAGATCGATGAAGAACATCGCTTTTCGTTTTCTCTCCCTGAGCACCCACTCGACGGATTCCTGCTGCAATAGCACTTCGGGAGCCGAGGTGCAGCCAATGACTAAGTCAGCCAACTTCAGGTAGCGGGGATAATCTTCGAAGCGAATCGGGTTTCCGCGGAACTCCGCCGCCAGCTCGACCGCGCGCTCGAAAGTCCGGTTGGTTACCATGAGACTACTCACCCCGCTGCCTTGCAGATGGCGGGCCACGAGCTCGCCCATCTTTCCGGCGCCGATGAGCATGACGGTCTTATCATCAAGCCGGTCAAAGATTCGCCGGGTGAGGTCCACGGCAACCGAGCTTATCGAGACCGCCCGGCTCGCAATTCCGGTCTCGGTGCGCACTCTCTTGGCAACGGTAAAAGAGCGGTGAAACAGCCGATGAAGAATCGTCCCCACCGTACCCGCTTCATGGGCCGCGAGATAGTAATCTTTGATCTGGCCAAGAATTTGAGGCTCGCCCACGACCATGGAATCCAGGCTCGCCGCCACTCTGAACAGGTGCCGCACGGCCGCGTCGGCAGAATACGTATAAAGATGGCTTTCCAATCCGCCGTGGCCTCCCGGGTATTCCTGCTCGGCAAGAAAGCCTTTAAGCTCGCGCACGGCGCTTTCCCCGTCCGAGGCCGCAACGATCACTTCCACCCGGTTACAAGTGGAAACGATAACGCTCTCCTGAATCGATGGCAGGGAAAAAACGCGCCTTAAAGAATCGCCCAGGATGGAGCTCTCGAAGGCGATTTTTTCCCGCACTTCCACAGGAGCGGTTCGGTGATTGAGACCCACGATGATAATCTCTTTTTGCACGGCCTATTCAAACCGGCCCCCGTGCCGGCTGGGGAAAAGATAATCCCCCCAGAGAAAGTAACCCAGAACGACTGCAAACCCGACAATGGTCAAAACCGCTGCCTTTTTGCCGCGCCAGCCAGCGGCGATCCGTCCTTGAAGCAACGTCCCGTAGAGCAGCCAGGTGACTGCAGAGGAGATCTGGCGCGGATCCCAGGACCAGTACTTTCCCCAATGGACTCCCGCCCACATGCTTCCCGTAATGATGCCCAGGGTCATGAGGGGGAAACCCCAGACAAGAAAAAGATAGTTGAGCCGATCCAAAGTCTCCAGAGAAGGAAAACGCTGGTACAGGCTAGGCATCTTTTTGCTCTTCAATTGATATTCCTGAAGCAAGTACATCAAGCTCACGCCGAAGGCCAAGGCAAAAACGGCGTTGCCCAGGAAGGCGAGCGTGACGTGGAGCGGTAACCAGTAGGTTTTAAGCGCAGCCAACGGCCCGATAAAACAGCCCAGGACGACAAGCCGGTACCTGAGCTGAACCAGGAGATAAATCCCTACCATGAGCCAGCTGTAAAAAGAGAGCGCTTCGCGGAACTGCATGATTGCCGGGTACCCGGTCTGGACAAAATGGACCCCCAGAGCGGACGTGTGGATGACAAAACCAGCGAGGAGGATGAGCGGAGAGAGGCGGGCAAAAAACTCTTTTAGAAGCACCACATAGACGATAAAGCTTGCGGTCGCCAAAAGATAAACGACCACGGTAACCTTGAGGAGAGTCATTTCCATAAACTACGCCATTATAGCGTAATCGATGGGTCGCTCAAGGTCCAGGGCTCAATTTATGGCATTGCCCCACTTTTCGCCGCTAAAAGGGCCCCTCCCCGCCGCCCCGGGGCGACAACAGGATGGTTTCCGAATCCGTCTCCACGCCTTCAAATCCCGATCAATCCGCCGAAGAGCAAATAGGCGAGCAGCAAACCGGCAAAGAGGTTGAACAGCGTGGCAGTAGCGTAAACAGCAAGCGGCTTTAGCCCCATTCCCGTTAATGACTTAAACGGGAACTCAAGGCCGATGCTGACGAAGGCCAGAAGCAGCGCCCAGTTGGTAAAGTTCTTAATCACTGCAAGTTCCGCTTTCCCGAACAACCCTGAAGTGGCCAAAATGGAGGCCAGGAGGAAACCAAGGACGAACTTGGGAAAGCGGTGCCAGATAACCCACGCAGACGGTCGCTCGCCGGGCTTACGCTCTACTTTCACAACCCAGTAAAGGGTCAGGAGGAAAGCCGCAACGCCGATGATCGCGTTCTGTGAGAGCTTCACCACGGTAGCGAACTTCAGCGCATCTGGGCCGGCGAGGGTCGCAGCCCCCACGACGGCAGCGGTGGTGTCGATATTATTGCCGATCCACGCTCCCGCCACTGCAACCGGCAGCCCTAAAAAAGCAGTGGCCCAGGGCATCAAGGCCATGAGCGGAAGCGAGAAAAGGAGAACCAGGGCTACGGTATACGAGAGGTCCTCTTTTTTGGCTAACACGGCGCCTGTAGCCGCAATGGCGGCTGAGACGCCGCAAATGGAGACCGACGTTGCCATTACCGCGCGTAGCTTATCGTTCAATTTCATTTTTCCGCCAAGCCACCAGGCAAAGAACCACACCAGGGTCACCCCAACCAGAGCTTGTATGACTCCCCTGGCCCCGATCCTCAGGATCTCGAAGAAGTTTAGTCCCGCTCCCAATGTTACAAGCCCGGTTTTCAGAAACAACTCGGTCCGGAACGCACCGTTCACCCTGTCCCAGACCCCGACAGGCGTGAGAATCAGATTCATGATGATCCCAACTCCGGCTGCCCAGATCGGGTATTCCAAGGCCCTGCCGACATCGCCCATCGCCCTGGGGCTCCAGTGGACAAGATAATTGGCGAACCAAGCTGAAACCGCGACGATCAGTAGTCCCAGCAAGACATTTAGCGGTCGATTAGCGCTTTCTTCTGACATAACATCACCTTTTCCAATGAAGACATCGCAGGCTTACCACGGTATTTTTGTGATCACTTCTAGGTAAACCAAAGCCAATAAAGTAACCCCGACGGCAACTGATAACCAATCCTCACTCATCCCAATCACGCTCCTTCCTGTTTTATCCCGCTAACCCGGAAACGTTTTACCGCTAATAACGCATCTTCTTGTCATATCCGTGGTCTGAGTCCAGATGGGAAACTTTAAAGACGCGTCGCAAACTGATCTCCGTAGCTGCACGTGACCAGCTCAGAGGATAGTGATCCTTCCTCCTCGAACCACCGGAGTTTATCTCTCAGGCTTACGACTTCACCGATAACCAATACCACCGGAGCGCGTAGAGTCACGCCCTTGTCGACGATGTCGCCAAGGGTGCCCGTAACCGTCTCCTGTGAATCAGTCGTCCCCCATCGGATCAGGGCCGCGGGAGTCTCCGGAGAACGACCATGGGCAAGAAGGTTCGCTACAATCATGGGAAGATTCTTAAGCCCCATCAGGACAACCAAAGTATCCACGGCGGTCGCCAGCCGCCCCCAATCCACTGAAGGCTCGGCTTTACATGCTTCATGCCCAGCGATGACCGCGAAGGATGAGGAGACTTTTCGGTGAGTAAGAGGGATCCCAGCGTATGCAGGCACCGCCACAGCGGAGCTGACTCCAGGCACAACCTCGAACGGAATCCCTGCCTCTGCCAGAACTTCCGCCTCCTCTCCTCCCCTACCAAATACGAACGGGTCGCCCCCTTTCAACCTTATTACCTGTTTCCCTCGCCTTGCGTGGTGGATGAGAAGCCTATTAATCTCTTGTTGCGAAAGACTGTGACCTCCCGTGAGCTTACCGGCAAATATGCGTGTCGCCTCAGGCGCCGCATATTCCAACACAACGGGGTTTACGAGGCGGTCATAGACAACGACTTCCGCTTTCCGCAGAAGTTCCAGGCCGCGCACTGTGAGGAGTCCCGGGTCACCGGGACCTGCACCAACAAGATAGACCTTCCCTATCCGCATATTTCTGCTCCTAACCGTTTCAGGAGATGATTCTTAGCCTCTTCTTGCTTCCCGTCTCTGATAAGGCGACGCAGGTCACCGTTCAGAGCCTTCTGCCACGCCTCAGCGCTGGGCGCTAAAGACCTCTCTTTCAGCTCTCTCCTAACTTCAGCCACAATCTCAGCGAGAGTCCCGTAGTCCTCCGTGAAGTAAGCCTCAAGTTCTTCTCTGATCGCCCTGGAGAGCGCCGGGCTCGAACCTCCAGTGGCTACCGCTACCACAAGCTCACCGCGCCGAAGAACCGATGGGAGGATGAAATCGCAATGGACTGCATCGTCGGCGGCGTTCACCCAAACCTCTCGTTCCCGCCCCTCCCTGTATACAACCGTATTCACTTCGGGATCGTCGGTGGCAACGAAGGCGAGCTGATAGCCCGCCAAGTCGCCCTTCTGGTAACGGCGGGCCTCGTGTCGAACTCTGCCTTCCTTAACCCAGTCGTCAAGGCGCTCGGTGAGTGTTGGGCTGATGACGGTTACAGCGGCGCCAGCTTGGAGAAGGCGCTCCACCTTGCGTTCGGCCACCGAGCCTCCGCCAATAACGAGGCAAGGTCGCTGAGCCAGATCTAAAAGGATCGGGTAATAACCCACGATGATCCATCTCCACTAACAGTCTGTGGTCCGCAGCCTCGTGCTCTCGAGCAGATTTGTCAGGAGTGTCCTGATGTCGAAGAGTACAGGCGTCGTTATCGTCACGCTGAATCGCTTCCCGGCATCTGTCTCCTGATCAAGAGTAAACGCAGCCCCTCCGTACAGGGAACGGGCGAGATCCTCCAAGTCGGCCCTGACGGCATGAAATGTTTCGTCACTGTTGGGCGCCATGAGCCGATCGTTCATGATAAAAAGCGCCGCATTGCCCACAAACTTAATTTTTCCCTGAAGCGTTGGGTCTTCCTCTATTCGCCGACAATACTCCAGCGCCGCCCGGAAAACGCACCGGAGTTTCTCGCGATTGGAACCCTGAAGAGGCTGCTTTCGGTTGTAAAGAAGCCCCAGGCGGTTATCTGTATTGTCCATGCTGATATTTGCCTCATGGGCGATCAGCAGAATCCCCGGGCCGGCCTGCACGTGGCTGTAATCGGCGATGTCATAGTATTCCCCGTCGGAGACCTGAACCCACGCATTAAAGATGTTGATGAATGCCTCCAACGGAATCTCGCTGGAATTCGCCACAAAGAACTTCACGTTGATCTTCTGTAAATCCACAGGTTCTAGAACTACCCTTCGCCTGGGCTGGCAGTTCCAGCGCTGCTGGAACGGTCGATACTCTTCATGCTGCTGAGCTTGTTGTAGCAACTGTGCGCCGCGTCGATAAAAAGCTGCGCCTCTTGAAGACGTTGTAGCGCCGACTCCTTCCCTGTCCCATTCAGATTTTTCACAGCATCCCTGGCTTTGAAGAGGTAGTCAGCGAACTTGCTACCGGCGTACTTATCGTAAAATAATTGGGTGTCGCAGAATTGCTGCCGAAACTCACTGAGAATCAATTCTTCATCGTTCGAAACATCGTAGACCTGGGTCTTGACAAGGGCCTGTGCCGCTTGAACCATGGCGCTGTAAGCGGTCAGAACTGCCTTCTTAAAATCGCCGGAATCAAAATATATCTGCGCCTCGAAGATCTCTCGCTCGCTAGCCGCCAGGGTAAATTGCGCCTGAGAGACAACCTCTCCGGCGCACTCCCCAACTCCCATATCGGTCAGCGTAAACTCTCGCGGGTCACCCCAGTCGCTATAGTAGGAAGGATCCACATCGTGCGGGGGAATCTGGGTGAGATCCTCCAGCATGGCCTTAACCTCCTTCTTGCCGATCCTGCTGATGAAATCTTGAAAGCTCTCGCCCTTCTGCCGATCCCTGAGATAGCGATCTGTGACCCGAAGTACCACTTCCGGGATCCGTTTCGAGGGGATCGCCCCAACCGGGAGCCCATAGGCGTCGGCATTATCTTTCAACTTTCCGCCCAACATGACCTGGAAATGAGGCACCGTGTAGCCATTGATATTTCTGCTAACGCCGTAAAAGCCTATGTCGGCTATATGGTGTTGACCGCATGAATTGAAGCAGCCGCTCACCTTGATCCGAAGATCCTTGACAGCCGAGTCCAGCTCAAAACTCTTTTCGCTCAAACGGGAGCGTAGCTCTCTGGCAAGCCCTCGCGAAGACGCAATCCCCAGCTTGCATGTGTCCGTTCCCGGGCAAGCGGTCACATCCACAATCGTCCCGGCGTTGGGCTCCCCCAACCCGATCGCTTTGAGAGCGCTATAAAGTTCGGGGAGATCGGCCTCGCTGACCCAGCGAAACATGATGTTCTGCTCCACCGTAGTCCGGATGGTATCTTTGACAAAGCGACGGGCGATATCGGCAAGGGCACGCAATTGGTCCGCCGTGATATCCCCCAAGGGAAGGTTCACAGTCGCCACCACATACCCAGGTTGTCTCTGATGATAGACATTGGTGGCATACCAAACGTCGAATCCCTCGGGGTGCTCGCCGCCGCTTAAAGATGCCGCCGGCTTAAGTGGCGTCTCAGCATACTCATATGCGT
>JACPSF010000262.1 GCA_016193385.1 Deltaproteobacteria bacterium
CGTCGAAGGAGGGGTCATCGCTTTCCATGACACCTATGCTTGGGAGGGACCGCGAAGGGTCGTCGAGGAATATCTCCTCAGGTCTAACCGGTTCTCCATCCTGGGCTTTGTGGACAGCATCACAGCGGTGAAAAAAACCCAGCGACGATCACCTTGGGACAAGATCAGGAAGAAAATCATTTTGCTTATCCGATATCTCTATATCCTGGGGCGCCAACACATACTTCCCGGTGAAATAAGGAAATGGTCAAAATCATGTCTCAGGGTTATGGCTTCGGTCCGGTGATACAGGTTTTGAGCATGCCAAAGGTTAGCGTGATCATACCTGTCTTCAATCGCCAACGATTTATCGGGGAGACAATCGACAGCGTGCTGGGACAGACATACCGAGATTTCGAGCTGATTGTTGTGGACGACGGCTCCACCGACGATACAGCAGAGAGAATAAAGCCGTTCGGGGATAAGCTGATCTATCTCTACCAACCCAACTCCGGACAGGCCAGGGCTAGAAATTTGGGCTATGCCAACTCTGGGGGAGAGTATCTGGCTTTTTTAGATTCTGACGATCGGTGGTATCCAGAAATGCTCGAGACCGAAGTTCAAGCCCTCGACCAAAATCCACAGGTGGGCGTGGTCTATAGCGATGTGGACACCATTGATGAAGAAGGCAAGCTGATACAGCGACAATTTTTCGCCCACAGGGCACAGAGGAAAAAGCCTATTGACTCAATTATAGGATACCATTGGATTCCCTATTCTTCCGCGTCACTGAAGCGCCGGTCAATCTTCGAAAAGGCCGGTTGTTATGATGTCGATTTTTATCAAGGCGGAGAAGACCTGGTCTTATGGGCGAAGATGTATCGCTTGGCCGGTTTCCTAAGACTCCCTGAATCCCTTGCGCAACGGCGGGTTCACCGGAATCAGGTAAGCCAAATAAGCGAAAGACGCCTTGAAGCCGACCTCATGGCCTTCAATAAACTTTGGCTTCTTGTCGCCGATGAACCGGATCGCCAAACAGATCTTCTTGCAAATTACGCGCGAATCTGGTCCCGACAGGGACAGCGTCTCGTTAGAGACGGAGATTTCCAGGGCGGAAAAAAATGCTTTCACCGTTCTTTACGCTACTATCCGTTTTATCTGCGGAATTACGTCAGACTGATAAGATCTTATTTCAATTTTTCATTCCTCCCCAAGATGGGCCCGAAGCCATGATATCCTGACGACGTTAACAGCCCTATCTCGCCACGCTATTTGACGATCCAGAAGTCACAGCCTTTTGCAAAAGCGCCAAGATAACATCACCGAATCTGAGTCGATCCAGCAAAAAGAACAAAGGTTTTAAGGCTCGCCGGATCAGCTTATTGCTGGGCCAGTTGATTCCGTGCACCCATCGAGGCCATTGCTTCCCTTGTTCCTCCAAGTGGTATTTTACGCTCCTCACAAAATTAAAGGCACCGGACTGATAGCGGACCTTCAGGATCTCAAAACCTGTAGCCTGGCAGAGAAATGCGAGCGATTTCGGGCAATAGGAAATAACATGACGTGGGGCATCCAAGGCGTACCAGTTTGCCCCAAAGAGCCAGAAATTGAAACTTTGTGTATTTGGGACCGTCACATAAACAAGACCGTCCGGTTTGAGGATCCTGGCAATCTCACGAAGTGTTGCTTGGGGCGCTGTGAGGTGCTCCAAAACATGATGCAGCCGGATGACATCGAAAAAACCATCCGGGTATCTCGCATCTTCGATGTATCCATGACACACATTGATTCCCAAGCTCCGTGCCTGGGCCGTTCCCGCGGCACTGGGTTCTACGCCATACACATTCCAACCCCACTGTTTCAGCCGATGGAGATACGATCCGCCACCACAACCCACATCCAAAAAATATCCGCTACCACGATAGGGAATAGTCCCTTTGGCAGTTAAATAAGAGAGTAAAGAGGCGATCCACGCCTTCAGTAGTGAACGGCTGCGACTTTGAACCAATGGATAGCCATAAAAATGTTCTAGGACGAATCGCTTTAGTCCCACACAATTTTGTTTCTCTAGCGATCTAGAGTGCCGATAGGGGCCATAATGTTCCGGATAATACGCGGCTAATTCCTCATCGCTCGGCCATGGTTCAATAAACATCGCCTTGCATTGTGGACATCGGAAAATCGCAAAACTTCCGGGAAGATGGTGCACGCGATCTCTACTTTCGAAGAGACGGATGGCGCTATTCTGCCGGCAAAGAGGGCAAGAGCCCATCATGAACCCCGATCGCGGTACATATTTGTATACCGCCAGACTTGATGTCGGTCTCTAGACGGAGCCATAAACCTCCCGATAGTAAGCCCAGAAGGCCTCGTCTTTGAGCCGTTTCCACCAGGACGGGTGCTCTTGGTACCAGCGGATTGTAGATTCCATTCCATGGAAAAAGGAGCGCTCGGCTCTCCAGCCGAGAGCGCTCTGAATCTTGGTCACATCAAGGGCATAACGACGATCGTGTCCCAACCGATCCGCAACGCGGAAAATGAGATCCGAACTCTTACCCAGGCTTCGGACTATGAGCTCCGCTATTTCCCGGTTGGCGTGCTCCTCCTGTGCCCCGATGTTATAGATTTCTCCCACCTGGCCGCGCTCGAGAACCCTGAGAAGGGCGCTACCGTGATCCACGACATGGATCCAGTCCCGTACCTGCTGACCGTCCCCATACAAAGGTAATCGCCGATCCTCGAGTGCGTTGGTGATAAACAGGGGAATAAACTTCTCTGGGTGCTGATAGGGTCCATAGTTGTTGCCGCAGCGGGTAATGATCGCCGGAAAATGGTAGGTATGACTGTAGGCCATCACCGCCAGGTCCGCGGCGGCCTTGCTGGCAGCGTAGGGGCTATTGGGTTGGAGGGGGCTGCCTTCTCGAAACGGGGAATCCTGGGAACTCAAGGAGCCATAGACCTCATCCGTCGAGACCTGAATAAATCGATGGGGACCCCGGTCTAACGCAGCGCCCTTGGCTCCCCAGTATCGGCGAGCGGTCTCTACAAGCATCCTCGTCCCTTCGACATTGGTTCGAAAGAAGGCGGAGGCATCACGGATGCTTCTGTCCACGTGGGATTCAGCCGCAAAGTGCACCACGACATCTATAGGGCACCTCTCGGACCGCGAGAGCTTGAGATCTGTAATCTGATGAAACAGGGGATGCGCGCCGCTAAACAGATCTTCCGCCAGACCTGCCTCGCAGACGTCCCCCTGAACGAAGACGTACCGCTTCCCCTCCTCGCGCTCGGCAACGTCCCTCAGACTATCGAGATTACCGGAATAGGTGAGCTTATCGAGATTGATGACGCGGTAGGAAGGGCGCTGCTCCAGAACCAGACGGGTGAAATGGGAACCAATAAAACCGGCTCCTCCAGTGATAAGAAGAATCATGACGTGGTTAGACGAAACGGGCTATTAGGATTGCCCTCATGACGGATCTCATCCACCGGCCCTTTTCGCCCCGCTCCAGCATAGAGCCTGTTAGGGCAATTAATAACCCACCCGGGTTTCTTGCCGATATTCCGATAGGCATGGACCACCCTCTCGGGCACAATCACGACGCAAGGGTTATCCTCTCCGGCCACAATCACCTGCCGGCTCCAGTAGCTAGGAGAATTGGGACGATTATCCCACAGCGTCACCTCAAACATAGAGGGACCCGTAAGACAAAAATAGTCCGTTTGGTCCGCGTGCTCGTGAGGACCCCGGGTCATTCCCGGAAGGGTCTCGGAGACATAGGCCATAACGGGCTGGGCCAAAGGATCTAATTCGTCCCTGCGGAAAATCTCTATCAACCAACCTCGCCGATCAGAGTTCCGCCTTAAAGGCCTCACCTCTACCCCTAGAATGGGCCCTTCTGTAAACTCGCGACTCTGAGCATCCATGTCCCGCTCTTCCACTTTATTAAAGCTCGACGACGGAGTCATCCCCGAGCAAAAGCCGATAGGCCTGCCTGGTAGCCTGATCCTTAAAAATCTTTGCTCCATTCCCAATAAGGCTATCCTCTAAACGGTCTACATTCTCTATCAGCACACCCTCCAGGATCACCGAGTGCTCAATGACGGAGTGGACGATTTGGCTCGCATTTCCGATCGTGGTGAAAGGGCCGATAAAGGAATCCCGAATGACCACCCTTTCTCCTATAACCACTGGCCCCCTCACCGTACTCGCCTGAACACGGCTCTCCTTCCCTATCACCACTCTGCCCATGACCTGGCTTGCGCTGTCTATGTCCCCATCGATCCGGCGTGCAATCCACTCATCCAGCACCAGGGTATTTGCGGCCAAAAGGTCGTCCTTCTTTCCCGTGTCGATCCACCATTCTTTAAGGATATACCCCGCAACCTCACCGTGGTTCTCCACGAGCCGCTGGATGGCATCGGTAATCTCCAGCTCTCCCCGCCAGGAAGGCCGAATCTCCTCGATGGCCCTGTGCACCGTAGGCGAAAAGAAGTAAATCCCCACCAATGCGAGATCAGACTTGGGGTGCTTAGGTTTTTCAACCAAGCTTAAAACACGGCCATTCCCATCGAGTTCCACAACCCCAAAGCTCGTAGGATCCTCGACTTGCTTGAGGAGGATCAAGGCATCGGTTTTGGCCGCCCTGAAAGTGTCGCAATACTCCCGTATCCCCGAGCCGATGAGGTTATCTCCCAAATACATGACAAAAGGACTTTCCCCCAAAAAACGGCGCGCCACCTTAACCGCATGGGCCAGACCCAAGGGTTCCTCTTGAAACAGGTACTCGGCTCTAAGGCCCCAGCGGTTGCCGTCCCCCACGGCTTCCCGGATGGCCTTTTGCGTCTCAGGAGAGACGATAATGCCCACCTCTTTGATTCCCGCCTGGGCAAGATTATCCAGGACGTAAAAGAGAATCGGCCGATTGGCCACAGGGACCAATTGCTTCGCTGCCGTGTGGGTTAGGGGCCGAAGCCTCGTTCCCCTCCCCCCAGCCAGAACCAAAGCCTTCATGACTCCCGCATTGTTATCCATTCTCTCCGTTCCCTGTCAAGGCACCTGCGATTCGCCACCGGCTGAAAAAATTAACCCGGAAGCGTCGGAGCCGCCTTGAGCACAAACTGGTACGCCAAGAGGGGTTTCCAGAAGCGCACAAGGGCATAATGAGCCTCATGGAGCGGGGCAAAAATCTTTTTTTCCGTTATCGGAAACACTAACTGAACCGGCAGAGGAGCGGGAACCCATTCAAGGATGCGCAAGGAGGCCTCTACCATCATCTGGTTCAGAGTCGCTAAGGTAAAGAAGCGAAGATGGGTTCGATCCAGGATGCCCCGGTCAGTGTAGTCAAACCTTCCGAAAAGCAGGTTCCATCGGATGACCAAGTTGGCGACGTTCGGAACCGAGACAATGATCTTTCCTGAATCTTTAAGGCAAGGCAACGACCGCCTAAGGACAGCCGCCGGTTCACGGAGATGTTCCAAGACATCAGCAAACAAGATATAGTCGAACTCGGCCCTGTATGGAAACTCAAACTCTTCAATGTCTCCGACATGAAACGCATCATAATACCGCCTCGCCTTCTCAGCCCACTCCCCATCTTTTTCCACCCCGACCACCCAATGGCCCTTTTCTCGCAGCCTGATCCCCAGATCACCATTACATGTCCCCACATCTAATATCTTGAGCGGGCCCTTTTCGGCGGACAAAAAGTTCAACACCCAGTAGTGGCTACTGTACTTGAAAGACTTGAGACTGTAGCCTTCTCGTTCCATGGGCGCGTGGTTATTCGATCCGCTTGTACCTGGCAGTGAAGGATTCAAACTGCTTGAGGTTCATTACAGAGGCCCGGTGCAGCAAATAACGTCCCAAGAGCAGAAGGATGCTCACGCCATAAATCGTGCTCGCGATAAACCCGGCACTGGAGGCCTCGGGAAAATATTTCGTTGGGACAGGAACCTCCTTGATCCTGAAGCCCATGTGAACCGCTTGCACCAGCATTTCCTGATCGAAGACAAACTTGTCGGAATTCAGCAAGAAGGGGACCTTTTCTAGGACACTGCGGCTGTAGGCGCGGTAGCCGGTGTGGTACTCTGACAGATCCAACCCCAATACCAGGTTTTCCACCCGCGTTAGGAATCGGTTGCCAAGATACTTCCACCAAGGCATGCCCTGCTGCAACACATCTCCTTGCAAAAATCGCGAACCCAGAACCACGTCGGCCTCAGAGGAGGCTATGGGCGACACCAGGCTAGGGAGCAGGGTCGGATCGTACTGATAATCAGGATGAAGCATGACCACAATATCCGCGCCTGCCTTGAGTCCCTCTGTGTAACAGGTCTTCTGGTTGGCTCCATAGCCGAAATTCCGTGTGTGGACGAAAACCTCCAGGTTCAGCTCGTTGGCTATCTTCAGGGTCTCATCGGTGCTCCCGTCGTCCACCAGGATGACGTGATCCACCTTCTCCATCGGGATCGCATTGTACGTGATCCTAAGCGTCTTGGCCGCGTTATATGCAGGCATCACCACCACCACCTTCGGCCGCCCGGCACTCCTATCCTGCATTGCTGTCTCTTCCCCTTTGGTTGACCTTGAAGACAACCAGCCCGCTTCTTCCCGATCCTCTGAATTCTCTTTGTAGAGACAACCCGTGCAGTTCCGGATCATCCGCCACGGCAGGGAATCGTTCCTTCCACGAGCCGACTTCCGTAACAAGGTAATCAGCCTTTCCGTCCTCCAAGTAACCGAGCAACTCCTGCTCCCCCAACTCGCTCAAAAGTATGGGCCTCGCGTTTGCGTAAAAGGCGATTCGATCGTCGAAAACCAACAGATTCAAATTCCCCGAGCCTTTGACCTCCTTTAGATACCACCCCGCCTCGCGAACGTAGGCCTTCTCACTGGAGATAGGCTTTAGCCCCTTAAGCAGGGTTCCGGCAAGGAAGAGCGCAGCCAGAGCAGAAGACACAACTCGGAAAGCCCTGAGAGAGAAAAATTGTTTCAAATACGCCCAACACCAGATCATTCCCCAGGCAGTCCATCCAAGGGAGACGGGCAAAAGTTGCACGGCGTAGCGGCGATTCACATAGATCAAGGCAAACCCAAAAAGGTAGAAGAGGAGAAAGACAAAGAGGAAAAGATCCTCCCGCTGCCAGAACCTCTGCCGGATAAACAGAAACAGTCCCACAAAGAAAAAAGGTACGTAAGAATAATGGAGGGCCTCAAGATACACGCCAACGGAGGGGATAAGATCCAAGAGAACCTTCTTCATATAGAGGAAAGGGTGGTGCGTCGCAAACCGGGTGATATCCAGCGATCCAGGGCTTGAAATATCCGTTAACTCCTCGTTCCCGATGAGACCCGATTCCGTCAAACTCACCCCAAGGGTCACGCCGGCCTTGCGGCTTATCGTTCCCCATTGTCCCGTATCCACGCTGAGATAAAAGATATAGGGAAAGGCAAACAGAAAGAATCCGAGCAAAAGAAAGAGACAGGCCCCAGCGGACCACCGGAGCCCGCGGTTCTTCTGAATCCAGCACCGAACGCCGAGCGTCAGGGGCACGACAACCAGAAACCCGATCGCCTCTGGCCGCACAAGGTAGGCGAGACCCGCAACCAAGCCGCCGTAAAAAAAACGGCCCCATAACCGCCTATCCATCCCCTGATCGAAAAGGACTAACGCTATCGTGGAGAGTAAAAGAAAGGGGCTTTCTGTCCTCACATGAACGGAGTACCTTCCCAGGTAAGGAGCTATCGCGGCAAGGAAGCAGGCTGCCAAAGCGACGTTCTCCCCGTAAATCCTTCCAAAGAGCACGTAAAGAGGAATCAAGAGGAGCACTCCGGAGAGAATGGACCAGATTTGACCCGAGAGCTCCCAGTCACCGACTAAGGGATAAATAGAGGCGATGAGAATCGGGTACACGGGGGGATAGACAGAGGAGAGACCGACTGCGAGCCGGCCGACGAAAAAATCCCTGGCCGCGTCGATGTAATGGACCCCATCGGAACTGATGCAGTAGTACTGCCAGAGCAGGTACAGACGAAATGCAAGGGCCAGCACGATCGCCCAACCCAATAGGCGATACCTTCCACCACGAGGCAGAATCCACGCTTCAGAATCCATGCACTCCCCTTCTCACGCTGTTGATCCGCAGCGCCTTCATCGAAGAGCGCCGATCCTCCCGCGCACTCATTTTCTGAACCTCCCTGATCCACATTCTCCTTTCTCCTCGGGAGAAAAAAACATCACTCAGGTACGCTTTGAGCCAGTAGAGCTTCTCGGTGCGTTGTAAGAGCCTTCCCATCGTTCGATTCAACTGAACTAGATTCTTAATCCGACGCCGCCTGTCCAGGTAACGATAGCTACGAATCCCTTCCAAGTCCAGGAGATAAAAGCACTCTTCTCGATGCTGGTTGCTATGGCTGACAAGGATATTGGCATCCTTGAGATCATTGTGATAAATATTCTCCGTATGGAGAGAGCGAAAAAGCCAGGCCAGATCCCTTAAAAAATTCCGCCGCCGGAGAACCCCCTCACGCCCTCTTAGAGGGGTGAGCTCCTCTCTCCAGTAGGTATCCGCGGTCCTGCCTCCCTGAATTTCCTCTGAGAGATAAAAACTCTTTGTGAGCATCCCCCAAGAACGAAACTCCACCGCAGCTATAGGTCGACCCGTTTGGAAACCCGAACGCATTAGAATCCCAGCGCCAATCCAAGAACGCGCCGCTCCGGACGGAACAAAGAGAGAAGCGACCCGATAGCGCCATGAGAAGGCATTGTACCGCTTTAAGTAGATCCCTTTGGGTTGGCCATCGATCTCGAGCCGGGCGCGGCCAACCTTAATCTTTCTTTGGTCCTTAACGATCTTACACCCGGGCAGGGAAAAGAGCAGATCTGGGTCGGCCAGAAGGTCGAGCTGCGGATTTCTTTGAAAATCCGGGTCGACCCAGAGGAGATTAGAATTTTTCTTTAGGCACATGGAATCAGTAAAAGGTGCCGCGTCGAACCTGATCGGCCACCTCGAGAAGACAACCCTCAAAATCACGGAAGTGATTTTTCCACGAGTACCTCTCTCCCAATCTCCGCGCCAGTCCCGAGAGAAATTCTCTACGGCCTGGCTCTAACATCCCAAGGATCTTCGCTTCCATTTCAGAACGCTCATCCGGCCAGGCCAAAATTCCATCCCTCAGCTCGCCTTCGAGGATTTCCGCCGCGCCCACGGCGCCTGTCGCAAGCACCGGCAACCCCGACGCCAGCGCTTCTAGAACCACGTTGCCAAACGCTTCTTGTCGCGCCGGCAGGGCAAGGAGATCTGCGGTTCCATAAAAACCTTCGATCGCGTCCTGTCGACCGGCGAAAACAACCCTTCCCCGAGCTTCTCTTTCGGCCCAGGAATGGTAACGGCCACGCTGCCCATCTTCCCCTACGACCAACAGATAGAATCCTGCAAGCCGAGGCGATCCCCACACTCGCAGCAGGCGATCCAATCCCTTTCGCTGAAAACCACTTCCGACAAAAAGAACTAACGGCGCCTCCGGAGGAATTCCCCACTGCTTTCTTATGCTCCCTCGCGCCCCATCCCTGTTGCGCGGGTGAAAACGCTCCTGATCCACTCCGTTGTAGATCACGACAATCTTGTCTGCGGGAACATGGTAGGTGTCGATGATCTCACGCCTCACCTCACTAGAGACCGCCAAAATTTTCTTGTAGCCCTGGGGACGATACTGTAGCCTTTCAATGGCCAAAACGCTCCGGTGGTAGAGACTCACCTTGTGCCAGACGCGGCGCAGGGCCCCTTCTCCCTCAGCCATCTTCTGCAGGAAAACTCGATGCGACCCGCCGCCGCTGCGCAGGATATCTTGTTGCACCATTCTCCCAAAACCGACGACGACATCACAGCGGTAAGATTGAATGATCTTTGGGGCAAGAAAAGCAAAGCTTAAGACACGAGCTGTCCTTCCCACGGGCAACAGCGAAACCCTGTGCGCCTGAACCCCCTCGGGAGGAGAAACGCCAAACTCAGCGCAAAAGAGGTGGACATCATGCCCGAGATCTCGGAGACCTTCCGTAGTCCGATAAAAATCCCTCTCCGTCCCCCCTGCCAGATCGAGTTTCTTATGAGCCAAAGCGACTTTCATGAACAGCCTTTTTTCTCGCCTTCACAACGATATTATCTGAAAAGAGGAGCGCAGGATGGAACAAATATTTGAGGATTTGCCAGTTGATCCGCCTCTGGACCGGATCCTTCTCGGCACGGATGACAGCCTCCATGCTGAAAAGCCACATGAACGGATAAAGAAGAATGCCGAAGAAAACGGGGGCAAACTTGACTTTGGTCTGCCTCAGTTCTTCCACTTCGAAGCCGTAGTGGAAGAAGAGGTAATAGAGTTCGTAAAAGTGAATCAGATAGATGTTGGGAGCCTGCCCCGGCTTACGCGTGTGGTGGGCTGGACGGACCCGCCCTCGAAGGAATCCCGTGAAAAGGAACCGCACCCGGGAGAATACGTTCAGGACGTTAGGGGTGCTGATCACGACCACCCCCCCGTCCTTAACCACGCGCGCAAACTCCCGGATCAGTTGGGCCTGATGTTCGATGTGCTCGATGACTTCAATTAAATTGACTCCGTCGAAGGAGGCGTTCTTGAAAGGTAGATTTTCATTCAAGTCGACTCCACCCACCCGTGCGATGCCATCACCCGCAAACGCGGGCATGACATAATCAGTCGCCACCACCGAAAACCCGTGCTGGGCCAGCATGCGGGAGGTGTCGCCTCCGCCACAGCTGAGGTCGGCGACCCGTTGAACCCTTCCCTGTTCATTGGACCAGGCGGCCTTGACGGATCGTAGGATAAACGGATTGGGCATGCACTCCTCGATACTCAACAGCCGAGGGCGCTCTCGACCGCATGGATCATTTCGCGCTCCTCGTGCACCCTTCCCGTGTAGGGGACTGGAGTCTTAAACGTCACGAATTTCTTCCCTTTGTAAACCGGTTCGTAATGGCTCCGGACCCCCTCAATACTATTGGCAGCGATCCGGGCCGCCTCATCGGGGCGCTCTGATTTCCCACTAGCGGCCTAAACGTCCGCCCGCCATTGCCTCTGGAGTCGTTTGAGGGCCTCCTCGAGAGGCATGGCTTGGATTCCCAGGAGCTGGCTCAGCTTTTCGGTCTTGAGCCCGCCCCGCAACGGGCGCTGTGCTCGTTGCTGCAACGCGCTTGTCGCAACCGCCTGGACCAGCGCGGGATCGAGGCCAAAACCTTTCGCCAACGCCTTGCCAAAATCCGCGCGGGAAAGCAGGTCCTTGCCCACCACGTTCACGACACCGTGCGTCCCCTGCTGAAAGAGACGCACGCTCGCCTCGACCAAGTAATCAACCAGCGTTGGGTTTCCGAACTGATCTCCGGGCACGCGTATGGGTTTTCCGGCTTGCAGCTCGTGATAGACCTGCATGGCAAAATTCTTCGAGCTTCGGTCCCAACCGAAAACGACCGTCGTGCGCAGGATCAAAGCGTCTTGTAATATTGTTTGAACTGTCTTCTCGGCTTCCAGCTTGCTCTTCCCGTACACGCTCACCGGGCTGGGCTGAGCGCCCTCGTCATAAGGGCCATCGGAACCATCAAATACATAATCGGTCGAATAGAAAATTAACTTGGAGCCGTACCGGGCCGACTCCGCGGCCACGCTTTTCGCCCCCTCAGCGTTGATTCGAAAAGCTTCCTCAGGATGACCCTCGCAATAATCCACATGGGTCAGCGCTGCGGTGAGGAATACCGCCTGAGGTTGGACGCGGCGGAAGTAATCGCGGACCTGAGCGGCATCGGTAACATCCAGGCGAGTCCGCCCCTCCGCTGGACGACTGACATAGGTTCCCCTCACTTCATAGTGGTGGCTTTCGAGAACCCGCGTGAGGGCCTTGCCGACCAACCCCGAAGCTCCGATGACCGCGACCCTGGGATTAGCCATGCTTCACTTGATAAACCATCGACCATCACGCCGGAGCCTATGCATGACTTTACCGAGCTCGCCGGGGATTTGCTGCAACAGATGTATGAACACCGCGTATCGTCAGTTTGGGCCTAAATTCCGTCTCCTCCCTGAGTCTCGTGCCTAGCCCGCCACAGAGGATTACCCTTTTCATTGAACTATCTCCCCAGCCTGGACGCTCTGAATCAAGACGATGCGATCTCTTCCTTCCGGCCCCGAACCCTCGCTAGTCAAAACCACCTTAAGCGGGAGCGCCCGCGAGGAGGCAATCCTTTCCCATTCTCTCTGCCCCATGATGCAATAACCCCGCGATTGGCCTAGCTGTCTCTGGAGCGGACGGAAGTCATCTCCCAGAACAAGTAAGCCTGTCCTCTGGTAAAAAATCACCGAAGTATAGTCCCATCCCTCCCCCCAGATAAAGAGAGATCCGTCGCTTCCCAACCGGCGGTTGACTTCCTGTAGGAAGGATTTGTACGTCCTGGCCTCGGCAACGGCAGGAAGGAGCGCTCCCTGCACCAACAGCCCCGTAAGCACCGAGATGGATCCGATGCTGAGCGCTGCCGCCCAAGCTTTCCCGCGGAGGAGCTGTACGGCTGCGGCAAACCACAGGCCAGCCGACAAGACTATCGAAAGGACCAAAATCCAGCCCGCCTGTTTTAAATTTCTTTCGACCACCGATAACTGAGCCTGGTCCTTGGGTTTCAACATGGTCTCGAGGAAAGAAAAAAACCAGGACAAATGGCCCGCGTCAAGGATGGCCCACGCTGCCACCAAAAGCACGGGTCCCATGATCAGAGAAACCCAGCCAACGGTTTTCAACCCGAGAGATCGCACCGCATTCTCCACCCCCCCAAGAAGCCAGAGCGCCACGAGCAGGGAAAGTGGACCATAAAGGGGGAGAAGGTAGACCGGCCGTTTCCCGGCAGAAATCGAGAAAAAGAGAAAAATGATACCGACCCATAGTCCAAGAAAGAGCGCGGGCTCTTGGATAAAGGCTCTGCGCTTGAACCAATCAAAGACAACAAAGGGAAAAAAGAGGCTCCAAGGTAGCCCGTCCAGCATCAGGGAGGGGAAATAATAGTAAAAGGGTTTCTGGTGACCTGAGCCCCCCTCGCCATGAACAAAAAAACGGGCCAGGTTCTCGTGCAAAATTTGCCGGGCGAAAAAATCCTCTCCGCCCTTAGCCCATGCAAAGCCATACCAAAGAATCGGAATCGCCAGGCAGAGGATCGCTCCTTTATGAAAACAGAGCCGGGACAGGAATTCCCACTTCCTTCTCAAGCTCAGAAAAATGCCTATGATCATTCCCGGGAGAATGAGGCCAACCGGCCCCTTGGCGAGGACGCTTAAACCGAGCAGGAAATAAAAAACATAGATCCACGCTCGCCCTCGTAGAAAACCCCGGTAAAGCAGAAAGAAGATCGACAGGGTAAGGGTCATGAAAAAACTGAGCGTCATATCCACGCGCGCGTTGATGGCCTCGCTCTGATATCCCACCGAGGTCGCCAGAATCACGCCGGCCAGAAAAGCTGTTTTTGGCTCGACGACATACCTGCCTAAAATGTAGATAAGCAAAACGCCCAAGGATGCCAAGACCGCCGAGGGTAAACGGACCGTGGCTTCCGTTACATCTCCCCACGCTATCGAGGCCAAGGTTCCGAGCCAGTGAAACAGCGGCGGTTTGGAAGGAATCTCTTCTCCTCTCTTCAGCGGGAACAGCCAATCCCCATGTTGATAGATTTCCAGAACGACCAACGCCTCCCTGGGCTCCGCTTTATTGAAAAATGGAATCCGGCTGAGAGACGGGAAAAACAGAACGCCGCAGAGCGTTATCAAAAACAGAAAATAAATCAGGTCAACGCGTCTGGACCTCATGAGTTCACTGGGCGACCTTCTCTAGTATTCGGTATTTTTGGTTGAAGATTCGTCCCATCGCATGAGCTTCCGAAAGCTGAGATCGGCACCGCCGGGAACATACTCCGCCCGCCTCTTGCGCGTCTTTTGTTCCAGCCAGCGTGCCAGCCTCTTTTGTTTCTTTCCCCAGGGCTGGTCGTCTACGCCTAAATAATGTCGGAGAAAGCGTATTCGATCTTGAAGGGAGATCCCGGGCAGAACAAAACGATTCAGCTGCACTAGATTTCTCTTCCAAAAAGCCTGGGGAAACCAATTCGGGTAGCGTTGAGTCCGGTCATGATCCAAATAGAAAAAACTAGGCTGGCCACCCTGAGCATGTACCAGAATGTTGTAGGGTACCAAATCTCCATGGACAAAACCAATTTCGTGAAGGCGGCGGACCTCTAGCGCGAGCTGCCTGATATACTTTCTCTTCCTTCTGACGCGCCCCGGATCCAGGGGCGAAGCGTAATACTCGCGTAGAAAGTAGGGTAAAGCAGAGCCGCTGATTCCCCGGGTCAAAAGGAACGCCCGTTTCAAAACGCCAAGGGTCCTTTCCTCGCCGGCTGCCACGGCGAGAGGAACATGGAAGCCACACCTGGAGAACGCCTCGCCTTGCCTCAAGGCCCTTAGCGCCTTCGAATGGCGAACGAGGTCCTTGAGGCTTCCCAAAAGGTCCGGGCGACCAAAAATCTTTAAGTAGAAATCATTTTCTTCATCACCTGAGGTAAAGGAAAAACGGAGGGTCCGGGGACGCTCAGCTGGGATTTGATCGCCGATCCGATCAACAATCTCCCCCCATAGCTCTCGACTCCAACGGTCGGGAAGCACCCACAGACGCCAATTCCCATCGCGTATAAAATAGTATTTAGTATGTTGGAACATCCGCCCGACGGAGCGCCTTTCCCACTTTGGCCGCAATCTCTGTGATATCAATGGTCTTCATACACACACGCCCGATCGGGCAGCGCCTCAAATAACAGGGCGAGCAGGCGGCCTCGCCGAGGACAACCAAATCCTCGAAGCCGTGCGGTCCGGTCCGTTGCGGACTCGTGGCCCCCCAGAGGGAGATCACCGGCGTCTCCACAGCGGCGGCGAGATGCATGAGCCCGGTATCAGGTCCCACGGCAACCTTGGCCCGGCGAAGGATGCCGATCGACTCGCGCAGCGAAGTCTGGCCAACGCAATTTATGAATCGGACCTCCGCGACGTTTTCCATCATCTGCGCAAAGGGGATGTCTTCCCTCCCGCCCAACACTACGATCTCAAGCCCGTAGCGCCGCTGGACTTCCGCGGCGCACCGCGATGTCTCCACGGGAAACCATCGCTTGCTCTCCCAACTGCCGCCGATGAAGAAAACGGCAAATGCGTCCCCCACGCCTCTGAGCCGCTGCTGGACACCGGCCTCCTCTTCCTGCGTCAGGCGCATCTGATACTCGATGGGACGCGGCTCCAATTCCAGTAGCTCGACAAACTTCAGGTACTGAGACAGCTTTGATATTCCGTCTCCCGTTGCTGCGATATAATGCGTATTAAAGACCCAGTTGAGCTCCTTGGCATCCCGCGGGTGAAACCCCAAACGGACAGGAGCGCCTGACCACCAGCTAATGAGCCCGCTTTTGAAGTGCCTTTGCAGGTCCAAGACCAGGTCGAACCGCTCGGAGCGGATCCGGCGCAGGAAAGGCAGCAAGCTCTTCCACCACCGCCCACGCTCGAACAGAATGACTTCGTCCACCGCCGGATGGTGCTCGACCAGCGGGAATGCCTGAGGCTCGACCGCCCAGGCAATCTTCGCCTCCGGATAGCCGTGCCGCACGCTATTGGCGAGCGGTAGGGCGCGGGTCACATCGCCGATGGAACCGTGCAGGACGATGAGGACTCTCCGGGGATGAACCCTCATGGGTCTTCCGCCTCCCGATAACAACGGACGAGCAGGCACCAATCCTTTTCGGGAAGCCAACGCCTGTCGGGATCTAATTTGCGGACGGAGCGATAAAGGCGGCGCAGATTTTTCTCTGCACGATCCGGCGGGACCGCCCCGGCAAAGAGCCTGGCCCTATCGAAGTCGATGATATAACTTTTGATCTCGCTTCTCTCCTGGCGAACGAGAATATTCTTGAGGTTCAGATCGGCATGGTAAACCCCGCGGCGATGCATCGTCCGGAGGCTCCGCGCGACGGCCTCAAGCAGTGGCGTAGCCACCGGGCCGCTAAAGAGTTCGTTTCGCAAAGCGGCCCAAAAATCATGACCGCCCGTGAGCTCACGGCTCAGCAGCCAGCCCCGGTAAAATGGCCCCCAAATCCTCTCCATGCATGCCCCTAAAACCTCCGGCGTGGGGACCCCTCGACGCCTCACCTCTTCGGTGACCGCCAATTCTCTGAACGGCCGTGGCGGCCAAGTGAAAAAAAATTGCCCCGTCACATGGCGCAGCATACCGCCATGACGGTAGGCCCGGACCAGGGCCGCATCGCCGTTATCGAACCGGTAAAAGCAGATCTGGCCTCTTCCGTAAAAAGGGCTCGCCTGCTGCATGGATTTGGCCTCGTCAAAAAATCTCTCTACGTCGAGATACGGCTCAAGCCCTTCACGGACCAAAACCATTTGCGCCCGCCGGGGGTGGAGCTTTTTGAATCCGACCGGTGTCTCACCCCAGGCCCACTCCCGAATCATCCCCCCGACCTCAAAAGCCGCTCGTCGAACGTTCCACCGCTACCCCGGAGATCTTCGGCGCGGCACATTCTGGCTTTCCCATAATTTGGCACCGCTCAACAGCGTAGCGTACGCGGCCAATGTCGACAAGGTCAAGCCCGCTAAACCTTTGGCCAAGACACGGTTTCTCCACAGGAGCCGCAGAAAGACGCGAACGGGATGGAGCGCCAACGCGGCTGGGCCATGGCTGGGACTATGCTGCAGCCCCTCGACCCAGAGGCTTGTCACACCATTAACCAGGGCCACGGCGTCGCTGAGCTCGAGCGCTGAGCAATCTCCGATCCACCCTCGAAGCTGGCCTGGCGGCTTCTCGTAGGGGCGCTCTTTTGCATTCCACCATCCGTAAGGGAGCCGCACCAACCCACGGGTAAGTCGCAGGCTCGGGCTCGGACCCCAAAGGCTTCCCTCAACCCAACGCCCCAGAAGATACGTCCGGATGGAAACCCGATAGCCCGGCGAAGTTTTGGCGAAATCCGATCGGCAAAGCTCGCGCAGCTCATCGCTGAGTTCCGGTTCGACGCGTTCTTCACCCAGGAGATGCAAAACCCAATCGGTGCGGGTTTCGCCCCTCAACGATTTCAGCTCCTCGCCTGGGACCAGTTTTCGCACGGCCAGGACCGAAGGCCGCCGTTCCGGTATCCGCGGCTCATCCTCACCTGCGTGGAGCACCACGATCGCATCGGCCCACTGCACGCTCTTTAAACATTCGGCCAGATGCCTCATCCCCGGCAGGCTCAAAACCATGACACCAAGAGTGGACATGGAAAAGACTAGAGGGTGATAACCTCGGGCAGGCGCGGATCGGACACTGGAGACAGCCGTTCTTCCTTCGGCCCCACGAGACGCTCGACCGCTCGCAAGATATCATCGGCTCTGATCAAACGCATGCAGTCCCCCGTGCCCAGGGGACAGCGCCGCCCGCCGTGGGAGCTGCACGGGCGGCACGGAAGATCCTTCTCGACGACCACGGCGCGTGAGGAATACGGGTAAAACCCAAGAGCGCGTGTGGTGGCGCAGAAGATGGCGACGACCGGGATCCCGCGCGCCACCGCGATATGCATCGGTGCGCTGTCATTCGTGATAAAAAGATCGCAGCGACCGATGGCGCTGACGAGCTCTCGCAGACCGATTTTGCCAGCCAGAGAGATCCCCAGTTGGCCGGATAGCCGCTGGATGCGCTCCACGACTTTAACGTCCTCGGGGCCACCGAAGAGGAGGATTTCGCACCGATATCTCTCGTTGAGCCGCACCATCAGCTCCGCATAGCCCTCTGCAGTCCACCTTTTCGTCGCCCAGACCGACCCCGGATTGATGCCGAAGGTCACGCCGTTGCCGCTGACGCCGAGAGAGCGAAAAAGCCGCTCCACCGCCTCTTCTGCGCCGGCATCCGCAAACACCTGGAGTTCTCCACGATCCCTCTCAGGCTCGTTCACGAAGGGCTGCAGGAGCGAAAGCATCCGCTCCGAATCATGACGGGAAGGGTCCCGTTGGACCCGGTGATGATAGAAAAACCACCCGGCGCTCTTGCGAAAGCCGACGCGATGGGGAATCCGCGCCAGGAAAAGGAGGAGGCCGCTGCGGAACGACTTGTGGGGAGAGAGTGCCATTGTGAATCCCTTTTGGCGCAGCTCTTTGCCCTTGCGCCATATCCCCGGCCACCCTCTCCCACCACCCTTTTTGTCGTCGGTCAGGATTTCGTGGATATCCGGGTTTCCCTCCAGCAAGGGCTTAGCCTGCGGGGTGCAAAGGACGCTCAGTCGGGCTGAAGGGAAACGGCGCTTGAGCGCCGAAAGCAGGGGCGTCGTCAACACCACATCCCCGAGAAAGCTGGTCTGAACCACTAAAATCCTCTCGCCGCTCCCGTTTTCTTTGGTGTGAACTCTCCTGTGCATGCGATCCAAGCATCGTTTCTCAAATGGTTCAAACCGTTCCAGTCGTTCAAGACGTTCAAGCGGTCAAAACGTTTTGAACTATTTGAACGGCTTAAACGATTTGAACTGACCGTTAGTCTAGTTTGATCGCCTCGTCAATCAACATGATGGGGATGTCGTCTTTAATAGAGTACATCAAGCGGCAGGCCTCGCAGATAAGCCCGTCCCCCGCCGGGTTCAGGTGAACGTCCCCCTTGCACTTGGGACATGCTAAAATTTCCAACAAATCCTGACTAATTGCCATCGCCATTCCTCCTTCGCCTCTCGAAACTTACTCGCCGAGGTCCCCAATGATCCACCGAGACGCTTCCCAGAGATCGCTCGCAACAAAGACCGAGGACCGAGGACCGAGGACCGCTGTGGTTCGTCGTCGGTCTGCGGTCTCCTGTCTCCGGTCACTAATCAGAATTCCCTTGGCGCCAATTCGAAACGCCAACTCCATATCGGTCCATTGATCTCCCACGACGTAAGACCGGCCGAGCTCTAGATCCAGCTCTGCCGCTGCGCGCCTGGCCAAACCCGTATTCGGTTTGCGGCACTCGCAAGAGATCCGGTAGGGGGCATGACCCTCCGTTGGATGATGCGGGCAGTAATAAATCCCATCGAGAAGCGCGCCGGATTCAGCCAACCTCCGCTTGAGCTCTCGGTGGATCTCCTCCAGTTGGCTCTCGCTCAAGAGACCCCGCGCCACGGCGGACTGGTTGGTGATGACCACCACGGTCAGCCCGTGTTGTCGGAACAAGCGCAGCGCCTCAGGAACCCGGGGGAGAACCTCGATTTGCTCCGAACGGCTCAGGTAACCAGGGTCTCGAATCACAGTCCCATCGCGATCAAGAAAAACCCCGGGTCTGCCGCTCGACGACACCTCCATGGCGATTCTAAACTCCCTCTCGTTTCGAACGAATCGCCTCCTCGACGGACTGCACCAAGGCGGCGCCATTTTCCACCACCATCTCCACGCGCAAGGCAAACAGCTTTTCTTTGGCGAAGGGGAAGCGGACCAGTTTCAGGATATCCTTTTCGGTGGTGACAATCAGGTCCACATTACGGGCCGCACGGTTGATCCTCTGCCAGTCTCCAGCCGAGTAGCTGTGGTGGTCCGGAAACTCCATGGTATCCACAAGTTCTCCCTCCCACTCGTGGATCATCCGATAAAACGCGCTCGGATCGGCGATGGCAGAGACCGCAAGGATCTTGCTTCGATCTAAAAGGCCCAAGGGATATTCTTTCCACCGGCCGCGCTCCAAGGTGAGCAAACCTGTGGGCTTAAGGGCACCAACAAAAACCGCCCCTTTCGGGCGCGCGGCCAACAGCGGTTGCCACTCGGCCAAGGAGCCCGTGACCAGATAGAGATCCGCTCGCCCGAGCGCCCTGCTCGGCTCGCGAAAGGGACCCGCGGGAAGAAGCCATCCCCCTCCATTCGAGCCCAGAAGCAGAAGGTCCAAGTCCCGCTTCAGTTGGCGATGCTGAAAGCCGTCGTCGAGAACGAACACATCCACATCGGACCGGCCCAGCAGCTGCATGCCCACTTCATACCGATTTTCCCCCACCCCAACTCGCTGGCCGAGAACCTTAGCCATCATCATCGGCTCGTCTCCAGCCTCCGAAGGGTCATCTCCTGCTCGCAACACAAGCCGTTGGTCCCGGCCAGGCTCCAGCAGGTGAGGCTCCCGCTGGCGCCGCTTGTATCCTCGGCTCAAGATCGCGACCCGGAACCCTCTTCGGCTCAATTCGTGTCCGAGCCATAAGGCTGTCGGCGTCTTGCCCGTCCCTCCCACCGTCAGGTTTCCGACACTGATCACCGCGCAGGGCAGGCTCTTAATCGAAAGCCACTCGCGGGAATAGAGCAGGTTGCGTACCTCTACCGCTAGAAGGTACAGAAAAGAGGACGGCAGAGCCAGGGTCCAGAGGAGACGCCCCAAAAGACCTTGCCGCTCCCAAAGTCGCCTGGTCCATGAGGGATTCATCGATCTTCCATGCCCGCACCGCACACTGACTTGGACTAGATCAGCAGAGCCGGCCCGGCACAGGCCTCATTGCAGGTAGCGATAGACCAATTCCATCGTTCGAGCCACCACCCTGCGATCTTTCTCCACCACGGCGTAGGCGAGATCCCCCATCTTTTCGGCCTTAGCCCGGTCGCTCAGGAGAGCCGTGATTTCGCGCAGCAGGTCTCCCTTTCCCTGGCCCTCCACCCCCAGTAATGTCGGCGAAGTTCGTCATGTGGGGTCCGAAGAGAATCGGCTTGCGAAAGCGCGCCGGCTCCATCAGGTTGTGCCCGCCTGCATCCACCAGACTCCCCCCGATGAAGGCGATATCCGCGATCGAGTAAAAATCGGGCAGTTCTCCCAGAGTATCCAGGAAGACTACGTCGGCAGAAGCCATCCCTCGGCCGTTTCTTTCGCTTCGCTTTTCGTACCGTACGCTCTTGCTCTTGAGCAACTTTTCGACTTCAGAGAAACGATGGGGATGCCGGGGAGCCAGAATCATCAGCAGAGAGGGGAAGCGCGGCTTGAGATGCAGGAAAACCTCCAGGAGGATCTCCTCCTCCCCCGGGTGCGTACTCCCGGCCACCAAAACCTGCCTCGCCTCTTTTTGCCCCAGGGCGTTGAGCACCTCCGCGGCACGCTCGGGATCCACGCCATTGCCGTTCCAAGGGGCATGCTTGAGACTCCCCGTAACCCGTATCTTCTCAGGGTCCACGCCGAGCCGGACCATGCGCTCGGCATCATCCAGGGTTTGCATCCCGACGGCCGTGAATCGCCGCACCACTTGGGAGAAAAAGACACGCAACGCGACATAATGACGAAACGCCCGCGGAGAAAGGCGGCCGCTGAGCAGCAGAGTCGGGATCCCTTTCCGATGAGACAAGCGGAGAAAGTTGGGCCAAATCTCGGTCTCCAGGAAAATCAAAAGGGCCGGGTCGAAAAGTTTCAAAGCCCGCCGGACAATCCACGGGTGATCGAGGGGGAAAAAAACCACGGCGTCTGCGGCCATGGCCTGGCTGGCGATCTCGCGCCCTGTGGAGGTAAAGGTCGACAAGAGGATCTTCCGCTCCGGGAATTCCCGCCTCAGTTCTCGAGCGAGACGGGTCGCGGAGAGGACTTCGCCCACGGAGACGGCATGGATCCAGATCGGTCGGGATCCCGCGACCGCCTCCCGCACCGCTCGCGGATAGACCCCAAACCTTTGCCCGAACCCCTGCCGAAACCTTTGCCCAAAGATCAGGAAAAAGGGCAGGACAGGCATGACCAGCAGCAGAAGGACCGTCAGGAGTAAATTATAAACCCAGTAGATCATGACCGCTCAATGCAAGACCTTCCCGTGGGGACTGCCGTCCTCCTCTAAGAGCTGCAACGTATAGAGCCGGCTGTACTCCTTTTTCCTCGCCAACAGCTCCTCATGGGTTCCCTCCTCAGCAATCATGCCATCGACCACGACGACGATGCGGTCCGCCCTGCGGATGGTCGACAGACGATGGGCAATCACCAGGGTTGTCCGCCGCACCATCAAGTTTTCCAGCGCCCCCTGGACGAGTTTCTCTGACTCCGTATCCAGGGATGAAGTGGCCTCATCCAATATCAGGATCGGAGCGTCCTTGAGCAGCGCGCGCGCGATGGCCAGCCTCTGCCGCTGCCCGCCGGAGAGATCCATGCCCATCTCCGCGATCACGCTATCGTAGCCTTGCGGCATGGCCATGATAAACTCGTGGGCATGAGCGGCCTTGGCTGCGGCCACGATATGATCCATATCCTTGGTTATTTGCCCGTACGCGATATTGTTGCGGACAGTGTCGTTGAACAGAAACGTATGCTGCGTCACCATGCCGATTTGCGAACGGAGGGATACGAGGGTAACGTCGCGGATGTCCAACCTGTCGAGGGTGATTTTTCCCGCGGTGACGTCATAAAAGCGCGGGATCAGATCCGCGAGAGTGCTCTTGCCCACACCGCTTACACCGACCAGGGCCACCAATTCCCCGGCCCGGATCCGCAGATTGATGTTTTTCAAAACCAGGTTACTACCGTAGCCGAAACTGACATCGTGAAACTCGATCGCGCGGGAAAAACGGGGCGCCGGGCGGGCATCGGGTCGATCTCTTATCTCCGCCTCCGCATCCAAGATCTCGAAGACCCGTTCAGCCCCAGCGATCCCCTGCTGGATCATGGTGTAGGTGCGCGTCAGGTGTTTGAACGGCTGGTACATCAGAAACATCGCCGTCATGAAAGCCATAAATTCACCCTGAGTCCGCCCCCCACCGATGACGCTGGAGCCGCCGTACCACACCACGGCGCCAATCGCCAGGGAGGCCAGGGTCTCCATCGCAGGCGTCACCACCGCTTTCATACGGCTCGCGCGCAGGAACTGGCGTAAAAGGCGCCGGTTTTCCTGCGCAAATCTCTCGGTCTCGTATTTTTCCATCCCAAAAGCCTTCACGATCCGGCTCCCTTGGATGCTCTCTTGCAAGAAGGTCGTTAGGGTTCCGGTGGTCACCTGGCCGCGACGGGTGAGATGGCGCATCTTTCGGCTCAACCGAGTGATGGGCAAGACCGACGCAGGGAAAACCACAAAGGCCATGGTGGCCAGCACCCAATCCTTCACGAACGCCACTGCAATCAAAGCCACAAGCGAGGTGGTGTCGCGCATCAAAGAGGCCACCGAATCTGTCAGCGCCGAGCGCACAAGCCCGACATCGCTGTTCACCCGCGTAATCAAGGTCCCTGTAGTATGGCGGTGAAAGAAGGAAAGGGAGAGGTACTGAAGGTGATGATGGAGGGCATTTCTCAAATCGTTGATGATACGCAGACCGACGTAGTCCGTGAGATAGCTTTGCCCAAAGTTCATGAAGCCGCGGAAGGCAAAGACCCCGATGATCACAAAGGGGAGGTATACGAGAACCACCTGATCTTTCCGGGCAAAGACATCGTCAAAGATCCGCTGGACGAGAAACGGCATGACCCCGCTAGTGGCGCTGAAGCCCAACATGCAGACCATCGCCATGGTGAAGTAGGGCCAGAGGTAGGGTCTGAGATACTGGAGCAGGCGCAGATAGATCTTCATAACAACATGTGCGGGCACGGCGCGCCGTGCCCCTCGCTTTTTAACCCGCCATCATCCCAAGCGCGATATCGGCCACCCGCTCGGCCGCCCCGGGCGTGCCGAGCTTTTGCCGCACCGCGGCCAATTGCTCCACGATTCGACGGTAGAGCTCCCCATCCTGCAACATCCGCCGGGTCTCGAACAAAATTCGCTCGGGCGTGACCTCGTTCTGGATCAGTTCCGGCACCACCGTCTGCCCGGCAATGATATTGACCATACCGATGTGGTCGATCCGTACCAAGAGGCGGGCAAGCGCATAGGTAAGCCAGGCCAGCCGGTAAACAATCACCATCGGTTTAAGCATCAATGCCGTCTCCAGCGTCGCAGTTCCCGAGGCCGCCCAGGCCAGGTCGCAGGCGTTTAGGACATCATATGCATTCCCTTCGGCGATAGCTAGCTGGGTCGACGAGCGAGCCAGAAGCCGCTCCAGCTCGCCGCGCTCGACCGTGCTGGCACGGACCAGAACAAACTGGACCTCCATCTCCTCGCTCAATCGGTCGGCCGCCTCCAGCATGGGGGGGAGATGATAGGCGATTTCCCGCCTGCGGCTTCCGGGAAGCAGGGCGACGGTCCGCCTGGAAGGGTCCAACCCAAGCTGCGCCAGCGTCGCTTGGCGAGGCTGGTGGGACCGGACGACATCGAGGAGGGGGTGCCCGACAAAGCTGACTCGCATCCCCCGCTTCTCGTAGATCGCAACCTCAAAGGGAAAAACCACCGCTATGTGATCCACCCAGCGGGCGATCTGCTTTACTCTCCGCTTACGCCAGGCCCAGACCTGCGGGCTGATATAGTAGAGGACCGGAATCTTAATCCGCTTGGCCAATCGGGCCAGGCGTAAATTGAACTCGGGGAAATCGATGAGGATCAAAAGATCAGGTTTCTCCTTCCGCAACGCACCACGGACCAACCGGTAGGCCATCCAAAGCGTCCTGAGATTTCCCGCCAGCTCAGCCAATCCCATGCCGCTGAGCCGCGCCACATCAAAGATGACCCTGACGCCCTCGTGCCGAAGGCGCTCTCCGGCAACGCCAAAAATCTCCAGGCCCGTATCCCGCTGGTAGAGCGAGCGGACCAGCTGAGCCCCATGGAGATCTCCCGATGCCTCCCCGACGACGACCATGATGCGCCTCGGTTTTGTCCCTGGCCCGTTCACAGCTCCGCTGCCGGCTGGCACAGTCGCTCGCTGATCATCGCCGCGATCTCCAAGGCCCGGAGCCCCTCCTCTCCGCTCACCAGAGGAAGCGCACGTGTGCGGACGGATTCCAAAAAGGAGTTGATCTCATCGGCCAGGGCGTCTCCCTCCTTCATCTCAATAGTCTCTCCGCGGATGCTCAGCCATCCCGCCCCTTTCTCCGGCTTACGGTAGATCTGCGCTCGCTTCTGATCGTAATCGATCGAGATGTAGGCGTCCATTTGGAAAAATCGGATCTTCCGTTCACGTTTCACCGAAACTCGGCTTGACGTCACGTTGGCGATGCAGCCATTGGAGAAGGTGATGCGCGCGTTCGCGATGTCCGGCTTGTCGGTCAAGACCGCGACCCCGACCGCGTCCACGCGCTGCACTTCCGAACGCACCAGGCTGGCGATAATGTCAATGTCGTGAATCATCAGGTCGAGCACGACATCTACATCGGTCCCGCGCTCTACAAACGGTGCGAGCCGATGGCATTCGACGAACCTGGGGTCTCGGATCACGCCCTCGAGCCTGCGGATGGCAGGATTAAACCGCTCCAGGTGCCCGACCTGGAGCACGCACCCTTTCCGCCGCGCCAACGCCACGAGCTCCCGGCCCTGATCCAACGTAGCCGCCATGGGCTTTTCCACCAAGACATCAGTTCCGGCGCCGAGGAACTCCCGGCTCACCTCATAGTGCAAGCGGGTCGGAACCGCGACGCTCACGCACCGGACTCGGCCCAAGAGTTCTCGGTAGTCCGTAGTCGACGAAACCCCGAGCCACTTCCCAACCTCTTCGGCTCGGGCCCGATCGATATCGGCGACCCCGATCAGTGCGGCCTTCTCCGAAGCGGCATATTTTTCGGCATGGTGTCGGCCGGCATACCCGACGCCGACGACCCCGACAGGTATTTTCAAGCCCGCACCCATCGCACCGCAACTCTCTGTTCAGAGCGTTCAAATCGTTTAACGTCTTGAACCATTTGAACGTCTAGAGCCCGCCGCTGACAGCCACGACGGCGATCCTGTGCCGCTCCGCGTCGTTGAGCATCTGTTCCTTTTCCAACAGAATCGTCTTACCTGCCTCGACGGCCAAGACCGCCCCCTTCTGCTCGACCAGGACCTTCACCGTACCGACCCCGACCGCGGGCACGTCAAAGCGCAGGTCCTGCTCCGGCCTGCTCACCTTTATCACGGCGAAAGCCCCTCGGCTCAGCCTCCCGGCCCGGCGGATCACCTCGTCGGTACCCTCTGCCGCCTCAACCGCCAAGACCACGCGGTCTTTCACCGCAACGCACTGTCCCACGCCTAGTCGCCCGATCTCTTTGGCCACCCGCCAACCAAGACGCACATCTTCCCACTGAGCCGGACTGGGCGAGCGACGGGTCAGCACGCCTTCAGGGGGAATGATCCGGGAGAGGAAGGTGGTCGACTCCAAAACTCGGATCCCTTCTGCCTCGAGCTCTTCCGCCACTCCCCTGAGAAGGCGATCGTCGTCGCGACTTTTGATCCGGGCTAAAAAGGCCGCGCCGCGGAGATCTGGACGGAAGTTGGAAAAGAGCTTGACTTTGCGAATCCCCCCGGCCATGACCACCTCGCGGACGCCCGCTCGCTGGAAGGTCCGGATGATCTTCCCTAACTCGCCCACGTAAAGCCATGTTACCTCATCCCCCACCCTTTCGATCTCTTTCGGGGTCTCACCCCGATGCGCTACGGTGACCAAAGATACTCCCTCCCGCTTCGCCTGCTCGGCAAAGATCAGAGGGAATTTGCCGTTTCCCGCGATTAAACCCAGTTTCCTCATGTCAAAAAGTTCAAGTCGTTTAAGCCGTTCAATCCGTTAAACGTCTTGAACCCCTTGAACGTTTTGAACGTCTTGAACCATTTGAACCATTGCCAGTTTTTTTTACCGGCAGATCCCTCGCTGGGAGTTCTCGACAAAACGAGTTAAGTGTTCCACCTCGGGGGAGTTGGGAATCTCCTGTTTCACTTTTTTCAGCGCGTCTCTAACCTTCAGCCCGGACTGAAAAATAATCCGGTAGGCCTTCTTCAACCCCTCGATCTGCTCCTTGGTGAAGCCCCTGCGCCTCAGCCCCTCAAGATTAAGTCCCCTGAGGCGGGCCCGGTCTCCGGTTGCGTTGCAATACGGAGGGATATCCTTCGAAACCATAGAGCCAGCCCCCAAAATGGCGCTGGTCCCCACCTTGACGAACTGATGAATACCTACCAGCCCGCCAACAATGACATAGTCCTCGATGACCACATGACCCCCGAGAGTCGCGCCATTGGCAATGATGTTGTGCCCGCCCAGGATGCAATCGTGGGCGATGTGGCAATACATCATCAGGAGGTTGTGGTCGCCGATCCGCGTTACCATTCCTCCTCCAGCAGTCCCCGGATTGAGTGACACGAATTCCCGGATGATGTTGTGATGCCCGATGATGAGTTGGCTATCCTCTCCCTTGTACTTGAGATCCTGAGGCACCGAACCCACGGAAGCGAACTGCAAGATAAGGTTGCCCTGCCCCAGGGTCGTGTTCCCTTCGACCACCACGTGGGACCTGATGCGGGTTCCCTTGCAGATTTTCACCTGCGAGCCAATGACCGAATAGGCCCCTACCTCGACGTCTTCTTCCAGCTCTGCACCAGGACCTACGAGTGCGGTCGCATGAATCTTGCTCATTCCGCCACCATCCCCGGGGAGAAAACCGCTACTCGAAAGGCACCTCCATCGCCGAGATCTCCGCCAGGGCGACAACCTTTCCATCGACCATGGCCACTCCCCTCATTTTCCAGAAGGAGCCGCGCCGCTTGAGCGAAGTCAATTCCAGACGGAGTTGATCGCCCGGCTCAACGGGCCGTTTGAACTTAACCCGATCCAGACCGGTTAAGACGAAGAGTTTCTCCCCGTCCCTTCCTCCTCTCGAGGCGTGAGCAAAAATGGCGCCGAGCTGGGCCATAGCCTCGCAAATCAATACCCCCGGCATCACCGGCCGATTGGGAAAGTGGCCCTGAAAGAATCCTTCGTTGATCGTAACGTTCTTGATACCAACGATTCTCTGTTCGCTTTCCACCTCCAGGATCCGGTCGATTAGGAGAAAGGGGTAACGGTGCGGGATGGTCTTAAAGATCTCTTTTACGTCGAGCATGACCCTTCGCTCCTTTTGCATTTTGGCGCGCCAGCTCAGCGACTCTGCGCTCCAGCCGCCGCACGTCGCGCCATAACTTGGCCAGGTTGGGGAGTAGTGTCATCACTTTGACCCATTCATGATGGGGGGCCGCTGCAATTCCGCCGGAGAGCAGCGCCCCGGCGGGTACCGAGCGAGGGATACCGGATTGCGGGCCAATTCGAGCCCGATCGCCGATCTCGACATGATTGACCACTCCCACTTGACCGGCGAGAACGACCTCCTTGCCAATCCGGGTGCTTCCTGCGATTCCGGCCTGAGCCGCAATGATCGAATGCTCACCGACGACCACGTTGTGAGCGATCTGCACTAGATTATCGATCTTGGTGCCCCGGCGGATGATCGTCCGGCCCAGCGTCGCGCGGTCCACCGTCGTGTTGGCTCCGATCTCCACATCATCCTCGATTTCGACTATTCCCACCTGCGGTATCTTGATCCGCTCTTTTCCCTCTCCTGCGTAACCAAACCCATCGCTCCCGATCACCACTCCGGCATGCAGGATGACCCGATTGCCCACCCGGCATCCCTCGCGTACCGTGACCTGGGGATGCAACCGGCAATCTTCTCCCACCTCGACCCCATCTCCCAAAAACACCCCCGGGAAGAGCACGGTGCCCCGCTTCACCCTCACCCCTTTGCCCGCATAGACGTAGGGAAACACGGTCACGTCTCGCTCCAGAACCGCCGTCGGATCGATGCTGGCCTGCGAACTAATCTGACCGTCGTATCGCGGCAGAGGTGAAAAGACATGCAGGATCTTGGCAAAAGCAAGATAGGGTTGGGGAACCTGCAGGAAATTCCCCCGGGAGCCATTGATGCCCTTCCCGGGAAAATTAAGGCCGACAACGATCGCGCTAGCCTTGCATGCGGCGAGAAAGGACCGGTAGCGCGGGTGGGCCAGAAAGGTGATGTCGCCCTCGCCCGCCTCCTCGATAGAGGCCACCCTCCGAATTTCTATCCCACCATCCCCAATCACGCTCCCGCCGACATGCTCGGCCAGCTCCCACAGGGTTTTCCGCAGCGCGGTCATTTCCCTTTGGTGCCCTTTGCCGGAGCGCGGGTGTTGTATAACTGGATCACCCTGTTGGGGATGTCGATCCCCGGGTCGGAGTAGGGCAGCTGAGACCGCTCGAAAATCAAAGTGAAGTTTTCGCCTTTCCCCACCTCGGCGACAATCTTTTCCAGTTCCTTGAGGATCTCCGCCGTCATCTCCCCTTCCTTCTGGCGCAACTCCTCCTGAGAGTCGCGCATAACCCGCTGATAGCCCAGATACCTCCTTTGAAACTCTTTCTCCAGATTTCTCCTCTCCTCCTCTTTGAGCAGCGGGCTTCGCTTCTCGAAGTCGCCCTTCAATCGTTCCACCTCGTGTTTCTCCTTGAGGAGTTCCGCCTCGAATTTTTTTACCTCAGTTTCAAACCTCTCCTTGGCCTTTTTGCCAGCCTGAGACTCGCTGATGGCCCGCTGCAGATCGATGAAGCCGATTTTTACTTTTTCCTGCGCCCAGACAGGCATGGCAAGAAGCACCAAAAGAGCACTTGTCCACCCTATTTTCACGGATACCTCCAAACGAGAGAGATTCAGAAAGGCTACTATTGACCGCCTAGAGAAAAGCCTACCACCGAGGTGTCATCATCCGATTTCTTATTGAGAGGAAATCCAAACTCGACGCGCAGGGGGCCAAAAGGCGATAGCCAGCGGGCACCCGCACCGATCGATCTCCTGAAATCGCCCAAATTAAAGCTCTCGGACTCCGCGAAGGCCTGACCCATATCGAAGAAGGCTACTCCCCGAAGACCGTATTGTTCCAGGATGGGGAACAACAGTTCCGCGTTTAGGACGGCCTGCTTATCGCCTCCGACCACATCATTCCCTTCCTTCGGACCCAGACTCCGCTCCGCGAATCCTCGCACGGAATTGATCCCCCCGGGGAAATACCGTTCGAAGAGCGGGAGATCTTTCTTGCCGTTGGCGCGTTCCTGGAATCCGACCCCATAGCCCAGGGTCCCTCCCAGGGCGACCGTGTAGGTCCCGCCCCAATTCGGGTCTTTAAGGAAAGAGTAGTACCAGCGCGCCCGCGCGTCAGTTTTAAGGAAGCGGTTGTCGCCACCCAGGCCGGCAAATTTGAGGGAGAGGTCAGAAAGGGCTCCTTCGGTCGGATTAAAATAGTGGTCCCGGCTATCGTAAGAGAGGTTGGGGGTCATACTGCTGGTCCAGGATATCCCTTTCTCATCCCGAATGGAGGCTGGCGCTGCGTCATTGATATTGTTGATGCTTTCGCGGGTCAGCTCATAAGCCAGGCCTGCCCGCGTATGCTCGATGAGCGGGTCGTACACGTACTTGGGCCTCTCGTAGGTAGGATCTCCATCCAAACGCCTGAAAAACGGCAGCCCCAGCCGCTTGAGCGGATAGGCTGTACGCACGCCAAAGCCAGTTCGGCGCTGGTTAAAGTCGTTGAACTCGCGCTGGGTATTGAAGGCGTCCAAGCCCAGGCCTAACGGGGTATCGTAGAAGTACGGCTCCGTGAAGCTGAGGATGAAGTCCTGCCGCCTGGTCCCCAGGTCAAAACTCGCGTTGATCCCCTGGCCCCGGCCAAACAGGTTTTTCTCCGCGATGGAGGTGGTGAAGATAAACTGGTCTCCGCTGCTATATCCGCCGCCGATGCTGAAGGTCCCCGTCGGGCCTTCTTTGACATCGACTTGGAGATCCACGCCATCGGGCTGGTCGGTTTTCTTCGTCGTTAACTGAACATCCTCGAAGTAGCCGGTGCGCTGCAGAGCATTGCGGGTCTCCTTGATCTTCTTGCCCGAAAAAAGCTCCTGTTCCGCGGCGGCCATCTCTCTTCGGATCACTTTATCCCGGGTCTTGGTGTTGCCCGCGATAACGACACGGTTGAAATAGACCGGGGGACCGCGGTTAATGACCAGGGCGACATCGATATTCTTCTCCTCCGCATGCACGTTGGTGACAGGTTCCACTTGCGCGAAGGCAAAGCCTTTATCGGAATAGAGCTCCGTCAGCGTCGCAATATCCTCGCGCAATCGGCTGCCGCGGAAAATCTGCCCCGTGGTGAGCTTGACCTTCTTGAGCAGGTTCTCCGCATCTTCGATGAGATCGCCGCCGATCTCCACCTTCCCCACCCGGTAGGGCTCGCCCTCTTCGACGCGAATCACGACTTCGATTCCGTCGCGGCCGCGCAAAATCACGGGCTCGTCGATCTTGTGATTGATGTACCCATGATCGTAATAGTGCGAAGATAGGATCGCCACGTCGTTGGTCAGCACGTCGTGGTCCAACACGCCCCGATTGGTGATAAACGAAAGAAACCAGCGCTCCTTGGTCGACATCAAGCCTTTCAGTTCGCTGTCCGAAAAGGCGCTGGTTCCTTCGAACGATATCCGCTCAATCAAGAGGCGCCGGCCTTCAGAGATCTCCACTTGCACAATCGCCTGGTTATTCTCGACCAGCGAAACCGCGAACTCCACCTGAGCGTTCACGTACCCCTGCTCCTGGTAGAGCTTCCTCACCTTTTGAACACCCTCGGCGATCTTCACCCGGTCCAGGATCGTTCTGGGCCCCACACCTAGAGCCGACTCGATCTTTTCCTTACTGACCTGCTCGTTCCCCTGGATCTTGACCTCGCGGATGTAAGGCTTCTCCCGCACGGAATACGTCAAAACGCCGTCGGGAGACAGCTCGGCGTTTACGTCATCGAAAAAGCCCATCCGGTAAATCGCCTTCACGTCTTGATCCACAACCCCGGAATCAAACACGTCTCCGGGACGCGCTTTAATGTAGAGGCGAATCCCGTCTTCCTCGACCCTCACGTTTCCCTGAATTTTGACCTCTTTGAGTTTTTTGCTCTCCTGTGCCTCGGAAGCGGGGCAGGCAAAGCAAATGAAAAAGGAGAGGATCAAAAAGCAGACACTTATACTGAGCCAGCCCGTTCTCTTCATTGGTAGGATGGCACCTTCACAGGGAAAGGCCCCTAAAAATCTTTTTTCTAGCAAATCCGCCAACTTTTGTAAAGGAAAACCCGCAGCTCACAGTGCGAATAACCGTCCATCGCGCAGTTCCACCTGCGCCCCAATTTTGGCCGCAAAGCGTCGGTTGTGGGTAGCCACGACCAAAGCCACCCCTCTCTCCTCATTCAGGCGGAACAGGAGATCCTGCACCTCTTCGCCGGTGCGGGGATCCAGGTCCCCGGTGGGCTCATCGGCAAGTATCAGTCGGGGCTCGAGAATCGTGGAGCGGGCCACCGCCACCCGTTGTTGTTCCCCGCCGGAAAGCTTCCCTGGCCGATGCGTGACGCGGTCCCTCAGACCCACGGCTTCCAGGAGCCTCAAAGCCGCCTCTTGCGCTCGCTCCCACTGCCACCCCTGGATCAAAGCCGGGAGCATCACGTTTTCAAGGGCGCTGAAATCCGGTAGCAGATAATGAAACTGAAAGACGAACCCGATCTCCCGGTTGCGCAGCTGAGACAAGGCCTCATCATCCAAACTCGACAGCTCCTGCCCTCGATAAATCACCCTCCCGCCGCTAGGCCGATCAAGCGTCCCCAGAATGTGGAGCAGGGTGCTCTTTCCCACGCCGGATTCCCCGACGATCGCCAGCCGCTGTCCCGTCCCGAGCTCCAAGTGAAGCCCGCGGAGCACACGGATTTCCTCGCCGCCCTCGACAAAAGACTTGTACAGGTCTTCGACCTGAAGGAGGTCATTCATAGCGGATGATTTCCACCGGATCCAACCGTGCCGCGTGGCGCGCGGGATAGAGGCTGGCCAAGAGACAGATCAACAAGGAAGCCGTCGCGACCAAAACAAAATTGGTGAGGTAGATCCGCACGGGCACGGTGGAGATGAGAAACACGTCCTTCGGCAGCACGACGAAGTGATACCGCTCGATCAAGACGCAGACCGCATAGCCGAACAAAACGCCCAGCAAGGTCCCCACCGTCCCGATGATGCAGCCCTTGATCAGGAAAATCTGCCGGATGCTGCGCCGGGTCGCCCCCATGGACTGGAGGATCGCAATATCCTTTCTCTTCTCCATCACCGTCATGATCAGGGTCGAGATGATATTGAACGCCCCGACGATCACCATGAGGAGGAGCACCAGAAAGTAAACGGTCTTCTCGAGGCGGAGCGCCGAGAAAAGGTTGGGCCAGAGCCGCGACCAATCCTCCGTCCAGTAGGGAAGCCCCAGACGCCGCTGAATTCTCCCGGCGACCTCTTGCGCCCGATAAACATCCTCGACCCGAATTTCGATACTGCTCACGGCGTTTCCGAGCTCGAAGAAACGTTGGGCATCGGCCAGGTTCATATAGACCAGCGTGGCGTCATACTCGTGCATCCCGGAATCAAAAATTCCCTCCACAACCAAGCGCCGCACTTTCGGCACGACCCCGATCGCCGTGGGAGTTCCCAAGGGGGACACCATCTGGATCGGATCTCCCACCATCACCCCCAACTGTCCGGCCAGCCGCGAGCCCAAGATGATGCCGGGAAGAGAGACGGATCTGCCTTCGATCTGGACGGTGTGGGGCGTCTTCAAAGCCTGAAGGCTTCCCTCTTTAATAAACCGCCCGATGTCAATGACTTTAGCGACACCATCGGGATCGACGCCGCGCACGACGACGCCGGAGACGCGGTTGCCCGCGGTGACCATGACTTGCCCATAAACCGAAGGCGTCGCGGCCACCACCCCCTTCTCCAGCAACACCTGATCGATCAGGTTCCCGTACTCCGTCAAAAAACCTCCCGACTTAACCAGAGCTACGTGCGCATTGATGCCTAACAGGCGATCGCGCAACACTTCCTCAAAGCCGGTCATGACTCCCATGACCACGTTCAGGGTCATCACTCCGATCATCACCCCCAAAACAGAGATGAGGGTGATGAGAGAGATGAAGGTCTCGCGCCGGCGCGCACGAAGATACCGTAGGCCGATGAATAGTTCATACCGCATAAAAGCTAGCGTGAATTCGCCTCAGCGCTCGGGCCGGAAGACCGGAAACAAAATCACGTCGCGGATGGAAGGGGAACCGGTAAAGAGCATGACCATCCGATCGATGCCGATGCCTTCTCCTGCCGCCGGTGGCATCCCGTATTCCAACGCGCGCAAAAAATCTTCGTCCATGGCGCTGGCCATCTCGTTCCCGGCCCGGCGCGCCTCCGCCTGGTTGAGGAAGCGCTCCCGCTGATCGAGCGGATCATTGAGCTCCGAAAAGGCGTTGGCCAGTTCCCTGCCGCCGACGTAGAGCTCGAACCGATCCACGAGCGCCGGATTGGCATCGTTCTTCCTGGCTAAAGGCGAAACCTCCAGCGGGTATCCCACTACAAAGGTGGGCTGGATAAGATAGGGTTCGGCGATTTCCTCAAAGACTTCTACCAGCAGGTTGCCATGAGGAAGCCCCGGATCGAAAGAGATATTCCGCCTGCGGGCGAAAGCCCGCAACCCCTCGAGGCTCTCGATCTCTGCCCGCGTCGCCCCTCCGTATTGCTCGAGGGCGTCGCTGGGCGAGATACGCCTCCAGGGGGGCTGGAGATCGATTGTATGCTCGCCAAAGGAGAATTTCAGGGACCCCGCGACCTCTCTGGCCACCGAAACGAACAGCTCTTCCGTAAGAGCCATCAGATCCTCGTAGGTCGCATAGGCTTGATAGAACTCCAGCATGGTAAACTCCGGATTGTGCCGCACCGAGATCCCTTCGTTGCGAAAGTTGCGATTCAGCTCGAAGACCCGCTCGATCCCGCCGACCAAAAGGCGCTTGAGAAACAGCTCCGGCGCTACTCTGAGGTAGAGGTCCATATTCAATGCGTTGTGATGGGTGATGAAAGGCCTGGCGGCGGCGCCTCCGGGAATCGACTGCATCATCGGCGTCTCGACTTCCAGGAAATCCCTCTCCTCAAAAAAACGGCGGATCAGCCTGATGATCCGGGATCTTTTTTCGAAGAGGTCTCGGACTTCGCGGTTGACCATGAGATCGACGTAGCGCTGCCGGTAACGAACCTCGACATCCGCCAGCCCGTGCCATTTCTCCGGCAACGGTCGCAGGCACTTGCACAGAAGCCGCAAACCCTGAGCTTCCAGAGTCAGCTCTTTGGTTTTGGTGCGGAAAAGACGGCCCCACACCCCCACGATATCCCCGAGGTCCAAGGATTGGAAAAGCCGGTATCCGTCCTCCCCCACCCGATCCCGACGCACGTAGATCTGGAGCTGGCCCTTGCGATCCTGGAGGTGACAGAAGGAGGCCTTGCCAAAGGACCGGATCGACATGATCCGACCCGCGAGGGAAAAACCAGTCGTGAGCGCCCTGAGCTCGTCGTCAGGCAACGCGCCAAAGCCGCTGACGATCTGGGAGCTCACATGGCCGGGCTTGAAATCGTTCGGGTAGGACGGTATCCCCAACTGCTTCAGCTTCAGCAGCTTCTGCCGGCGC
>JACPSF010000075.1 GCA_016193385.1 Deltaproteobacteria bacterium
CATCGGGATGCGCACGCAGGCGCTGCGGTTACGCTGCGAATAGACCAGATTGATCGGCGCTTCATAGCCCGGCACCAAACGACGATAAGAATTGGTGGTCGGGGCGATGAAACCGCAAAGCGCATGGGCATGCTTGATCAGCCCGCCGATGTAATGGCGCGCCGTGTCGCTGATCAGACCGTAGTTCTTCTTGTCATAGAAGATGTTTTTGTTGCCCTTCCACAGGCTTTGGTGCGTGTGCATCCCGGAGCCGTTGTCCTGAAAAAGAGGCTTGGGCATTACCGTCACCGTCTTGCCGCGCCTCCTGGCTACATTCTTGATGATGTATTTATACATCATCACCTGGTCAGCCATCCGGGTAAGCGTGGTATAACGCATGTCAATCTCGGTCTGCCCGGCAGTTCCCACCTCGTGATGGTGCACTTCCACCCTAATGCCACACTTCTCCATGGTCCGAACCATCTCGGAGCGGATGTCCTGATAGTGGTCCATGGGAGGAACGGGAAAATAACCCTCCTTGTATCTCGGCATATATCCCAAGTTGGGCTTATCGCCGTTGCCGGAATTCCAAAAACCTTCTTCCGAATCAATGTAGTAGTACCCGTAGTTGTAGCTCTGATCGAACCGGATGCTGTCCAGGATGTAGAACTCGATCTCCGGGCCCCAATAACTTATATCCGCCAGACCCGTGGACTTGAGATGCTTCTCGGCTTTCTGCGCCACATAACGCGGATCCCTCGTGTAGGCCTCCCCGGTTATCGGATCGCGCACGTTGCAGATGAGGCTAAGCGTGGGCAGCTCCGTGAAAGGGTCTAAACCGGCTGAGTCGGGGTCGGGGATCAACAGCATGTCGGACTCGTCGATCGTCTGAAATCCCCTGATGCTGGAGCCGTCAAAGCCGATACCGTCTTCAAACAGCTCTTCCGTCAGCTCGCTCGTGGAGATGGAGAAGTGCTGCCACAGGCCCGGCACATCGATGAACCTCAAGTCCACGATCTCCACTTTGTTCTTCTTCGCAAATTCCAGTACGTCCTTGCCTTTCATTTCCTAACTCCTCTCCTCTGATGAATTGAATTCTTGGTGAGAGAAACCTGTTATCACATTCTTTGCTCGGAGGCCAGCCCCGCAACGCCCTTAGATGGAATAGCCCCTCTCGTTGTGCTGGCTTAAGTCCAGCCCCATGCGCTCCTCTTCTTCGGACACCCTCAGCCCCATCACCACCTTGAGAATAGAGAGGATGATCATGGTGCCGACAAAGGCAAATATCCAGGTCGCCACGACGGCGACAAACTGCACCCAGAGCTGCGACGGATTGCCGAAGAACAGACCGTTGTTTCCAGCCGCGTTGATGGTCTTAGTTGCGAAAAGACCGGTCGCCAGCGCTCCCCAGGTGCCGCCAACCCCATGGACCCCCACCACATCGAGGGAGTCGTCATAGCCCAACTTGTTCTTCAGGTTACAGGCAGTGGAGCAGAAGATGCCGGCGCCGACACCTATGATAATGGAGGACATAGGACCCACAAAGCCCGACGCGGGCGTGATCGCCACAAGGCCGGCTACGGCCCCGCTGGCAGCTCCCAGAACCGTGGGCTTGCCTCGGAAGAGCCAGTCCATAGCCATCCATGAGAGTGCGGCTGTTGCCGTCGCCGTATTGGTGACCACAAAAGCGCTGGTCGCCAGTCCGTCAGCAGCCAGGGCGCTCCCCGCATTAAAACCAAACCAGCCCACCCACAGCATGGAGGCCCCAATAACGCTAAAGGGAAGATTGTGGGGAGGCATCGCCTCCTGCCCGTAGCCGATCCGCTTCCCAAACATAAAGGCCGCGGCAAGAGCCGACACACCGGAACTGATGTGCACCACTGTGCCACCAGCAAAGTCCAGAGCCCCCATTTCTCTCATCCACCCCTTTACCCCCCACACCCAGTGGGCGAGAGGGTCGTAGATAAATGTTGCCCAAAGGAGGACGAACACCAGAAACGTGCTGAACTTTGCTCGCTCGGCAAAAGCACCGGTGATGAGCGCCGGAGTGATAATGGCGAACATCAACTGGTAGACCATGAAGGTCTGGTGGGGAATAGTAGCGGCGTAGTCGGGATTGGGATCAAGTCCCACTCCGCTCAACCCGAACCAGGCCAGGCTCCCGATGATCCCTCCCTTATCCGGCCCGAAGGCAAGACTATAACCCCAAAGCACCCATTGAACGCTAATCACGGCCACAATGACGAAGCTATGCATGATAGTGCCAAGGGCATTTTTTCCTCGGACCAGACCACCATAGAAGAGGAAAAGCCCAGGGATCGTCATCATGAGCACTAGAGCAGCCGACGTGAGCATCCACGCCGTATCTCCCTTATCAATTTTGGCCAACGACGGTGGCGCGGGAGTCCCAGCGGGGGAGGTAGTAGGAGCCGCAGGCGCTGTTTCTACAGCCTGTGGCTGGGCCGGCTCCTGGGCATGGGTTGGAACTGAAACCCATAAAGCGAGGGCCCAAAAAAAAGTTAAAATCATCCACCAAAGCCCTTTTTGTTTACCCAAGTTAAACCTCCCTTGCGATTTGGATAAATAAAGCTAGGCTGCTTTTGGATATGCGCTGATAAAGCTATGTAACTGAGCAACTCTTATGCCAAATTTCCAAGTTCATTTTTTTCTTGAAAGATGGAGATTTTCTGAGCGGTCTCTAATCTAGCGAGGTGTAGGAATGCCTAAATATTAGCCGTCTGCTTATTTTATATGCATCCTTATGATGACGTCACTGGATCTGCCTATGGATTTGCAGCTTGGGTCGGCGATGCACCCATCGTATCAGGAGGGAACGGCGATGTTTCTATAGCGAAGGAAAAAAGAAAATTACCATAATCCCCCTATCCTCCCTCAAATCCCCCTTTCTCCCCCTTTGGTAAAGGGGGATCGAGGAGGATTTAGGAGAGCGAGGGGGGATTTAATGTCAATTTATTTAATTCCGCCACTATAGTTACCAGGAATAACCAGGGGGAAGGAAGCAGTCCTCGTTTTTGGTTACCCGCCCGATTCCGCCCGCTACTGGCCACGACCGCTTTTCTACCAGAGACTCTGCGGCAAGCGGATCCCCTTAAAGTCATCTTCCCTGAGGGGTTGGATAGGCTCGACTCCGATCGTGCGCAGCATCTCATAGAGCTGCCTTAGGTGGTGCGCCGTATGGGAAAGGACTCGGTAGAGAAGCTCATGGCCGTTGGTCGCGCCGGCGTAACCCTCGATGGACCGATCGAGCACGGCTTCGGTCAACCCGGCCGCCGCTGCTTGCAGCCGACCGCGTGTCTCCGAGCCGAACTCAGCCAACGAGGTCATCGTGGGAAACCGTGCTGCGGCTTCTTCATAGCCAAATTTGAACGATCCATCATATTTCTGGCTCTCAACGGCGTCGAGGAGGTGGTTTGGGTCGGCCAAAATGTGATAGCAGAAGACCTTGAGCGGTCGATTCCGGTCCGGGGTGTGCCAGGAAAGACGGTCCGGGGGAATCTGAAGCGCCGCGCGGATCACCGCCGCAAGAATCTTATCCAGCGTTGCAAACAACCACGCATCGGCCTGGCGCGTCTCGCTTCGGTCGTCGATCTTAAACAGTTGAGCGAACTCGTCGCGGTTGAACCCCACAACGGCCGCGTCCCCCACAACCGTGACGGGAACCTTGCGCAACCCCAGCTTGTCAAGCTCGGCTAGAGCTTCGGGATCGTTCTCGACATCCCTGCTTTCAAACGCAATGCCATTTTGCGAAAGAAACTCTTTCGTGCTCCCGCAGGTAAATCAGCCGGGACGGTAGTAAACTTTAACCGTTGCCATGGACAGCTCTCCTTCTGCGTATGGCCAGCACGCGAAAAACCAATTCATGCAACTTCGGCCGGCAGGGCGAAGTGAACGTTTTCCTCGATCAAACCCAGAGTGCTGACCTTCGCGCCGCGCGCAGCGAAATGGTCTGCAGCCTCCTGAACCAGTTGTTCCGGCACGGAAGCACCGGAAGTAATACCCAACTGCTCGACTCCCGCCAGCCATTTCGGATCGATCTCGTTAGGGTATACTTGATCGACAGTACGACCCGTCTTTTTCTCTGGCTCAGAGGAGCTGAAATCAGGCTCCCTTGTGCGCACTATAGTTTTGTTGTGCCTTCTTTTCCCGCCGTCTTTTCGAACAGTCTTTGAGGGGGTAAATCATGGCAACCAAAAAACGGAATTTGGCTACTGCGATGCCGTCAGCGCTGGTTTTGCTGGTTACG
>JACPSF010000185.1:0-6522 GCA_016193385.1 Deltaproteobacteria bacterium
CCTCATTCGTAGGGAAGAACGGCGCGCCAGGCTCAGAGTGAAGATAGAAGTCGCCCGATATCACGCCGCACTTCGGGCAAGTGTTGGCATAGTATCGGGACCCCAATGTCTTGGAGTACTTTAGCCGGAACGATGGGAACCGCTTTCTCACGAACTGCAGGACCGACTGGGCCAGTTCCTCGACCTCAGACAGGATACAAATCTCGCCCTCTGCCTCTGGCACGTTCGGCGCAACAAGGGCGATCGCTGGCATGCCCGCACCACACCGCCAACAAGATATCATCGTGTGTGCAAGATAGAGGGGCGGATCAATTTGGATCAGACTGTCATGCATTAGCAACCCTCGTTGGTTTCCTTTTCTTCGCCGCAGAACCTAGCAAGAATGGCGAGTCGGTGTTCCCTATGTCAGTTTGGTCCTCGAAGCCATGTCACAGTCGGTCCGCAGGGCTGGACACACCTCGGCCACCTTTGTTCAAAACGTGTGTGTAGATCATGGTTGTAGTAACGTCGGTGTGCCCGAGCAGCTCTTGAACTGTTCGGATGTCGTAGCCGCTTTCCAGCAAGCCCGCGACAACGCGTTCAAACCGTTCGATTATAGTGACGGAATTAAATAAATTGACATCAAATCCCCCCATCCCCCCTTTTGTAAAGGGGGGATGGGGGGATTATAGTAATTTTCTTTTTTCCTTCACTATAGTTCGAACCGTTCGAATGGTTCAGGGATCATCAGAACGCCTTGAACGACTGAAACGATTTGAACGACTCGGACGACTTGAACCGGTTCTAGATGGTTCCCGTACGAACAATGAAATCCTGGCTGGGTGCCGTTTGTTGTGATAAAAGACAAACCGCTTGATCCAGCCGACATACGCTTTTTCGGTCATGTAGCTATAGTGGCGTGCTCTTATCGCTTGGCGGACTTGATCGAGGAGCCTGGGGTTCGGCGGCCCCGAAGTAGAGACCGGAACCGCCGGTTGCTCGCTGGGACTTATCACTTTGAGTCTGGAGTCAGCTAGATTTCTTACCTTGCCATCCTCCATTGGAGCCTCCCTTCGCAAGTATTCAGCGCTCAGCCATCAGCAGTCAGGAGTCGGTCTTTTACCGCATCCGCCGGGGATTAGCCTGCTTCCTTCACAAAAAGAGCCCGATCCCCGCTCAGACGAACCTATCCATCTGATAGAGAATCGGGCTCCCGTCCTTCCTTCGAGTCCCCTCAGGATGGTGAGCAGCTTGTCGAACCACAGTCCGACCCGTGTTCGGGCAGATCCTTTACCCCGAAAGGGGCAACTTCCATATTCCCTTCTGCCCTACCTATCCGCTGCCTCTTTAGACGAAAGTGACGGTAATTCGCTTCGATCCTCTTTATCGGCGGGAGGAAGAGCTTGTCCTTAGTTTAAAACTCACCACCGCTGAACTGTGGATGAACTCCCACATTACGCCGCAACTATGTGAAAAATTAAATCGCGGCTTTCGCGAGGGCTGTAAACGAGCTTCTCTACGGTTTAATCGACCGATTCGTCGAGCTTTTCGACGTTTTTGCCGAATCCGCCGCCGGAAACTTTCTCGCCGCATTACGCAATCTATTGAAATCACGTTGTTTCAACCGAGCCACCAATTTGGCACGAGCTATGCGAAGAGGATTGAGCATAATCTTGAGGAAAGGAGGAAGAGACGATGAAGAAGCTTCTAGGCGTGATCGTTGTGGGTCTCGGGCTGGTAGCTTTGGCTGGCGTCGCCACAGCGCAGTGGCGCATGGGTCCCGGCGCAGGTGGATTCGGTGGCATGGGCCCGGGAATGATGGGTTATCGGGGTAGCAGAGGCGGCCCCGGTCCGGGCGCAGGCTACGGTTGTCCGGGCTATGAAGCCACCACCGCGCAGATCACAGAGGACAAAGCCAAAGAGTTGGCCCAGCAGTACGCGGACCAATATCTGAAAGGCTTTACGGTGGAGCGGGTTCTCCCGTTTACCGGAATGCGCCACAGCATGTACGCGGTCGAGCTCAAGAACCAGCAAGGCGAGCTTCGCACACTGCGCATCAATCCGTTCGGAAATGTGATGCCGTTCGGCGGTCCCTGGAGCCGCGGCTAATAATGCCACGGGTTGAGCCCACGACCCCCGGCGCCTCCGGCCCCGGGGGTCGCTGATTTTTTAGTATCAAGAAAACCGAAGTGAGGATGAGATGAACATGCAGATAAAATCCGGACATTCGAAACTTATCATTTTTGGCTTGGTCGCTTTTTTCTTCGGCCTGCTGCTCAACGCCCGCTTCCAACCCTTCTCCAGCGGTATCCATCCCAATGTGAGCAGCGCGGCTCAGGTTCCGCTTGGCGCTGCCTCCGGGCAGAAGGGGTTGCCGGACTTCGTCGACTTAGCAAAAAAACTCGGTGCGGCGGTCGTCAACATTTCGACCACCCAGGTAACCGAGACACCAGAGATGGCTCCAAGTCCTTTCGGCGAGCAGGACCCGTTTGGTGAATTCGGGCGGCGGTTTTTCGGCCGACCGGGAGGGCTATATCCTCACCAATAATCATGTAGTGGACAATGCGCAAAGAATCGTGGTGCGGCTTGCGGACGAAAAAGAGTTCGAAGCGAAGCTGGTAGGCCGCGACCCCAAGACCGACATTGCGGTGATCAAGATCAACGCGCGCAATAACCTGCCGGTGGCCTCTTTTGGGGATTCGAACCGGCTGGAGGTAGGCGAGTGGGTGATGGCGATAGGGAATCCGTTTGGACTGGACCACACGGTGACCGCCGGGATAGTGAGCGCCAAGGGGCGTGTGATCGGGCAGGGACCGTATGACAGTTTTATTCAGACCGATGCATCGATCAATCCTGGCAATTCAGGGGGTCCTCTGATCAATTTAAGGGGAGAGGTGGTAGGGATCAACACGGCGATATTTAGTCGCACTGGGGGCAACATAGGGATAGGGTTTGCGATACCGATCAATTTGGTCAAGGAGTTGTTGCCGCAGCTCAAGGGTCGGGGGAAGGTGACGCGGGGTTATTTGGGGGTATTGATTCAGAAGGTGACCCCGGAGATAGCGGAGAGTTTGGGGTTGGAGAAGGCCCGAGGGGCTCTGGTGGCGAGCGTGTCCAAGGACGGGCCGGCGGAGCGAGCCGGGGTGAAGGTGGGCGATGTGATAGTGGAGTTTGACGGCAAGGAGATCAAGGATTCCAATGATTTGCCGTTGGTGGTGGCGCGCACGGCGGTTAACAAGGCGGCGAGGCTGAAGGTGTTGCGGGACAAAAAAGAGACTACTCTATCGGTGACGGTGGGGGAGCTCAAGGAGGAGGAGGTGGTAGCCTCGGCAGCGGAGAAGGGCGATTTGGGATTGACGGTGCAGAGGGTGACCCCGCAGGTAGCGGAGAGTTTGGGATTGGAGAAGGCCGAGGGGTTGGTGGTGACTGGGGTGGAGGCGGGCAGTGCTGGGGATGAAGCGGGGCTGAGGCGTGGGGATGTGATTTTGGAGGTGGATCGCAAGCCGGTGAAGACGGTGGCGGAGTATCGCAAGGTGGTTGGGGAGGCGAGCAAGCGGGGCAAGGGGATTTTGTTCTTGGTCAGGCGGGGCGAGAGCACGCTGTTTTTGGCCCTCAAGCCCCAGCCGTAGTTGACTCACTAGCGATCCAGTTGCCGCAGCAAGGTTTTCCTTCTCTTTCTGTTCCTCTTCATCGCTGGCGGAATCACCCTCGGCGGCTGGTATGTACGATACCTGGAGGGGGTGGTCACCGCGAAATTTGAAGGCCGCAAGTGGCGATTCCCATCCAAGATCTATTCCGACACGCTCCTGCTCTACCTTGGGATGAACCTCCGCTCGGAGGACCTCTGGGAGAAGCTGCGCCGCTTAGGCTACCATGAGGTCCGTGAGCTGCCGAAGGTAAAAGGTGAGTACCGATTTCTGAAGAGCGAGGGAATGCTGCAAATTTATCTCCATGATTTCGCCTACCCCTTGGAACCGTTCAAAGGGTTTCCGGTCCGCGTTGCCCTGGAGGGCGCGACGATTGCGAAAATGGAAAACATAGAGAGCGGGGAAGAGTTGTTTTCACTCGAGCTGGAACCCGAGTTGGTGACGGGGCTTTATGACCGCATCTGGGAGGAGAGGAGGCTAGTGAAAATTTCCGAAGTGCCTCCTCCCCTGGTCCGGGCGATCCTCGCCATCGAGGATGAGCGGTTTTATGCCCACCGAGGCGTTGATCCTCTCGCGATCCTGCGGGCTGTGTGGGTCAACCTGCGCAGGGGCGGGATCGTTCAGGGGGGGAGCACGCTGACACAACAGCTGATGAAGAACTTTTTTCTCGAGGACGAGCGGACCCTGCAGCGTAAGGCGAAAGAGGCGCTGATGGCGCTGATCGCGGAGCGAAGCTATTCGAAGGAGGAGATTATCGAGAATTATCTGAACGAGATCTACCTGGGTCAGAAAGGGGCTGAAGGGATCTTTGGAGTTTGGGAGGCCGCGCAGTTTTATTTTTCCAAGGAGTTGCATGAGCTGACGATCGGGGAGATGGCGCTGTTGGCCGGTCTGATCAAAGCCCCCAACCGTTATTCTCCTTATCGGAGCGTCGAGGTCGCTACCGGGAGACGAAACGTCGTGCTGGGCAAGATGCTGGAGGAAAAGTTTATCACCCGCGGGCAATATGAAGAGGCGCTGAAGGAGGTGGTTCCACAGCGAGAGCTGGTGAAGGTGGCCAACGATGCGCCTTTCTACGTCGATTTCTTGAGGCGGGAACTCGCGACCATCTATTCCAACGAAGTGCTCACCGCCGACGGTTATAAGATCTTCACGAGCCTGGATCTGCAGCTTCAGAGACTAGCTGAAAGAGCGCTGGTGGAAGGGTTGAGACAGCTCGAGGAAGAGTACCCCTATCTGCGCCGCCGGGGCGAGGAAGACCGTCTCGAAGGGGCCATCGTCGTGATCAAACCCCAGACGGGCGAAATCAAAGCCATGGTCGGGGGCAGAGAGTACCAGAAGTCCCAATTCAACCGCGTCTTTCAGGCCAAACGTCAACCCGGCTCCACTTTCAAGCCCTTTACCTATCTCGGAGCCCTTATGTATGGATCAGCCGAGACCGGGAAACGGTTTACCGGGGTGAGTATGGTGGAGGACTCCCCTTTTACCTGGAGCTATGAAGGACAGGAATGGACACCGCACAACTACAAAGATGAGTATTTCGGCACGGTGACCTTCCGGGCGGCCTTGGAGCGATCTCTTAATTCGGCAACCGTCCGGATCGCCAAGGAGGTGGGGATCAATAAGATCCGAGATTTAGCCTATCGGCTGGGGATTGAGAGCTCTCTGCCCGCATTGCCTTCCCTGGTGTTGGGCGGGGTGGAGGTGACGCCCCTGGAATTGGGAACGGCTTTTTCGGCTTTGGCCAACAACGGGGTGCGCACGCGGCCGCTGGCGATTAAGCAGGTTTTGGATCAGCGCGGAGAGGTGTTGGAGAAGCGGGATATTCGTGTGGAAAAAGTGCTGGCGCCTCAGACGGCGTTCATGATCAATTATCTTCTCAAAGGCGTTTTGGATCGCGGCACCGGGCGTGGCGCTAGGGCGCGAGGTTTTGACAGGCCGGCGGCGGGAAAGACCGGGACCACCAACGATCTCAAGGATGCATGGTTCGTCGGGTATACTCCAGATCTGTTGGCAGTCGTGTGGGTCGGATTTGATAATCAGAGCAAGCTTGGCCTGTCAGGAGCTCAAGCCGCGCTGCCGATCTGGACAGAGTTTATGAAGCGGGCCACGGCGGGAACTCCGGTCGTTGACTTCTTACCGCCCGCCGGGATCAAGCTGGTCGATATCGATCCGGCGAGCGGCGCCCTCGCCACCCCGGACTGTCCGCAAGTCGTCCGAGAAGCCTTTTTCGAGGGTGAAGAGCCGAAGAGCTATTGTCCCCTCCATCGCCCGCGAGTGGCGCAAGTTTTCCCCGGCCAGACGCGCGTGAGAGAATAAGCGATGCAAACCCCGATCAAGCAAACAGGCTCTGGCGGGACGATGCTCTCGATGGTTTTTCGAGGCTGGCTTCTGTTTTTGGGCTTTTCCGTTCTCATCTGGCTTCAGGGATGCGCCCCGGCTCCAACACGCCCAGCTCCCCTCACTCCGGTTCCTCCGGCAGTTAGGCTTCCGCCTCCTCCGGTTGCGTCACTGCCAAAGCCGCAGGAGGCGCCAACCAGACCGTCCGTGGAAGAATCCAGGATCACCGAGGAAAATCTAAAGGAGAAAGGCCCCGCACCGCAGTTGAAGAGTAAGGGACCGGCACCGCGACCCTTCCCGGGGCGCGAAGTTCCGCCTCCGCCACTCGACGATAGTTCCCTGATCGCGAAGATCACACCTGGGACGGCCCCCCGGCGCGCGGCCTCGCTGCGCCTTACCGAAGCGGGAAAAAGGCTGCTAGATTCCGGAGACTACGCTAAAGCGTTGTCCCGCTTGGAGAAGACTATCGCCGTTGATTCCACGAATCCCTATGGCTATTACTATTTGGCCAAAGCGCATTATCACATGGGGCGTTACCGGGAATCACTTAATTTTC
>JACPSF010000185.1:6590-13807 GCA_016193385.1 Deltaproteobacteria bacterium
AGGTCTATGCCTTGAAGGGGGAAAATTTCCGGGCCCTCGGCGCTTCTGAGCGGGCCTATTCGAGCTACTCCCAGGCGTTGAGACTTAACCCGAATAACCGCGTGGCCGTTGAGGGAGTCAACCGCGGCACGGAAGAGGCGCCATCGCCTCAGCGGTAGAGCGTTGTCTCTTGTAGCTTATGGTAGTTTTGGGTGTCGAGACATCATGCGATGATACGGCGGCGGCAGTCCTCCTCGACGGCCGCACCGTTCTTGCCAATCTGGTATCCTCGCAAGACGCGGTTCATGGCCCTTTTGGCGGAGTGGTTCCGGAATTGGCCTCGCGCCAGCACGTGCGCCACATTCTTCCGATCGTCGACGGGGCGCTCCACAAGGCGAGGGTCGAGTTAAAGGATCTGGACGGAGTCGCGGTGACGCGCGGTCCGGGACTCGTGGGCTCTCTTCTCGTCGGGCTTTGCGTGGTCAAGGGGATCTCTTTTCGCTGGGGGATTCCGTACGTTGGAGTGAACCATTTAGAGGCACACCTGCTGGCGATTTTTCTGGAGCGGGAGGTCTCGTTTCCTTACATCGCCCTGCTCGTCTCCGGCGGTCATACGCTCCTTTATCTGGTGCGCGGTTTCGGTGAGTATCTCTATCTCGGCGGCACGCGAGATGATGCGGCCGGAGAGGCTTACGATAAGGTCGCGAAGATGATGGGCTTGGGTTATCCGGGGGGAAAAATTATCGATCAACTCGCCCGGCAAGGCAATCCGAAGGCCGTCTCCTTTCCGCGCGCCAGGATCAAGAAAGGCACTTACGATTTTAGCTTTAGCGGTCTCAAAACCGCCGTGTGGCAATATCTCAAAGCCCGCGAGCATGAATGGGAAGCGGAAAAGGCGGACGTCGCCGCCAGCTTCCAAGAAGCTGTGGTGGACATGCTGGCGACTCCCACGTTGCGCGCGGCCAGGGAGCTGTGCGTCAATCGGGTGGTTTTAGCGGGCGGGGTCGCTGCCAACAGCCGTTTGCGCGAGAGGATGCGGGCGGAAGGCGGGGAACAAGGGCTGGAGATCGATTTTCCCGCTCCCGCCCTCTGTACCGACAACGGCGCGATGGTGGCCTTGAGCGGGCACTACTGGCTGGCTCGCGGGCGCAGAGACGACCTTCGTCTCAATGCCGACGCCGATCTAACACTTTGACCAAGGGTTCAGAGGGTTAAAGGGTCGGAGGGAATAAAGGGATGAAGGGTTTATGGTCACTCTCTATCAGGAGGCGCGGGCGGCGCTCCGGGAAGCCTCCTTTAGACCCAGGAAAAGACTGGGGCAGAACTTCCTCGTCCACGAGGGAATCCTTGAGGCCATCGTCCGCTTCGTCGATCTTTCTCCGCATGATGAGATTGTCGAGATCGGTCCCGGTCTGGGTTTTTTGACTCGGCGGCTTTTGGCGGTCGCGCAGAGGGTCTGGGCGATCGAGATCGACGCCACCTTGGTGCAGTGGTTACGCCGAAGCCCATGGGGTTCTCACCCCGCTCTGGAATTGCTCTGCGCCGATTTTCTTGAGTTTCCCCTAGGCGGCGTGCTTCCTGGCCGGAAGGTTAAACTGGTTGCCAATCTCCCGTACAGCATCTCCACGCCGGCCCTTTTCCGCATCTTTGAGCTGCGGGAGCACTTCTCGCTTTTGGTCCTCATGCTTCAGCAAGAAGTGGCCGAACGGCTGTTGGCCGCTCCCGGGACCAAGGCCTTTGGCTCGCTCTCTGTCTGGTTTCAGGTTCACGGGCGCGTCCTGGATAAATTGTCCGTCTCCCCTGAAGCTTTTTTCCCTCGACCCAAAGTGAGATCGACGGTGCTGAAAATCGCTCTCCACCCTGAGCCGCTGACTCCGGCCGAGGATTTTCCCTGGCTCCGCCTGCTGGTGCGCGCCGCCTTCGGTCAGCGACGCAAAATGCTGAGCAATGCCCTGGCTGGCGCGCTTCGAAGGGGCAGCGCGGAAGTAGCCTTGACTCTGCGTCGCGAGGGGATCGATCCTAGGCGACGGGGAGAGACTTTAACTGTCGACGATTTCATACGCTTAGCCCGGGCGGTGAAAGAGCTAGGCCCTTAACTAAAACTATGCCCGAGCTTCCTGAAGTCGAAACCATTTGCTCGGGGCTGCGCGCGCTCCTGCCAGGTCGGAGAGCGGCTCGGGTCGAAGTCCTCGACCGGCGTCTGCGCAGCCGGGTGAGCCGCGACTTTCGGCTGCGCCTTGAGGGGAGGACGATTCGGGAGGTCGGGCGCCGAGGGAAATACATTTTGGTCGCGCTCGAGGGGGGATGGGTTTGGATTTCGCATTTGGGGATGTCGGGCAAGCTGATCTGTGTGGAGGCCTCTCGTCCGCGAGAAAGGCACGATCACATCGTTGTAACGCTCAGTGATGGGCATGAGCTCCGCTATCATGACCCCCGGCGGTTTGGTTTGAGCCTGGTGGTTTCCGCCGCGCGCATGTCTACCCTACCTCAACTGAGGGACCTCGGACCCGAGCCGTTCGATCCTGAATTTTGCGGCGCTTACCTTCATGGCGTTCTCCGCAATTCTCGGCGCCGGGTCAGAGACCTTCTCATAGACCAAAATGTCGTGGTGGGGTTGGGAAATATTTACGCCAACGAGATTCTCTACCGCGCCGGCATTCGCCCGACGACGCGGGCATGGAAGGTGGGGCGCGGCGGGGCGGATAAGATCGCTAAGACCATCCCGGAGGTCTTGCAGGAAGCGCTCCGCTGGTGCGGCACCTCTTTTTCAGACTATCGAGACGCGAAAGACCGCCTTGGAGAGTTCCAGAACCATCTGGGAGTTTACGATAGAGAAGGGGAGAGGTGCAGGGTGTGCGGCAGCGCTATCAAGAGGGTTTCTTTAGGCAACCGCAGCGCCTTCTATTGTCCGAGGTGTCAGAGATAGCTGAGGTAATTCCTTGGTGCTTGACTTGATGGGCTCGGAATTCACCAACCAAATCTCGCCCGGCCATTCCGGGGCGGGTGCATCGCCTCGTTATGCGGAGTCACGGGCTTGCCATCCATTGCGTAAATTGCCGTCTTGGAATCGGATCATTCATCCATGATGTATCGGGTTCCGGAAGCCGTAGGGCATCCGTCACGGTTAACCACCCACGATGTAAATCCATTGAGCTGGCAGAACCTTTACGAGTTATCCACGTGAAGGAACGCCTCTTCTCACAAGTCTGGGCCACTTGCAGTGCGATCCGAACATCTTGCGCAACATAATTGATCACGTCCTGATGCCGACCCTGTGCCCAAAGCTGAGGAGCCAACATTCCTGACATGCCGGCAGGCTTTCCCGGTATTTTGAGTGCTTGGGCAGCCTTGTCGAGCGCCACCGGAAACCCCCGGTCGCAAAACACATGAAACATCATGTCGACATGGTTCATGGCCAAATTTTGACATTGCTCCAAGGCACCGGATTCTTCAGAAAGCACGTCGAAATCGAACCCCAAGCCGTTCCAAGTAAGCAAGGTGTAGCCGTCCGAGACCATCTTGGCCAAGTGGTTCACTAAATCCCGGACTTCATCGGGGGACATTCGTCTTGCTGGAGTTCCATCCGCACTATTGCCGTACCAGATGGTTGGCTCTTGTGCGTCGCACGGTAAAGTCGCTGCGCACGCTATACCCAGCGGACGATGGGGTCGCCAGTTAAAATCCGTTCCCGGAACGTCCTTTGCTGTTTCAATATCGAAGGCCAAATACCTCCTTGCCATGGTCGGGCTCCAACTCGGCATATCGCAAAGCTCAGCCGGCGCTTTTCGCGATCGGTCTTAGCGGAAAGTTAGGATCGAAAAAGTAGAATGCCCCTGTTTCACTTTGCCACGACCCATTCAGCAACCTTGATGACGACGTCCCTCTCAATTCCGTTATACCCGTGGTACGCGAAAGCCTCGCATGGGTCGCCACGATTTTGGCCCCCATCGAAGGTGAGCAGTTCTTTTCTCGGCGCTGCGCTCAGCTTGTCCATGAGGCGGGGAACCTCGGCATAGGCGCAGTTCTTGCAACCATCCTGCCTGTGATGGACGACAAGGACGGGAACGGCGATCTTATTTAGATCCATATCGGGAACAGGTCGCCCCTTGTCGTCGCTCAGGATAGTGGAGGTAAGTACCAGCCCATCCGGGCCACCCTCTGCCAGCGGAAGCTGCGTCGCGATGAACGCGGCTGATTGTGTTCCTCGGCTTGTTCCTACAAGCCAGACCGGAACCTTGGATTGCTGTTTCAACCAGGCGATGACCGCCTTGATATCGGCCACGTGTTCCCGCTTCTGGCGAAACCCACCCAAATACGGCGGACTCTGTCGGTCAGATGGAGCGTCGACAAGCGCTACCAGCAGGCCTTGCGCAGCGAACATATCGCTGGTACGCACCATAAAGTTGCCCTTACCCCATTTGAAGCCGCCATTGGACGAAATCTGGAGTCCTCCGTGGCCACCCGGGAAAAGGATGACTGCTGACTTTGGATTGTCTGGACTCAGAAGCATAATGCGTTGTGTCACTCCGGGACGGGCGGGAATGTCCACCACACGCTGCGTCACCTGAGCCCAAGCGGTAGACACGAAGATCGTAAAGAGCAAGTGCACCAGGACGAGAAAATGATTCATTGAGATGTCCCCTTTCTACAGCCTCAACGTGACGCGGCTGAGCCGTGATTAAGAAACGGACCGTAAGCACACCATAATCGATTATCGGCTCCGCGGCGGGTTAGGGTCTACGCCGCCATTGTGAACGAAGTCTGTCATAGTCCGCATGCGAGCCGATCCAGTACCACACGATTTCGTCACTTTCTAAGATTCCCACCGCTCGATACCCAGGGCTGATCCGAACCGAATAGATTGGCCGTCTGGGATGAACCGGTTTGAAACGAAGACTCGGATGGTTCGGGTTCTGTCTGAAGACTCGATATGCCCGCCGAGCTTGACGTTGAACCTCTGTCGGCAGTTCTGCGAAAGCTCTCCTGAACTCCGCAGTCGTGTGCGAGATCACAACTTTTCCGGATCAAGCTTCTGAGTCCGTCCAGCACGGTGCTCTGCCAATGCTTGGTCGGCAAGCTCAGCAAGTAGGTCGTGTGATCCTGCAAAGAGCTCCTCCCAGCGGTGCTCGGAGGCAAGCTCCTCCAGCAAGATGCGACCCAGCGCATCCTGCTCCCCCTCGGGAAGCTTTGACGCCTCCTCAAATGCTTTTTGAAGCAGCTTTGTCATTTGAACCTCCGACAAAAAAGTGTATCAAAAAGCACTCTCCAAATCGACCTTCCAACAGCGCCCGGCTTTTGACCCTAACGCTAAGCTCACCCGGCGCTCTTAGCGATCGCTCTGAAGCAGAAAGTTAGGATCGAAAAAGTAGAATGTCCCTCTTTTTGCCCCCAAGACCGCGCGCACCTCGTCCGCCGTGACGGGATGATCGGGAGCGTACGCCTTCACCTGATCGATGATGCGGATGGACCCAATGCCTGGCTTAGTGGCAATCACGTTACGACCCCTGTCTCCGCTCCTGGGAGTCAGCACGACCTCGGGCCATCCCTCCCGTTCGTAGGCGCCAGCGATGATCTCTTCCAGCTTCCTCCAGTCAATGCTAGTTCCCGGATGATCTCGAACCACGCTACGGACACGCCTTCGACAAGATGACCTTCTTGGGACTTCTCCCCTAGGTTAACGACGGCAGCCTGCACGAGAACGGTCGGGTACGGTTCAACCTTCGGGCTCCCGACCTCCTCCTGGGACGGGATTCCAGAAGCACGGATGACCTGGGTCCTGAGAGTGGCGCTCGTGCTAGCGCTGGCCGTGATCAAGAACCGTGGACCCTGGGCCCGGTCTAGCGATGCTGTGGAAAAAGTCCAACTACCAAAAAAGTGTGCAAACTGGGGGCACCTAAATGGTCTCCCGATCGGAGGTCGTCGCTTAAACGCCAAATACGGAGGTCGTTTTCCTTGTGAATTTTTCACTTCGACTTTTCCTAAAGGCTCAACGTTCTGGTTGAGCCGCGAGAGCTTTGCGAGCGCCAGTCTCCAACCGGTTGGTTAGGCAACTCTGTTAGCAATGAGACTTACGCCTTTTCTCTTTCCGAACCAACGACGTATTCGCTTCATTTCGGACAAGCGTCGTTTAGAGCATTGTAAAAGGCTACGTGTGCCGATTCATGCCAGCGCGCCGGGCGATCACGCAAGTACAGGGTGAGGATGGCAGCAACCTGGGTGTCAGTCATTTTTTCAAGACACCGTTCAAACCGACTAAGTTTTGGTTTCGAGGCCTCGAAGAAAGGCCCCAGAAAAAGACCGTCAACAAGACCCATAGCGTACGCGCTCTGTCTTAACTCGGCCATGTTTAAGTACTGTTCACCTGTCACGAATCCGTTGTGGATGGCCACAGGCTCCTGTGCCCAGGCGGATACCGAAAGCAACGCCGCTAATAACGCCATAAAGACCGTTTTCAGCATAACTATACCGCAAGGCATATACTCTCCTGCTAGGCTTGAAGTGGCTATGCCAATTTCCAGCAGTGATATCCACCACGACTGCCGCTACTACTCGCCGGAAACACGCCGGCCACGTAGATCTCGGCGAATGGATGACCTGCCGGCACTTGGATTTCAGAAATCAGATCGGCGAACTCCTCTGCTGTGACCAGGTCTGGGTAGAGGTCTACAAGCAGCACCCAACCCGAGGGATATCGCTTGACACATTTTTTTGCGAGCGTTGAGTTGATGCTCTCGATGAGCTTAACGTCGGGACTCTTGCTGATCCAGATGTCCCGAGCACCTGGCACTCCACGCGCGTTCTGCCAGAGCATTGCCGCGTTTTCGGTATCGTAGTATGCAGCCGTAATCTCCAGACGCATTTCGTGGCTTCCAGAGCGATAAATGAGATCTGGAGGATCCTCTCCTCGGCTGTGATATCTGTAGTCAGTACCGTTCTCCCGGTTGTAAAACTCCACAAAGGAGTCTGCCACAGCCCGCTCGTGCTGTTCCTGAGTTACGTCCATTCCTATTGACCGCTTGCTTGAAGCCTAACGTCGGCGTCCCCCCCCGCGTCTTTACCGCGGGTCGGGTGGATGCCCTCGTTCGGCTTGGAAAAGGGGTCAAATCTTTTGTTGCGAGTTGATGGTTTTTGTTAGAACCGTGCCCTCACATGTCTTGCCCCCTATGAAATACAGTTTGCCCGACTCTCTACCATGTGAAGAGGCTGGACTGTCAACAAAAGATTTGACCCCTTCTTCA
>JACPSF010000186.1 GCA_016193385.1 Deltaproteobacteria bacterium
GAGGCGGAGCGGTTGGTGATGCGTAAGCCTCATCCCTTAAGCAGAGGAGGGAAGATTGCGGTAGTGGCGCCGGCCGGATGCGTGGATGAGGGCCGGCTTAGCACGGGGGTGGAGGCGGTTCAGCGCGCGGGTTTCAGGGTCGAGCTGGCCCAAGCCATCCGTGAGCAGAAGGGGTATTTGGCGGGGGATGAAGCGGAGAGGGCGAAAGCCTTGCGAGAATTTTTTAGGCGGCAGGATATAAGCGGAGTCTTCTGTGCCCGAGGCGGTTTTGGTTCGATTCAGCTCTTGCCTTACCTGGACGCCGAGGAGCTCAATCGCAACCCGAAAATCTTCGTCGGCTACAGCGATGTGAGTATCCTGTTAAACTGGTTTCTGCAAAGATGCGGTATGGTGACGTTTCATGGTCCCATGGTAGCGATGGAGCTGGCCCGGGGTCTGGAAGGGCGGAGCGCAGATTTTTTTTGGGGCACCCTTCTGGGTGAAAAACGCCGGTGGGAGGTGGAGGCGGGCTGGACGGTCCGTCCGGGCGTGGCGCGGGCGGAGATGATGGGCGGGTGCCTCTCTATCCTCGTGACCACTCTCGGCACCCCATACGAGATCGATACGGGCGGCAAGCTTCTCTTTCTCGAGGACGTCGGGGAGAAGCCGTACCGGATTGAGCGGATGCTGACTCACCTCCGCATGGCCGGAAAGCTGAGCGGGCTTGCCGGACTCCTATTCGGCAGCTTTACCGACTGCGAACCGGAGGGGGGGCGGGGCTTCAAGGAGATCATTGAGGAACTCTTTCACGATGCGCCCTATCCTGTGGTTGCGGGATTTCCCGCCGGTCATGGCGAAGAAAATCTGTTGCTTCCCTTCGGTGTGAAGATGGCCCTGGATGGAAGAACCGGCGTGCTTTCTCTGTTAGAATCTCCGGTGACATAAGACCAATATGGCATTTCATCCGGTTGAAGAGGCCTTCAAAGAGGCCGTAGCTCAGGGCGTTTTTCCGGGCGCTGTGATTCTTGTAGCCAGGGGCGATGAGATCGTCTTGGAGCGCGCCTTTGGTTGCCGCTCCCTGGTTCCGGAAAAGAGTCCGATGCAGTTGGACACGATCTTTGATTTGGCCTCTCTGACCAAACCCTTAGCCACCACGATCGCGGTGATGTTGTTGGTGCGCGAAAAGAAGATCCGGTTAGAGGACCGGGTGACGCGCTTCTTCCCCAATTTCGGTGTGTTCGGCAAAACCCATGTCACCTTTCGCCATCTGTTGGCCCACTGCTCGGGTCTTCCTGCCTGGAAACCCTACTATGAAGATATCGTAAAGGGCGAGAAAGAGGGTAGGATCAATTTTGTGGCGAGCAGGGCAGCCAAAAGTTACGTTTTTGAGTGCATCCACCGGGAAAAGCCGGCCGGCCCCCCCGGAACCCAGAGTCTCTATAGCGATCTCGGTTTCATGCTGCTCGGCGAGGTCGTCGAGGAGATCAGCGGCTGGACTCTCGATCGCTACGCTCAGGATAAGATTTTCAAGCCCACGGGGCTCCGCTCGACCTCTTTTGTGGACCTGACGCAGCTCCGAATGCGCCGCCTTCAGCCTGCCAAGGAGATGATCGCCCCGACGGAGAACTGTCCCTGGCGCCGGAAAATGCTTTGCGGCGAAGTTCATGACGACAACGCCTATGCCATGGGTGGCGTCGCAGGGCATGCTGGGCTTTTTTCTTCGGCGCGGGACATCCATCTACTGTTGCGCCGCTTTAACCGCTGCTTGAGAGGGGAGGATCCCTTTCTGCCCGCACCCTTGGTGCGGGAGTTTGTCACCCGGGATGAAACCGTCAAGGGATCTAGTTACGCTCTAGGCTGGGAGACTCCTTCCGCTGAAAACTCTGCGAGCGGAAGCCATTTTTCGCTCTCCGCTATCGGCCACTTAGGTTTCACCGGGACATCGGTCTGGTGGGATCTCGAAAAGGACTGCCACGTTATTCTGCTTTCCAACCGGGTGCACCCTTCACGCGCGACGGATAAGATCAAGGCATTTCGCCCTTACATCCACGATCTGATCATGAAGGCTCTTTTCGAATGAGCGGTCAGTTAAGGCCCGGGGATCACGTTTACCTTATTGCGATCTGTGGCGTGGGAATGGCCTCTCTCGCCGGATTGCTCCAATCTCAGGGGTATCGCGTCAGCGGATCGGATCAAAATAGCTACCCTCCGATGAGCGGCTATCTCGGGAAGTTAGGGATTCAGGTGCTCGCCGGATATAGCGTCGAGCATCTCGTCCCGCGACCCGATCTCGTTGTGATCGGCAATGCGGTCTCCAGAAACAATCCTGAAGTTCAATCGGTTCTGGAGCTGGGGATTCCTTATCTCTCTTTTCCCCAGGCGCTGGGCAGATTTTTGATCGGCGCGAAGCGATCGATCGTCGTCGCGGGGACGCACGGCAAGACCACGACGACCGCCTTGCTCGCCTGGGTTTTAGCGAAGGCGGGATGGGATCCGAGTTTTTTTGTCGGCGGCATCCCCCTCAACTTCGATACGGGGTTCCGGTTTGGGGAGGGGGATTGGGTCGTGCTCGAAGGGGATGAGTACGACAGCGCTTTTTTCGATAAAGGGCCGAAGTTTCTACACTACAGGCCAGAGAAGGTGATCCTGACCAGTGTCGAGTTCGACCATGCGGACATTTACCGTGACTTGGAGCACCTGAAGGCCGCGTTCCGAAGCCTGGTGGAGCTTATCCCCTCTTCGGGGAGCCTTTTGGTTTGCAACGAATATGCAGCCGCTTCGGAGGTTGCGGAGCCCGCCCGTTGTCCCGTGATGTTCTATGGTGAAGGGGCACGAAGGGATTGGGAGGCAAGCAATCTGCTCGTACGGGAGGGCCGAAGCTTTTTTGAGCCACGCTACAAGGGGATTTCTGAAGGGACCGTGGAGGTCCCGCTTATGGGACGGCACAACGCGAACAATGCCCTGGCCGTATACGCCATGGCCAAAGGGTTAGGGATAGACCGAGAGATCCTGCGGGGCGCGCTGGCAAGTTTTTCCGGGGTCAAGCGGAGGCAGGAAGTCAAAGGGGCGGTTAACGGAATAACGGTTATCGATGATTTCGCTCATCATCCCACGGCGGTGAAAGAGACTGTCGAGGCCGTCCGGGCAGCTTACCCCAGCCGCAGGCTCTGGGCCGTCTTCGAACCCAGAAGCAACACCAGCAGGAGGCGGATTTTCCAGCGCGAATTCCCTCCAGCCTTGGCCACTGCCGACCGCGTGGTTGTGGCCGGGGTGTACCAACCGGAGAAGATCCCGGAGGGTGAGCGCCTCTCACCCCCCGCCATCGTCGAAGAGATTAATCGTCTACACGGAGACCATCAGGCCGTGTTCATTGAGATCGCGAGCGAGATTCCGGGCTACGTGGCAGACCAGGTAAGGTCCGGCGATATCATCCTGGTCATGTCGAACGGCGGCTTCGACGGCGTGCAGGAAAAGATTATAGAGGCATTGAAGCAGAAGACCGCTTGATCCGATTGGGAAATTTCGTAAAATTGATTGCACAAATGAATGATCGGGACTAGCTTTTCAACTCAGAGACCGACAACTCATGAACGGCCCTCACTCACACCGTGCCAGCCTGCCTTCGAGAGCCTCGAGCGGCCACCGGAAAGGGCGGAACCGAGCGGGCTCTGTTCATACTTTATTCTTCATCTGAGGCGCGTAAGAGGAGAAAGGGCCGAACACGAGTTTAAACGGCGGCAAGGACTTCGGGTCCGGGTTTACAACGAGTGTATTGATTTTAGGATCTGCCACATTCCTCTTCCAAAATCTAAAGGCTATCAAGAGCCGGAAAAAGGAGAGAATCATGAATCCTCTTTTGGTGATCGCCGCCCCGTTAGTGTTGGTGATCGTAGGCATGATATTGAACAGCGTTGGACTTTCATTTGATCAACCTGAAAGTTCGCCGGAGCAAGATCCGGCTAAGAGATTTCAACCTGAAAGTTCGCCGGAGCAAGATCCGGCTAAGAGATTGGCAGCCGAAAGGCAGGCTTACCGCACCTTCTTCGATCTGCAGAGAGCTCGATTGTTGAAAAGGCAGAAAAGGGTAGGCCAGTATGCTTGGTTAGTGCTTGCCGTGTTTATTGCGTCCGTCTGGTGGATATATGTTGATACAGTGAATAAGACAACAGCCTCCAATCAAATTGCCGCGATTCAGACAGTGCCCACAGCGGAAGGAAAAGAAATGGTCCTATCTGTGACTGTTCGCGACGGGACTAATGTGAAATACCTCATCAAATCGGAAAAAGCCGGCCCACCGGGTGTCGCGGCGAAGGAAGGACTCTCGAAAGAACCTGTCCCATCTTGGGAGGTATCCAGATTAGGAACGGCTTTGAGTATCGGTGATAAAGCATTACCTCTTGGCATCGCTCTGAAAATTTCGAACTAAGGAAGTGGCGGATCAGGGGTGAAGGTAAAGTGAAGGGCTTGGAATTTCACTCTTGGACGGGCTGCGTGGTCGCAAAGCCTGCCCCTTCGATATTCAGGTAGCCGGTAGGCCGGTTAGAAAGTAGCCCTTTTTGGGAGACTTGCTTAAAGGCAGGCCAGCTCAACTGTAATGGTTGATGCTGGCCTTTTTTTGGGAGGGTCCGATGGAAAAATGGATGCCTATTTTTTGGATTTTTGGAGTTGGTTTAGGCATTTTGGCTTTGCTTTTGTTCATTGACTTCTTAAAAAGCAAGCTGAAGAGACGTCCTCAACAACCCTCTTTTTGAACGGTTAGACAACGATGTATTCAACAAAGGGTAAGCCGACAAGGCCTGGGGTAAAGAAGGTGGCCTTGAGACGACGCCTTTGTCATGCCCTGGCAGAGTTCTTCGTGCAGCGAATGGGTGGAAGGGGAGATCTGGAAGTAAAGATTGTCGATGACTTGATTCTGCTCCGCTGCAAAGAGGCCCTTTCTCCTGCCGAGATTAACCTCGGCACCATGAAGGCCGGCCGATTACTTCTCCAGGAGGTCAGCGAAAGGCTTTGTCGAGAGCTTCAGCCCGACCTGGATAGGCTTCTTTACGAGATTACCGGTCGGCGTCTGCTCGACATCTGCGCGGGCTTTTTTGTGGAACGGGGGGAGAAAATCTATCTCTTCACCATGAGCGATACGGTAAAGGAGTAAGCAACTCAGTCTCGTAAATGCGTTAAGGAAGCTTCAACTGGGAGCAGAGCGAATTCCGATGGAGGC
>JACPSF010000001.1:0-1177 GCA_016193385.1 Deltaproteobacteria bacterium
AAACGGACGGCGAGCCTTGGAGATAATCCAGGCAGAGCCGTTTGACCTGATACTCCTCGACATCCTGATGCCGGAGATGGATGGTTACCAGGTGCTCAAACATCTGAAGTCTGCCCCCCTCTTGCGTGACATTCCGGTCATCGTGCTCTCGGTGTTGGACGAGATCGAGAGCGCCGTGAAATGCATCGAAATGGGGGCCGAGGACTATCTGACCAAGCCGTTTAATCCGGTATTGCTGAGAGCCAGGATCGGCGCCTGCCTCGAGAAAAAGCGGCTGCGCGACCAGGAGGTCTCGTATCTGCAGGATGTAGCCCGCGTTACCACTGCGGCGGCGGCCGTCGAGACTGGAGCGTTCGAGCCGGAAAGCCTGACGGGCGTCGCCAAGAAAACTGACGAGCTTGGGCAGTTGGCGCGGGTGTTCCAAAAAATGGCCGGTGAGGTCTACGCCCGTGAGGAACGGCTGAAAAGAGAGCTTGCGGTCCTCTCGGAAGAGACCGGCGACCGCTATCGACTGATCGTGGGGAAGAGCGCCAGCATGAATCAGGCCATCGATTCGGCCAAGAAGGCCGCGCCCAGCAAAGCCACCGTTTTGCTCCTGGGCGAGAGCGGAACCGGCAAAGAGCTCTTTGCCCGTGCCATTCACAACTGGAGTGACCGTAGCGCCGAGCCCTTTGTCGCCATCAACTGCGTGGGGCTCTCTAGGGAGCTTTTGGAGAGCGACCTCTTCGGCCACGAGCGCGGCGCTTTTACGGGGGCCCATCAGCTCAAAAAGGGCAAGCTCGAGATGGCCGACGGCGGGACCGTCTTCCTGGACGAGGTCGGAGACATCTCGCCTGAGATTCAGACCAAGCTCCTCCGGTTCCTCCAGGAGCGGGAGTTCGAGCGGGTCGGCGGCACTAAGCCTCTCCGCGTGGACGTGAGGATTATCGCCGCTACCAATCGTGACCTTGAAGAGGGCCTCAAGCAGGGGCGCTTCCGTGAAGATCTCTATCATCGGCTTCATGTCGTGCCCATTACCCTTCCACCCTTGCGTGATAGAAAGGAAGATATCCCCGGCCTGGTCGAATTTTTCTTGCAGCGGTTTTCCTTGGAGACGAAGAAGCATTTCACCGAGGTCACCCAGGACGCTCAGGAAAAGCTCCTCGCCTATGACTGGCCGGGAAACGTGCGCGAGCTG
>JACPSF010000001.1:1197-5886 GCA_016193385.1 Deltaproteobacteria bacterium
GAGCGAGCCATTGTGCTGGGCCAGGAGCCTCAGGTCACGCTTCATGATCTGCCGCCGCGAATCATTGCCGCCGAGCCGAGAACGCGCTCCGATACCTTCTCGTATCGTGTAGCCATGGACGCTACCAAACGAGAAGTGGTCCTGAAGGCTCTCGCTCAGACACAGGGGAATCGCGCCGCCGCAGCCAAGCTCTTGGGGCTTCGAAGAACCTATCTCTTGAAACTGATCAAGGCCCTCGGAATCGACTGACCACCGCCCTCATTTGTAGACTCAACCGCCTCCGATAGGAGACATTATCCTGCCTATTTTCGCCGGGCCCGCCGTGCCCTGCTTCTAAGAAATTCTCATTCGGGTTCAGTACATTACGCTGCTTGACCACGGCTTGTTCCGGAGTTGGTACGAGACTTGCTTTTTAGCCGGAGAAAGGGAGGTTGCCATGAAAACAGATAAAGTTTTGTTCGCGGCGGCCGTGACCGCCATGGTCGCGGTTTCGATTTCATTTTTTCTAAACTTCTTAACTCACGGAAGCGTCGCCAACGCGGCGGAGATCAAAGTGTTGAGCGCCGTTGCGCTGCGGCCGGTGCTGAGCGAGCTGTCCGGTGAATTCGCACGAAGCACCGGGCACAAGCTCATGTTTGGCTACGATACAGCCGGTGCGGTGAAAAACCGCATCCAAAGGGGCGAGAGCGCCGACCTGGCCATTACCACGGCCCCCCAGGTCGAGGAGCTCATCAAACAAGGCAAGATCGCCGCCGATGGCCGGGTCATTGTCGCCAAAGTCGGAGTCGGCGTCGCCGTCCGCTCGGGCGCGGCCAAGCCCGACCTCGGGTCGGTCGAGGCGTTCAAGCGATCGATGCTGGCTGCCAAGTCGGTCATCTATGCCGATCCGGCAGGAGGCGGCGCCGCCGGCATCCATTTCGCTCAAGTGCTCGAGCGTCTCGGAATCGCTGCGGACATGAAACCCAAGAGCAAGCTGATAAAGAGCTTAAATACCGCGGAATTGGTGGCCAAGGGCGAGGGCGAGCTTGGCGTGACACAGATCAGCCTCATCGTCGGAGCCCCCGGCGTCGAACTCGCAGGTGCGCTGCCGGCCGAGTTGCAGCACTACACGGTGTTCTCGGCGGGCGTCGTCGCTAACGCCAAGGAAGGGGAGGCAGCCAGGGCGCTGATCAAGTTCCTCTCAGGACCAGCCGCCGCGCACGTAATAAAAACGCAAGGCATGGAGCCCGGCACTCCGTGATGGTGACTGCTACTCTGAACCGTGCGAGCTTGTCAAAGCTTGGTTGTCACCCAGCATCGCGCCATGCGCAGAATCCGAAAGCCAAAACCATCAGTCGCGAGACGTTCATGGACGTCACCTTCGTAAAGCAGCTCGAAGGTAGCGGTTTCATTAAAAGCCTCTATTCGGAGCGATAAAATAGTATCCCTGGCGTTGCGGATAGCGCAAAAATCACACGAAGGAGGATGATATGATCAGGACATTGTTCGCGGCGGCCGTGGCCGCCATGGTCGCGGTTTCGATTTCACTTTTTCTAAACTTCTTAACTCACGGAAGCGTCGCCAACGCGGCGGAGATCAAGCTTCTTTCGTCTCTTGGCGTGAAGCCCGCGATGATCGATCTCATCCCCAAGTTCGAGCAGTCATCGGGTCACAAGGTGACGATCAATTACGGAACGGCAGGCGGCCTTACAGCTCGCATTCAAAAGGGCGAAGCCGCGGATGTGGCAATTTCGGCGCGGCAGCAGATGGCCAATCTCGAAAAGCAGGGTAGGATCGCCAAAGGCAGCTCTGTTGAGGTCGCGAAGTTCGGCGTCGGAGTATTTGTCCGCAAAGGCGCTCAGAAGCCCGACATCAGCTCGGTTGAGGCCTTCAAGCGCACCCTGCTGGCTGCAAAATCGATCGCCCATGCCGACCCCGCCCGCGGCGGTGTCACCGCCGTCTATGTAGACGGCTTGCTCAGCCGTCTGGACATCGCCGCGGATATCAAGCCTAAGATCACAATTTTCCCGCCGGGTGTCTACGACACCATCGCCAGGGGCGACGTCGAGATCGGATTTGGAGGAATCACCGAAATCCTGGCTGATCCTCGAGTCGAGTTGGTGGGTCCGCTGCCAGCGGCGATTCAGAATTACACGGCCTTTGCGGCCGGCATCCTCGCGAGCAGCAAGGAACAGGACGCGGGAAAGGCGCTGATTCAATTCTTTACCTCGCCAGCCGCCGTAACGATCATGCACGCCAAAGGCTTTGAGCGGGATTAACGCAAAAGAAGTCAACACAGTGTGGCATTCTTCTTGTCCACCGGCGCGCACGCGGGCGAGCCCCACGGCGCTTCCTCCCTTGTTGGCTTGACAAAAAGCAAGTAGGGTGAGCGTACCTCAACAGTCCCGAGTAGGTAGTCCAGTGAAAGCAGCCGGGCTCATCCTTACGCTCATTCTCGGCATTCTCGCAATGCCAATCGCCGCCGAAGCGCAGCGACAGGCAAAGGTCCCTCGGTTGGGATATGTGTCAGGCAGCGGCGATCCCTCTGCTGCCGGGCCTCACGTTGAGGCTTTCCGGCAAGGGCTCAGGGATCGCGGCTACATCGAGGGGAAAAACATCCTGGTTGAGTATCGGTACGCTGAGGGAAAGCTGGACCGGGTCCCTGGTCTTGTGGCCGAACTCTTGCAACTCAAGATCGATGTGCTCGTCATTGGGCTTCTGCTACCGGGGGTCCGCGCAGCTAAGGAGGCGACCAAGATAATCCCCATTGTCATGGTCAGTGCTGTGGATCCAGTTGCGGCCGGGATCGTCGGTAGCTTGGCGCGCCCGGGCGGAAACATCACCGGACTCGCCACGCTTCAGCGAGACTTAAGCGGAAAGCGGCTGGAGTTGCTTAAGGAGGTGGTTCCGGGGATGTCCCGCGTCGGAGTCCTCTGGGATGCAAACGCACCAGGACCGGTAATCGCCTTTAAAGAGTATGAGGCTGCGGCGCGCATTCTAAAAGCAGAGCTTCAATCCCTAGAGGTGCGAGGTCCGAACCCTGATTTGGAGGGTGCATTTCAAGCTGCGGCCAAAGGGCGCGCGAATGCGCTCATCACAATTAGGAATCCTGTGCTCCGGCGTTACCCAAAGCGCATCGCAGAGCTTGCGATCAAGAACCGACTGCCTTCAATGTACGAGGGAAGTGATTATGTAGAGGCGGGTGGTCTCATGTACTATGGTGCGAATGATGCGGAAATGTTCCGACGGGCCGCCATCTATGTTGACAGGATCCTGAAAGGAGCCAAGCCGGCCGAACTCCCTGTCGAGCAGCCGACAAAGTTCGATCTGGTCATCAATCTCAAGACCGCTAAGGCGCTCGGCCTCACGATCCCGCAGTCGGTCCTGCTCCGGGTGGACGAGGTGATTGAATGAACCCGAAAGGCCGGCTCTTCAGGAAGTACGTGGTCCTCTTCGCCAGCCTGGTTAGCGGCGCGTTGCTCGCGAGCGGGCTCATTGAAATCTATTTCTCGTACCAGGATCACAAGACAGCTCTCGTCGCCGTCCAGCGTGAGAAGGCGATGGCCGCGGCATCGCGGATCGAGCAGTTCATCAAGGAGATCGAGCGCCAGGTCGGTTTGGCCAGCCAGACCCAGATCGGTACTGGCATCGCGCTTGAAGAGCGCCGTCTTGAGTACCTCCGGCTCTTTCGCCAGGCTCCCCCCGTCACAGAAGTCAGTTGGCTTGACGCATCCGGCCGCGAGCTGCTCAAAGTCTCCCGCCTCACCATGGACGCAGTGGGCAGTGAGACAGACTTTTCCCATGATCCGAGGTTCTTCGAGGCTAAACCGGGGAAGACATACTTTGGTCCGGTCTACTTCCGAAGAGAGTCTGAACCGTACATGACGATCGCGATCCGAGGGAAGGAACGAGAAGCAGGTGTGACGGTGGCCGATGTGAACCTGAAGTTCATCTGGGATGTCGTTTCACAGATCACCATCGGTAAGGCTGGGCACGCCTACGTTGTGGACGCGCGCGGGCAACTCATCGCCCATCCGGATATCAGCCTAGTACTCCAGAAAACCGATCTCTCATCGTTGGCCCACATTCAGGGGGCACGTTCCGGTTCCTCGAAACCTGGCGAGGCCCAGGACGACGTGACAATCGCACGGGACATCGCGGGGCGCCAGGTTCTCACGGCCTCCGCTCCCGTCAGTCCGTTGGGCTGGCTCGTCTTCGTGGATCTTCCGCTTGAGGAGGCGTTCGCGCCGCTTTACGCCTCCATCTATCGCACGGCGGTGCTTGTTCTCCTCGGCATCGGACTGTCGGTGCTCGCGAGCCTCTTTCTCGCTAGAAGAATGGTCACCCCCATCCGCGCCATCCAAGCGGGCGCGGCCCGAATTGGCGCGGGAGCGCTCGAGCAGCGGATCGATATTCGGACCAGCGACGAACTGGAGGCCCTGGCCGATGAGTTCAACAAAATGGCTGGGCAACTGCAGGAATCCTATGCGGACTTGGAGCGGAAGGTGGCAGATCGAACTCAAGAACTTGCGACAGCTAATGAGAGGCTAGACGATGCCAGTAAGCATAAGTCGCAATTTCTGGCGAATATGTCCCACGAGCTGCGCACTCCGCTGAACGCGATTCTGGGTCTTACCGAAATGATCCTGGACAAGATCTACGGTGAGGTTCCTGAAAGGATCCGGAGCGCTCTCGAGGACGTCGCGGCTA
>JACPSF010000002.1 GCA_016193385.1 Deltaproteobacteria bacterium
TATGGTCTCCCCCATGAGTGATCGAGTGGCTCAAATCCGAGACGCAGACCACCTCAGCACTCAATACCGGACTCTTCTGGAGGTGGCGGAGTCGATCGCCTCGTACCGAGAAATGACCGAACTGTTCCAGGATCTTACTCCGCGACTTCATCGGGTGGTTCAGTTCGACTTTGTTAATCTAATTCTGCATGATCCGGCGCAGAATGTCATGCGGTCAAATGTTCTGGAATGTCCGGACCCCGGTTACAATTGCCCTTCACAGGAATGCCCCATGGAAACGCTGGCGGGCCGGGTGTGGCAAACCCAAGAGCCGTGGGTCGTCTCTCATCTTGCAGGCGACACTCGGTTCCCCGAACTGTGCAATTGGCTCTATGATCGAGGTATGCGCTCGCTCTGTGTCGTTCCCGTTACAACCGCGTTAAGGAAACTGGGCGCTCTGGCATTCGGCAGCACGCAGGAGGCGGCTTATTCAGAGATTGATGTGGTATTTCTACAACAGATTGCTCGACAAGTGGCGGTCGCGGTGGACAACGCGCTTCATTTCGAGCAGGCCCAGTCGGTTCAAAAGCAGCTCAAGGAAGAACGGGACCGCTTGAGCCTTCTGCTCGAGGTGAACAATGCCGTGGTCTCAGCGCTCAATCTGCACGAACTGCTCAACGCCGTGTCAGCATCACTACGGCGCTTGATGCAACACGAATATGCCAGCCTTTCCCTCTACGATGCTGAAACCCAACGGCTCTACATTCACGCGTTGGATTTTCCCGTCAGCAAGGGCCTCCTGCAGGAAGGTCTCTGGGTGCCCGTAGAGGGCACTCCGACGGGACGGGCCTTAACATCAGGCCGGCCGGTTTTCGTGACTTGCAACGACATCGAGCAATTCGGTTCTGATATCGCCCGGCGCATTCTCGCCGAAGGGCTCAAGTCGGCATGTTGCTTGCCCCTGATCTCTCACGGCCAACCCCTCGGCACGCTGGTGGTGGCGAGCTTACAAGAAGAGACCTTCCCTCAAAAGGACGCGGAGTTGCTTCAGCATGTCACCAATCAAATAGCGATCGCTGTGGAGAATGCCGTCGCCTTTGGCCAGGTCGTGGATAAGGCGAACAAGCTCACCGAGGAAAAACTCTACCTTCAGGACGAAATCCGCACCGAGTACAATTTTGAGGAGATCATCGGCGGCAGTGCCGCGCTGGAACGCATCTTGCAACAGGTGCAAACGGTGGCCCCCACCGATTCCACGGTTCTCATCCATGGCGAAACCGGTACCGGTAAGGAGCTGATTGCGCGCGCCATTCACAACCTGAGCGGACGGGGTGAACGGACTCTCGTTAAAGTCAACTGTTCTGCCATTCCCACCGGTCTGCTGGAAAGCGAAATCTTCGGCCACGAGAAAGGGGCTTTCACGGGGGCCATTGCGCAGCGGATCGGCCGCTTCGAGCTGGCCAACGGTGGGACGCTATTTCTTGACGAGGTCGGTGACATCCCCCTCGAACTCCAGCCTAAACTCCTCCGGGTTCTCCAGGAACAGGAATTCGAGCGGTTGGGCAGCACGCGGACGATACGGGTGAATGTTCGTCTTATCGCCGCCACGAATGCCAACTTGGAGCAGATGGTTGCAGAGAAGCGATTCCGCAGCGATCTTTACTATCGATTAAACGTATTTCCCGTTTTGATGCCTCCGCTGCGCGAGCGGTCCACGGATATTCGTTTACTGGTCCGGTATTTTGTGCAGAAGTACGCCCGCCTGATGAAGAAGGAGATTCGGACGGTTCCCGCCGAAGTCATCTCCGCTCTTACTCGGTATCACTGGCCGGGCAATATTCGAGAATTGGAAAACTTCGTCGAGCGTGCCGTCATTCTCTCCCAAGGTCCCGGCCTCCACGTCCCGCTCGCCGAGCTGAAACCGAGGATAGAGGTGGCATCCGACGGTGCGACCACCCTTGAAGACGCTGAGCGCGAGCACATCCTCAAGGTTCTCAAGGAGACCCACTGGATGGTCGGCGGGCCATCAGGCGCAGCCGCTCGACTCGGTATCAAACGCACAACCCTTCAAGCCCGGATGAAAAAGCTGGGTATCGCTCGTCCAAGCTAACGCCGATATTTCGGCACCTGCCAATAGCTCGGCAGGCTTCCGTCGTCACATTCCTCTCTTAATTCAAAGACGCCATCCGTAACTCTCCTGATTTCCACCATTTAAGGTGCCTTGCAGACATCAATCCGGTCTGGCATCGCACTTGCCTTAGCAATCTTCAAAAAGGAGAGAAAAGTGAACCCAATCAAGATCGACACAATATTCATGTCAGCCCTGCTTCTGATGGGAACAGGCCTGTGGGCTCGGATCGCAATGCAAGGTTTCGAACTGGCGCTTGTCTCGACGGCGGTTGAATGGTTCCTGAGCAGCATAAAGCGGGAGAGGAGGTAGCATATGGTACGCAGGAGTAAAAATTATCTCATTGTCTTAGGACTGGCGAGTCAGCTCTTCTTTTTTGGACCAATAGCTGCTCAATCCCTGCAAGCCGGCGATACTCAGTCGACGCACGAAATGCTTCTTTCCGTTTCGGCGCCGGACCAGAGCGATCTCACTCTCGTGTCGCTTTCTCCGGTCTTCCATGAAGGGGCGATTGTGGGAGCAATCGCGCTCTATGACGACGCGAGAACCAAGAGGCCCGGCGACTATCTGGAGCTTTACAACCGTGCGGGTGATCTCCTGGCAATCGGTTGGTTCGACCGGTTTGGAATCGAGCGGACCGCTGTAGATCGCGGGCTTTTGGAAGCGGCGGACAAACTTCAGGGAGTGTTCATTGTCCTCATCGACGGAGACTCCATATAGCTATGTTGAGAATCACTACCCAAACGGACGCGACAGGCACCATTTTCGAGCTCGAAGGGAGTCTTGCGGGACCGTGGGTTCAGGAATTGGAAGGCTGCTGGCGAAAGGCCGCTGACTCCAACCGGCCTGTTAGAGTTCTGCTATGCGCGGTGACGTTTATTGACGACCAAGGAAGGGAGCTCCTGGCTCAGATGTATCGGCACGGGGCTGAGCTTGTAGCGGAAGGATGCATGAACAAAGCCGTCGTAGAACAGATCGTGCGAGGAGGACGGGCATGAGTGAGCATATTCAGGAAGTGAACGAAGGCAATTTCGAGCAGGCTGTGTTGCAGTCAAACCAGCCTGTCCTGGTGGATTTCTGGGCGGAATGGTGTGGACCGTGCCGGACGCTTGCGCCGATAGTTGAAGCGGTAGCCGAGCAGCACGCGGACGAGGTGCAGGTTGCCAAGTTGAACGTCGATGACAATCCTTCCGTCGTGCAGCGTTATCACATTCAAGGCATACCGACTTTGATTCTGTTCCAAGATGGAGAGGAAAGGGAACGGATCATTGGCGTGGTGAGCAAGGAAGAGATCTCGCGCACGATCGACGGGCGCGTCAGTGCCACTTCAAACTAGGAGATAGGAAGCATGGGGCTAGAAACTGGAAGTCCTGAATACACGCCCGGCCTCACCCTGGACGAAAAGCTCGCCTCCCTCTTTCAGCCGGACACGCTTGTGTCCGCTCAGTATTTTCAGAACCTTCGCAGAAGCACCGTCTTGGAGCCAGAGAAAAGGCTCATGCTGGCAGTCCTGGAGGATGCCATTCAGTGTTTTCAGGACAACGTTTCGGCACGAAGTGGGAGAGGGAAAAGGCTTTTCGAGGAGGGGGAGGAGTGGATCCTGGAAGAGGACATCGATTGGATTTTTTCCTTTGAGAGCATCTGTGAGGTTCTGGGGTTTAACCCCGAATACGTGCGTCAGGGATTGCTGCGCTGGAAAGAAAGGAAACTAGCAAAACATGCTCATGCTAAGGCTTGGGAAACTAGAAGATGGTTGGGTAAGTTATGGCAGGCAATAAGGCGTACAGAAGATCACGAAAGGAGCTCGCTATGAGTTTTTCGGTTGTGCCATTGCTATTCGTTGAAGAAGAGCTTCCTGCTGAGGCACGACGGGCTTTGATTGAAAACCGCTTGCAGGATGCGGCGGTGCTTCTCATGCAGGAGTACGGACTGAGCTGCATTGAAGCCAGCCATCTCCTGGACGTCTCCGCGTGCTAAGAAGGCACACCTGCCTGGAGACCAAGGAGGACTCTCCATGGACATAATGAAAGCAGTACGGACGCGCGCCGCAATACCGTCTCAATTCGACAGCCCGCTGCGCATGACGTTGATCGTCACCGTTGTGCTTGCCATTTGGCTCGCGCTGGTTTTTTTCCTCGGCGCGGGCGGAGCATTTGTCCGGCCGCCTGGGACGCTGCCACTTCCGATCCTCATCGGCGTTACGACACCTATCATCGCCTCTCTCGCCGTGTTTTGGGCGGTAGGTGCCTTTCGTGAATTCGTTTTGGCCGTTGACCTTCGCCTCGCGACGGGAATCCAGGCCTGGAGATTCGCCGGGCTGGGGTTTCTGGCTCTCTATGAGCATGGTGTGCTGCCCGGCCTCTTCGCCTGGCCCGCCGGTCTTGGCGATATTGCGATCGGAGTCACCGCGCCTTGGGTGATACTTTCCCTCATTCGCCGGCCCGGCTTTGCCGCCAGCAAACCATTCGTAGTCTGGAATCTGCTCGGCATCCTTGACCTTGTCGTGGCCGTGAGCACCGGCGCCCTCAGCTCCGCCCTCGCCTTGAGGGAGATAACCACCGCCCCGATGGCTCAGTTGCCGCTCGTGCTTATCCCGGGTTACCTCGTGCCGTTGTTTATCATGCTACACCTGGCCGCGCTCTTTCAGGCGCGACGGCTGGCAATGTCCGAGCAATCGGGCCTAACCAAGCTGTGACGTCCAAAAGAAAGAAGCTTATGTCTTATAGGCATCCCTGCTGGAGGCCTCGATGATCCCTCGTGGCACAAGCCCTTGGCCGATATTTTTACTTCAAGCGCTCAACCGTGGGATTACATGAATCCGGATTTGCCTAAATTCTCGGAGGGGCCGAGTCCGACAAAGTAGCCGACTGGCAAAACGTTGAACTGTATATGAAACCAACGGGTGAGTTTAATGCGACCGGAAAAGGAGAAAAGACTATGGTACTCGAAATTTACTGGGTAGCGGCAGCCCGCTCTCGTGGCGCGTGATGTTGACGCTCGAGGTAAAAGGGGTGCCCTACGAGTCGAAACTGTTGGAGTTCTCCAAAGAAGACCACAAATCGTCCGGATATCTCAGGCTGAACCCGCGCGGGAAGGTGCCTACCTTAAAGGATGGAGACTTCGTGCTCTACGAGTCACTCGCTATCATGGCCTATCTGGATCGAAAATATCCGGACCCGCCGATCTTCGGCAGAACTCCGCAGGAGACCGGGCAGATATGGCGGTCGATCTCGGAAACGGAGTCTTACCTGGGTCTTCCCGGCAACAAACTGGTTACATCGATCTTTTTCGGCAAGGGGCTGGAAAAAACCGATGAAATTCAGGCGGCCGCGGCAGCGATACGCGAGGAACTGAGTCGCATGGAGATGGCTCTTGCCCATTCCCACTGGCTTGTCGGATCGCAAGTCTCAGCCGCGGACATCGCTCTATTTCCCTTGATTCAGCTCATTCTGCGGGCGGCGTCCAAAGATGCAGCGAAACCTCTAAAACTGGGCTTGCTTCCGCTGGCTCAGAGCTACCCAAACATCGCTGCTTGGGTGAAACGGGTAGAGGCACTCCCCGGCTACGAAAAGACCTACCCACCCCATTGGAAATAGTTTTTTGGTTCACATGTCCCGAACGGCCTCGCTCATTCGTCGTGCTGGTAGAGCAAGTTGAAACGGGACCCGATAAGGTAGTCATAGGAGACGAAAGGAAGGAGTAAGGTATGAGCAAGGTACGAGTACTGGTTGGCACGCGCAAGGGCGCGTTCATTCTCGCGTCGGACGCAAAGCGCGAACGGTGGGATATCAGCGGCCCCCACTTTGCGGGCTGGGAGATCTACCACTTGAAGGGATCTCCTGCTGATCCGAATCGGTTGTATGCTTCGCAGTCGAGCGGCTGGTTTGGGCAGATCATTCAACGCTCGGATGACGGCGGCAAGGCTTGGCACCAACCCGGAACACCCCCCGGCGAACCGACCACCACCCCAGACGGCATGCCCAAGGGCGAGAGCAACAAGTTCGTTTACGACACTTCTCCTGAAACCGGCAAACCTCTCACTACGCACCAGTGGTACGACGGCACGCCGCACCCCTGGGAGTTCAAGCGGGTCTGGCATCTCGAACCGTCGCTGACCGATCCGGAAACGGTCTACGCCGGCGTCGAGGATGCCGCCCTGTTCCGCACGACCGACGGCGGGAAGACGTGGCAGGAACTTGCCGGGCTGCGCGGCCACGGAACCGGGCCCAAATGGCAACCCGGAGCCGGTGGAATGTGCCTGCACACGATCCTGCTGGATCCGAGCGACCCCGAGCGGATCTTCATCGCCATCTCCGCTGCGGGCGCGTTCCGGACCGACGACGCCGGCAAGGCGTGGCGGCCGATCAATCGTGGACTGAAGTCCGAACACATCCCGGACCCGAATGCCGAGGTCGGCCACTGCGTGCGTCATGCGGAGCGACGACGCCGGCGAGTCGTGGCGCGAGGTCAGCGGCAACCTCCCGACCGACTTCGGCTTCCCGATCGACGTGCACGCGCACGAGCCGGAGACCGTCTACGTCGTGCCGATCAAGAGCGACTCGGAGCATTTCCCGCCCGACGGCAAGCTGCGCGTCTACCGCAGCCGGAGCGGCGGCAACGAGTGGGAACCGCTCACTAAAGGCCTGCCGCAGAGCGACTGCTACGTGAACGTGTTACGCGACGCGATGGCCGTCGACGCGCTCGATAAGTGCGGCGTCTACTTCGGCACCACCGGCGGGCAGGTGTACCTATCGGCCGACGCCGGGGACAACTGGGCGCCCATCGTCCGGGATCTTCCGTCCGTGCTGTCCGTCGAAGTCCAGACGCTGCCATGATCCGAGTCGTGCTCCCGGCGCATCTCAGGAAGCTCGCGCGCGTCGACGGCGAGGTGAAGCTCCACGTCGAGGGTCAGGCTACGCAGCGCTCTGTTCTCGACGCGCTCGAGGCGCACTATCCGATGTTGCGCGGGACGATCCGCGACCACGTCACGCAACAGCGTCGAGCGTTCGTGAGATTTTTCGCCTGCGGGCAGGATCTGTCCCACGAACAACCGGACGCGCCGCTGCCCGACGCGGTCGCAACGGGCGCCGAGCCTTTTATGGTCGTGGGGGCGATCGCCGGCGGCTAGAGTTTGGAGGTTCACGTGAAGTACAAGGGAAGCTGTCACTGCGGGAAGGTTGCGTTCGAGATCGAAGGTGAACTCAATGGGGCGATGGCATGCAACTGCTCCATGTGCTCCCGCAAAGGATCTCTCCTGTGGTTTGTGCCGCGCGACCAGCTGCACGTGCTTACATCGGAAGAAGATATCGGCACGTACACGTTCAACAAGCACATTATCAAGCACCGCTTTTGCCGGACGTGTGGCATTCACCCGTACGGAGAAGGCACCGATCCAAAGGGCAATCGGATGGCCGCGATCAACATTCGCTGCCTCGAAGGAATTGACCTGGACAGCGTTCCGTTTCAGCACTTCGACGGACGGTCGTTGTGAAATCAGGGACGCCCATTCCTTCGTTGCATCAAAAGGCCTTACCCGGCAGCTACAGTTTCCACGGAGGAAAACGATCATGAACTACGCACTGTGGATCGTTCAGGGGCTGCTCGCGGCCATTTTTCTGTTTGCCGGTGGAATCAAGCTGGTCCTGCCGATCGAGGAAATGACAAAGCAGGTGCCGCTGCCGGGCCTGTTCCTGCGGTTCATCGCCGTGTGCGAGGTGCTCGGCGCACTCGGCCTGATCCTCCCCGGGCTCCTGCGCATTCGGCCCGGCCTGACGCCCCTGGCCGCCGCCGGCCTGGTGATCATCATGATCGGTGCGACGGTGGTCACGCTGATGAGCGGTGATATCGCGATGGCGCTGATCCCGCTGGTGGTGGGGCTCCTCTCGGCGTTCGTCGCCTACGGCCGCTGGCGGCTGGCGCCGCATCAAAAGAAATGAAGTAATAAGACAGAACAAGCACTACGGAGGATCTATGCGCTACGTTGACGGCTACGTATTACCGATACCTAAGAAAAAACTGCAGCTCTACCGGCGGATCGCCCGAAAAGCCGGAAAAATCTGGCACGAGCGCGGCGCCCTCCAGTACGTGGAGAGCGCCGGCGACGATCTCAAGCCGAAGTGGGGGGCTTTGTTCCCACGAATGGTCGGGACCAAAACGGGAGAGACGGTGGTGTTCGCCTGGATCGTGTTCAAGTCACGGGCGCATCGCGATCGGGTCAACGCCAGGGTGATGAAGGACCCGCGCCTCGCAAAGATGATGGATCCGAAGGCGATGCCCTTCGACGTCAAACGCATGGCCTACGGCGGATTCAGGGTGATGATCGACCTTTAGAGGCTCTATTACGCGAGAAGCGCTTGCGCGCTCGCGTCGCACATCGCAGGCGGGCACCGATTACGAAGTCTCACGAACATTTGGGGTCAAGCCTGAGTCTGAGATCATGAAGTCGAGTAGAGCGATGGTGCATGAACGCAACTCCCTTGGCCAATTTAGCTTGCATTGCAACCGCAAGCTGCGCATTGTCGATTAAGCGCCTGCGCCAAAGCGCCCAAGAGTTACTCATGTTTCCATCGCCCCCTCTAAAATTCCGTACGGCGAGTTTTCCCCAGTACGGCTTCAAGCAAGGGACTGCTCAGCTCCGGCTCTTTGAGCGGTCACACGGAGTCTTTCAAAGGCCCTATGCTCGATTTGTCGGACCCGCTCTCTCGTGATTGAATATTTCTCCCCTACTTCCTCCAACGTATGCTCGTGAGCTTCGCCGATTCCAAAGCGGGTGCGAAGCATTGCCTCTTCCCTGCGCGGCAGAGCGGCGAGGGCCTTGGCAACATGAGCACGGACCTCAGCCTGTACAGCCGTATCGAATGGCTGTGCGCTCCGCCTATTTTCGACAAACTGAGCCAGGTGGCCCTCCTCCCCCACAGGGGCCTCAAGAGAGATGGGCTTTCTCATCGCGCCGACAATTCGTAGCACTTCCTCGAGCGGCCGGCCCATTTCGGCCGCGACTTCTCTGAGCATGGGCTCTCTCCCCAGCTTCCGAAAGAGATTGTGCCGGGTCTGGCCGAGCTTGCGCCACTGCTCCATAACGGTGGTCGGAACCCGAATGATCCATGCCGATTCGATGGCGCCCTGTCTGACAAACAGGCGAATCCACCACCACGCATAAGTGGAAAAGCGAAGCCCAAGTCGCGGGTCGAATTTTTCCGCCGCCCTTAGAAGCCCGATGTTTCCATCCTGGATCAGATCCAGGAGCGGGAGGCCAAGCCGCGAGAACTTCCTTGAGAAAGAGCCGAAGAACGGTCTACGCCCGAAGAGGCTTGCGCCTCGACCAATTTCTCTTGGCCTTCTCTCATCTGCTTGATCAAATCGCTCTCCCGCTCATGAGTCAGACGGGGGATGGACGCCACTTCTTGAAGGTAGAGAGTCAGTGCATCCGGTCCTTCTTCAGCCTCAGGCCTAGCTCTCGCCTGCTCCTGTTTTTCCCCCACTTCGGCGACAGGGATGGCGCCGGTTTTTGCGGGAAAAGGGTTTTGTGTGAGCCGGGCGGGGTGCTCGAAACCTTGCTCCGTAAGCCTCTTCTGCTTCCAACGGAGCAGTCCCTGACGAAGGTATTTGGGATTGATCCCCAAGTGCTCGCAAATACTCACGAAGGAGAAAATTTCGTCATTCCTATCGTCCAAGATCCAATCCTCAGCTTTGCGGAAGATTTTTCTTCCTTTCTGGTCGCGAGCGGAGACATGCTTCTGAAAGGAGGAAACCGCATCTTCGAGAACGGCGAACATGAGGCTCAGCTCCGGGTGAAGCTCGATTCTCCTCCGAACGCTCTCGTCATATTCCCCTATCGGGTCCACAGGGTCAAAGAAGGCTTCTTCCCTCGTAGCACCGATACCGCGGACGCCGATGTCAGCCTCGTGGGCGAAATGCTCCCAGCGCTTTTCGTTCATCTTCTCCTCCTGGGGGCGCAGAAGCCCGCTGTCCACTCACCCTCACTCATCCTCGAGCAATGGGCTGGTGAGACTGTGGTGCAAGGGTTATGCCAGGTAGTTTTCCCGGCAGGTGGCAGTTCAGAGATCAGGAAAATTCCTGCGGCGATTCCCGCTTTCGGGAAATTCACGCCGGCAATTCGCCGGGATGAAAAGACTGAGATGAAAAGCCAGGCTAAGAGGCCGGGGAGGTCCCGCGAGCGAAACAAAAGAAAGGTTGTTATGTTAGTCCGCAGCCGGTGAAGGGTAGAGCAGGTACCTCGCTCGCAGCTTGCGAAACTCCTTGAGCGAGGCCTCCCAGCGTTGCGCGATTGTTCTTGCGTCCCAACCATCTTTAATTGCCTGGAGAACCCACCGAGCCCCAATGAGCCCCAGGGTTTTTTCGATCTGGAACTCGCCTAAGTATAACCGGTAGAGCGCGCTCGCGATCTCGATCCCCAACACCGGGGCATCCAGGCCGTTGCGGTCCACCAGGGCAATCCGCACTCCGTGACAAACCTGATCTTTATATCGACCCGAAGCCGGCGTGAAGCTTGCGGGCACAAACCACACCCCTGGGATCTTCCTCCCATTCAAGTAGGTTGCCAGTTCCATGCCGTTTACCCAGGGCGCGCCAAGCAGCTCAAAAGGGGCTTCCGTTCCCCGCCCCACGCTTACGTTTGCACCTTCCACCAGTCCCACCCCGGAATACAAAGTCGCTGCCCTGAGCGTGGGCAGGTTCGGAGAGGAACGGACCCAGCGAAGACCCGTCTCATCATACCAGGCGCCGCGCCGATAGCCTCTCATTCTGACGACATGGAGGTTGGCTCCGATCTTACCCTCGCCATTGAACATTAGAGCGAGCTCTCCCACAGTCATGCCGTGTCTCACAGGCAAGGGGAAGTAGCCGGTGAAGGATCTCAAGGCCGAGTCTAAGATGGGTCCCTGGACCACGGAACCGTTTATGGGATTGGGCCTATCGAGCACAAAGAAGCTAAGCCTTTTTTTGGCGGCTTCCTCCATAGCGTAAGCCATAGTGCTAGCGTAGGTATAAAATCGTGCCCCGGCATCCTGAATGTCAAAGACAAGCGCGTCAAGGCCCTCAAGCATCTCTTTGGTTGGACGTCGGACATCGCCATAAAGGCTATACACGGGCAGCTTTGTCGTTGGCTCGACGCCCGAAGCCACCTTTTCATCCGCGTCGCCATAAAGGCCATGCTCGGGGCTGAAAAGCGCGACAAGCCTCACTGCCGGAGCCTTCATCAGCAAGTCAAGCGTGCGACGGCCCTTTGAGTCCAGGCCGGTTTGATTCGTGATTAGACCAACCCGAAGACCGGATAGCGGCGCGAAACTTTCGGCTGCCAAAACGTCGACTCCACTTTGAAGCTCACCGTCCGGCACATCCTTTCTACCCGTAGTCGCGAGTTCAGGAAACTTGGTGGATAACGGTCGGCGGTCGAGCACCTGGTCGATCGACAACGGATCGAGCAACCCGGAAATGAATTCCCGAATATGCGCTCTTAACGGCTTCGCGTCGCCGCTACCGCGCGGATGGACTCTATGGCTTAGGATAATCACGTAGGTCTTGGAAATGGGATCGATCCATATCGATGTCCCTGTGTACCCGCCGTGCCCGTAGGAACCCACGGGAGGAAGCTCATCCCGGTTGGATACAAATGGGGCGTCGAGTTCCCAGCCGAGTCCCCACCATCTCCCCGTATCGCGACCCGAATGAGGCGCTGTCATCTGTTCGACGCTCGCCTGGCTGAGTATTCGCGTACCCCCCGCCCTGCCGCCGTCCAGCAGCGCCTGCGCGAACGACGCGAGGTCGTCAGCAGTCGAAAAAACGCCCGCATGCCCGCTGACCCCGCCCATCCTGTACGCCGTGGGATCATGAACCTCTCCCCATAACATTTTTCCGTTTCGGTACACGGTTGGAGCGATCCGATCGCGCTGCCCGGCCAAGGGTATAAAGCCGGTGTCTTTCATTCCGAGCTTAGTGAAAATGTGCCGGGTGCAGTACAGCTCAAGCGGAAGAGCGGAAACCCGCTCGACCAGCGCGCCCAATAGGATAAAGTTAATGTCGCTGTATAGAAAGCTCTTCCCAGGAGGAAACACCGACTTCTCTGCCGCGATCCGCTTGAGGACATCTCCATGTCCTGACCATGGGGATTTTAAGTCCAGCCCCGCCCTAAGGCCGCTCGAGTGACTGAGCAGGTCTCGGACCCTAATCTGGTCCTTCCCGCGGGACCCAAACTCAGGCCGATACCTCGCGACGGAATCCTCCAGATGGAGTCTTCGTTGTTCGACGAGCTGCATGACTGCAGTCGTCGTCGCGATCACCTTGGTGAGAGAGGCGAGATCAAAGATCGTATCCTCCGTCATCGGGATTCTCTGGGGTTCCAGAGCGCGGTACCCGAATGCCCGGCGATACAGCACCTTACCCTCATGCCCGATCAAGACCACAGCCCCGGGTATGTTCCCCAAACGAACTTCTCTGTTCACGATTTCGGCGATGGGCCGAAGGTCCCTCTCGCGCAGGTCGCTCCCCAGCGCCGGCCCCGCCTGCAACCAGAGCAAAATGGCAACCGCGATCTGATATCCGAAAGCCCGGCGCGCTCGCTGGCGATCGTTTACGACCATCATCGTCTTGCCCTCACGACGCGTTAGCGACCAAGGCTCTTCAATCCATCAGCAGAATAGATATTTTCGGGATTCCACAGCATCCAACCGTTAGCGCCGAAGTCTTCAGCAGCCCTGATTTGCTCCCGTATCTCTCTGGCAGTAAACAGCCTCCGGTCAAAGGCGTAGTCTCTGAATGCCTGCAGCCATGGCCTGAAGCGAACAGGCGGCAGACCCGTCCTTTCCCTGGCCCGCGCAAGCGAACGATAGACAATCTCATAAGGGTGGGCGACGGGATTACTGATTCCGGGTATGCCGGCGTGAAACCCGGATGGATAGAGCATCGGCGAGAGGTAATCGAGATGCGGGGCTAGCTTTTCGAGTCTCTGCCCGATCCCCGTATCATCGAGATTCCAACACACATAGCCGAAGATGTCTCCGGCGAGAAAGACGTTGTAAGGTGTCAGCTTTTTTCGGGCTAGCTGGAGAAATTCGGAAATGGCCCTCACCCTGGTTTCCTCCGTGTTTGGCATGGAAAAAACGAGGCCCCGCGCGTCGGGAAAACGCACATAGTCGAACTGGATCTCGTCAAAACCGTATCGGGCGGCTTCCACGGCGACCGCAATGTTGTAATCCCACACCTCCTTCTTAAAGGGGTCGGTCCACGCGAGATCTTCTCGATCGTGCCACACCGTTCCGCTCGGAGCCTTCACGGCCAGATCGGGCCTGGCCGAAGCTAGAGGATTATCTTTGAAAACGACGATTCGGGCAATAGTATATACGCCCTTTTCGTGTAAAGATCTGAGCAAGCCTTCGATGTCTTTGACAGTGATGACCTGCTGGGCTCCCACCTGAGTAGCAAGGGGAACATCGCTCTTGTACGGGATCCTGCCCCGGTTCCCCTTGACATCTATGACCAGCGCGTTGATCTCGGTAGTCTCCATCAGGTCGAGCGCCGATTGCCGTAACGCGCGGTCACCTATTCCATAGAAAGATAGATACAGGGCCTTCGGTGAAAAAGGCTTTAAGGCAACGTCCTGAGCCCCATCATGTCGCTGCCTCAGGTCGACCCACTCTCTTAAGTATCCGTAGGCCCTGACCCCTATGGGCGGGCCGCTCCCGCCGATTTGAAATCTTCCGTTGACGTCGGTCTGCACAACCACATCATCTAGCGTGACCAGCGCCCCCTCTATCGGCCTTCCCGTGACTGCATCGAAGATCCTACCTCGGTGCGCTGCCTCGTCAGCCGCCCCCACTAAGAAAATCAAAGCAAGCACGAGGGGGACGATAGACCTCAAGTTTTTCCGCATGCTCAGTAACCCCGCTTCTGGTGCCTCGGGCGATCAGAGAAAAGCTCTGCAAATGCTTCTTCCTGATGCGCCTCGGTCATCAGATAGCGCGGCAGGGCCATGACGTTATCGGACAGGGTCGTATGCCGTCCTTCCAAAGTAAAAGCGGCTACATAGCCCGCCTTGATAGCCTTTTCAATAAGCTCGTCGTCAAAGAAACCAAAGGGCCACGCCAGCATATCGACATGGATTTTGAGCTTTTTTTCTAGCATCTCTTTTGATTTTCTCAACTGCATGTCGACGAGCTTTTCATATTCCTCAGAGCTCAGCCGTCGCTTTTCCTCCCTGAAGTTAGGATGCCAGTACGAATGGGACTGAACCTCAAAGAGGCCGGTCTCTTTCAATTGCCGGAGTTGCTCCCAAGTTAGGGCATAAGCAGTATTGCTTATCGCGGAGGGGTAGACAAAAAGCGTCACCGGGATACGGTACCGTTTTGCCAGCGAAAGCATATGTGTATAGACAGATCGGTGGCCATCGTCAGCCGTGATTACGACGGAGCGGGAGGGTGGGGGAAGCGCTCCGGTGAGGCGATAACGAACCAGTTGTTTGAGAGGAATGACCGTGTAGCCATGATCCCTCAGGTATCTCAACTGGGACTCAAAGAGAGAAACCGTCACCGTCATCCGATCGATGACTCCGGGCCCAAAACGATGATAGCCGAGGATAGGAATCGCAGAGCTGTTGTTCCCTGCCGCCTCGGCGTCGGGCCGGAGCACCAGAAGAAAGACACCTAGAAAGGACGCCATTAGCCATGGCCGAACACTGGCGCTCTTAAGGTGTTCGCGCCACAGCATACGCCACTAACCTAAACACGTGCCAAGCGCTCTTCAGGCAACCGCTTCCCGTTTTCGGAAAAGAACGCGAAGACTGCCTGCCGGAAGGCACAGCTTAGCAAAATATCCTCCAGGGCCAAGCTCACAAGTAGATAGGCCTCTTTTTCGTCGCTACAGAGTTCAAAGGCCGCATCGCTCAAGGCCGCTATGAGCTCTCCGACTGTCGTATCGACCCTTTCGGCTATGAGTTTCATTAAAAAGGTCCGCCTCCTGGAGTCCACAAATAGCGCAATTTTCATAGCCTCATCGGCAAACAACTCCGCTTTCGCCAAACCCCTGCCAAGCGATCTAACCGAAGTGAACTTTCTTTTGCTGAGCATTGAACCAAACAATGCCTGACTTCCTCTAGCCGCTAAAGAAACAGCCCGATCAGCACCCATGCGACTACGAAAATCGCCAGAACCAAGTCCACAACAAGAAACAGCTCGTCCCAAGTTGGAGGATCATTCTTTGTGAGAGCGTCCCTTTTCATACAGAACCCTCACTTGGACAAACCCTGCGGCAAACCCACGCAAAGCTTAAACCAGCAATTTCCGTGCCCGGAACCTCCCCCCTTGATTCTCCGACGCTTGGCGAATCCTGCAGTAACCTGGGGACTGTAACCTTCCCAAGGCTGGGAAGTTAAGACTACTGAAAATCGCAAGGGTGACGATGAAGCGAAGACCTGTCTCTGCCTCCTTGAACTCGAGCAGATAAAGTTTTCGCTGCTTATGCAGCTTCTGGACCATTTCCTCCAGCGTCTTTTTGTCCACGAGGGAATCCTCCGCCTGGGTCAATGCGCAACAACCATGGCATGCGATAACCCCTCGCCCGCCGCTTCCATTTCACAGCCCGGAGCTGTGGTTTCCGAAGGTAGAAAAAAATTTCTTCTCGTTTTTCTCATTTCTAAAAAGATGCCCTCACGACCATACGGACGGTCGCATCAAATCCACGGCACCCGGCTTTCCGCTGAGTTTGGAGTTGGCACGAGATATGCTCACACAATCATTGAGAGCGTTACACGAATATGCGATGGAGCGCGTCAAGACGATAAGTCTACCCACGCCCGCATATGATAGCGGGACATCGGTCGAGAAAAGCCTCCGGCTGAGAAGGTCCGTCAGGGAATACAGGGGCGGCCCCCTAACGTTGGCTCAAGTCGCTCAGCTTCTCTGGGCCGCTCAGGGAGTCACCGATCCGGGAGGGTTGAGAACCGCCCCTTCGGCCGGAGCCCTCTACCCCTTGGAAGCACGCGTGGTCTCCGGGAACATCGACGGTCTTCCGGCCGGGATCTACCATTACCGCTCGCTATTGCACGAATTGATCCGGGTGATCGAGGGCGATAAGCGAGGGGAACTCTACCGGAGCTCGCTGGGTCAGCCTGCCGTGGGAGACGCCGCACTCCTCCTCGTCTTCTCTGGCGTCTACGAGCGAACCGTGAGCAAGTACGGACAGAGAGGTCTCAGATACGTGCACATGGAAGCCGGCCACGCGGCGCAAAATGTGTGCCTGCAGGCGGTCTCTTTGAGGCTCGGGGTGGTAATGGTGGGGGCCTTTGAGGACTCGAAGGTCAAGAAGGTCCTTTCGCTGGATGCCACGGAAGAACCTCTGTATATCCTCGCGATTGGGAGAATCTAGCGGACACTGAGCACTAGGCAGCTTGGTGGCGAATGGATCATTTCCACATCCAGCAGATGCCGGGTCCTTCGGTCTCCGAGACGGATGTCGAAATCGTTGAGCGCAAAGGGCTGGGGCACCCGGATACGATTTGCGACGCCATAATGGAGGCCATATCCCAGTCTTTGTGCCAGGCTTACCTGGAGCGATTCGGCTCCATCCTGCACCACAACTGCGATAAGGGA
>JACPSF010000193.1 GCA_016193385.1 Deltaproteobacteria bacterium
CCCGGAACGCTTGTCTTTACGTTGCTTTTCGGGATCCTGGGCTACGTGATGATGCGCGCGGGATGGACGCGCGTTCCCTTACTGCTTGGATTTATCCTTGGGCCCCTATCCGAAAACTTCCTATTTATCTCGATAGCCAGCTTCGGCCTGGGATTTCTGCTGCGACCGATCACCCTGCTCCTCGTTCTAGCGATCGCGGGCATCCTAGCGTACGGCTTTTTACGCGGACAAAGAAAATGAAATCAAGGCTGGACTTCTTATTGTGCTTGATCATGACACTAGTTTTTGCCGGGGCCTTGCTCCGTGCCACGGCTTGGCCTTTTGCCGCTGCCATATTCCCATTCGCGGCAACAAGCGTCGGACTGTTGCTGTCGATCACGGGTCTAATCGCGCCCTTTGTTGTCGCTTCCCGCAGCTTACCCAGCCGAACCGGGGAAGGCCTGATTCGGAAAGAACTAGCCACTTTCTGCTGGATTTTGAGTTTTTTCGCCTTGGTTGCCTTGGTGGGATTTCAATGGGGCTTGCCGGCCGCCGTGCTGTTGTATCTTAAGTTTGAGGCAGAGACATCCACTATCCCGTCGATTCTTTACTCGGGGGCCTGTTGGGTTTTCTTATATGGGACCCAGGCATGGCTTCATCTCCCTCTCTATGAGGGGTTTGTCTTTCTAGGCTCATTCTGAGGGCGGCTCTTCGCCCAGCTCCTCGGTGGCTCAATCTAAAAAGCTGGGTCCTATCATTGTCCTTGGTCATTTTTTTACTCCTTCCACTTCGCTTTTAGATAGCAGGTAAGACACGCAACTTTCGAGGGTGGCCAGTTTAGGGAGATCCACCTCGGGAATATCCATCCCGAGTTCCGCATGTATGCCGATCACAAAGTTCAGGAAATCCACGGAGTCAATGTCGAGCTGGTCGCGCAGACTGAGCCGGGGATCGATCGACTGAAGTTCCGCTTCAGGAGCAACCGAGCCAAGAACGCGCAGCACCGTCTCCCGAATTTGTTCCGCTGTCATAGCTTCTCCGGTTCCTGGAGAAGGCGACCGATAGCAGCGAGAAATAGGCCCCCTCGATGGCCGTCGCTCACGCGGTGGTCTGCCGAAAGGCTCGCTGAAATCACCGGTCTAGCCCCCACCACTCCGGCTGCTGCCCATGGACGTTCGGTGATCCGTCCAAAGCCGACGAGCGCCACCTGCGGCGGGTAGATGACTCCGAAAACCGTTTGAACTCCTTGCTCGCCGAGGCTGGTCACCGTGATCGTGGGATCCGAGAGCTCGGAGCTGCGGAGAACTCCAGCACGGGCACGCTTCACAAGGTCGAGCATGTCGCGCATAAGCTCATCCAGGCTCTTCTTGTCCACGTCGTGAATCGCGGGCGCTACCAGTCCACCCTGTCTGAGCGAGATGGCCACACCGACGTGGATGGCCGGGCCAGGCTTAAACGATCCGTCCACCCAGAAGCCGTTCATTTCCTGGACTTCGCACGCGGCAAGCGCCACCGTACGGAGCAAAAGAGCTGAGTAGAGCAGCCGCTCGGTCACAGGCCGCTTGAGTTTCTCCGCCGCCAGCCAAGCCATGGCCTGGCTCATATCAATGTCGGTGCCGAGATAGTAATGGGGAATTTCACGCTTGGATCTAGCCATGGCAGCGGCGATCACTCGACGCAAACCGGCCTGGCGCTCCTCCGCGGGTGGCGCGGCTCGGACCGGGCGGGCAGCCGTGGCCGCCGCTCGGTCTACATCCTCTTTCGTTATCGCTCCGCCCTCGCCAGTTCCCGTCATTGCGGTGAGCTGCACGCCGAGCTCTTCCGCCCTTCTGCGCGCAAGCGGCGACACTCGAAGCCCACGTAGCGCCGCCATCGGAGCCTGTGGGACTCGAGCAGCCGCGGTTGGCCGGGGAGCCGATGGCGCACCCTTCTCGGCCTTGACTTCCTGCGGCGGAATGGGCTGCTCAGGTTGCCCCTCGTTGCGAATCATGGCCAAGACGGTTCCGACCGGGACCTTCTCCCCTTCTCGAACGAGGATCGCCTGAACGATACCATCCTCGAAGATCTCGACCTCGATGGCCGCCTTTTCGGTGTCGACCACGGCTACGATATCCCCCCGCTTCACCCCATCGCCGGGACGGACACGCCATTCGGCCAGAGTGCCTGCCTCCATATCGGCGCCAAGCGAAGGCATGCGAAACTCAGCCATGTTTTCTTACCACGCGCTGAATGGCTGCCACGATGCCGGGCACCTGCGGGAGCGCCGCATCCTCAAGGTGCTTGGGGTAAGGCATGGGCACCTCGACGCTGCAGACTCGCGCCACGGGAGCGTCAAGCTCGTAGAAGGCGTTCTCCATGATGCGCGCCATGATCTCGGCCGAGATGCTGCCGCTGCGCCATCCCTCGTCGACGATGACGGCACGATGGGTTTTGGCGACGGTCTCCACGATGGCAACCGTGTCAAGCGGCCGTAAAGTGCGGAGGTCCACGACCTCGGCGCTGATGCCTTCGGCGGCAACCTCTTGAGCGGCTTGCAGCGTTTTACCGAGGGTGCCGCCATAAGTGATAAGGCTCACGTCTGTTCCCGGCCGTCGAACCGCCGCCTTGCTGACTTCCACCGGGCCGGCATCAACGGCCAGTTCCCCCTCCACGTTGTAAAGCGAGCCGTGCTCGAAAATCAGAACCGGGTCCGGATCCTCGAGAGCCGTCCATAGCATGCCTCGCGCATCCTCCAGTGTTGCCGGGGTCAGCACCTTGATGCCTGGAATGTGCGCGTACCAACCATCCAGGCTGTGAGAATGCTGGGCCGCAAGCTGCCTCCCCGCTCCGGTCGTCATTCGTATCACCAGAGGAACATTGAACTGGCCCCCTGACATGTGCAGGATCGTGGCGGCGTTATTCATAATCTGATCGAGGGCCAGAAGGCTGAAGTTCACCGTCATGATCTCGACGATGGGCCGTACTCCGCCCATCGCGGCTCCGATTCCAGCGCCGACGAAAGCCGATTCCGAAAGCGGCGTGTCACGAATCCTCTCCGGACCGAATTCCTCCAATAGCCCCTTGCTCACCGCGAAGCAGCCGCCGTAGCGGCCCACGTCCTCTCCCATCAGAAAGACCCTTTCGTCGCGCTGGAGCGCCTCGCGCAGAGCGGCCCGGATCGCTTCCCGATAGGTCGTCCGGATCTTTTGGGTCTCTCCCCTCATCGCTTGGGCTCCTCGGAGTGCACGAATCTCGTCAGCTCCTCCACGGGTTCCCAGGTGCCGGCCTCGGCAAATTCGACCGCCCGGGTGATCTCCGCGGCCACCTCCTCTTCCATGCGTGCCAGATCCTCATCTTGCAGAAGCCCCTGCTGTTTGAGCGAGGCGGCGAAATTGGGAATCGGATCTCGCTTCTTCCAGACCTCAACTTCTTCCTTCGTTCGATAGAGCTCAGGGTCATACATGGAGTGGGCGCGAAACCGGTAAGTGCGAAACTCGAGAAAGTGCGGTCCGCCGCCGGAGCGCACGGCAGCAGTGGCCCGTTTCGCGGCGGCTTCCACGGCGATGACATCCATGCCGTCCACCGGCCAGGCGGGAATCTCGAAGGCCGCGGCCTTAAGGCAGAGATCGGTTTCCGATTCAGAGCGCTCCAGAGCTGTCCCCATCGCGTAGAGATTGTTTTCACAGCAAAAGAGAACCGGCAGGTTCCACAGAGCCGCGAGGTTCATGGACTCGTGAAATTCACCTTCAGCCACGGCCCCCTCCCCGAAAAAGCAGGCGGTGACCCGATTGCGACCTTGCATTTTGTCTGCCAGCGCCAGGCCAACAGCTAGAGGCAACCCGCCGCCGACAATGGCGTTGCCGCCATAAAAACGGGTGGCGGCATCAAAGATGTGCATGGAGCCCCCACGACCTCGGCTGCACCCTTGGACCTTGCCGTACATCTCCGCCATGATCGCGCCAGCGGAGACCCCGCGCGTGAGTGCGTGCCCGTGTTCACGGTAAGTTGCGACGATGGCGTCGTCGGATTGGAGGGACTGGATGGCGCCGACAGCCACTGCCTCCTCGCCAATGTAAAGATGGAGAAAACCTCGGATGTTGGTGGCGCTGTAGAGCTGTACACACTTCTCTTCGAATCTTCGGATCAGCAGCATCTGATAGAGCAGGTGAAGCGCGTGCTCACGCTCCAGAATCGGTTTCGGGTCTCGCGTCATTCGTCGCCCTCCAGGGTGGACATGTCCCCTTCCGGAAGCCCAAGCTCACGGGCTTTTAGCAGGCGGCGCATGATCTTGCCGCTGCGCGTCTTCGGGACGTTCGAGCGGAAGTCGATCTCCCTTGGCGCTACGGCCGGACCCAGACGGCCGCGTGAAAAACCGAGGAGCTCTTTGCGTAGCGCTTCGCTCGGCTCGTATCCCCGCTTGAGGGAAACGAAGGCTTTGACGACCTCCCCGATAACCGGGTCGGGTTTGCCGATGACGCCAGCTTCAGCCACAGCCGGATGCTCCATTAAGGCGCTCTCGACTTCGAAAGGGCCAATGAGGTGGCCCGCGGACTTAATGACATCGTCGGCGCGGCCAACAAACCAGAAGTAGCCGTCGGCGTCCTGCTTGGCAAGATCACCTGTGAGATACCATCCTCCGGCAAAACACTTCTTATAGCGCTCCTCCTCATGGAGGTAGCCCCGAAACATTGAGGGCCAACCCGGCTTAAGCGCCAGCTCTCCCTCGACACCGGGCTCATCAACCACCTCGACCGTCCCGTCCTTTTGCCGGTGGACAATCGCCGCCTCGATGCCCGGGAGTGGCCGGCCCATGGAACCCGGCCGGATCTCCATGGCCGCGCAGTTGGCAATCATGATGCCGCCTGTCTCGGTCTGCCACCAGTTGTCATGGAAGGGCAAACCGAAAGCCTCTTGACCCCAAACCACCCCCTCCGGATTAAGGGGTTCACCGACGCTCGCAGCAAAGCGCAAACCGCTGAGGTCGTATTTCCGAATCACTTCCGTGCCTACCTTCATCATCATGCGGATCGCAGTCGGCGCCGTATACCAACTGGTAACTCTCTGGTCCTGCAGAATTCCATACCAGCGCTCGGCGTCGAAGTCGCCCTCGTCGATGATGCTGGTGATTCCGTGGGTGAGAGGAGAGATGATGCCGTAGGAGGTACCCGTCACCCAGCCGGGGTCAGCGGTGCACCAGAAGATGTCGTCGGGGTGAAAGTCGAGGGCATACTTTCCCGTGATGTAGTGGGCGACCACAGCTTTGTGAACGTGGATCGCCCCCTTAGGCTTGCCTGTGGTCCCGCTGGTGAAATGGAGCAGCGCCATGTCTTCAGGGTCGGTGGGCGGAATCTCAAATCGGTCAGGGGCCGAGGCCATTAGGGTGTGAAAGTCTTCGGTGTCGGGTAGCGCAGTGGTCCTACCTTCGCTCCCGACCAGCAGGATGCTTGTGAGGTGAGGAAGGGATTTTCGGAGTTCAGCTACGCGCCGTCTGAGATAAAGTAATTCTGTGGTGACCAGCAGCTTCCCCTCGCCGATCGCGAGCCGCTGCTGGATGGGTTCGGGTCCGAAGGCAGAGAACAAGGGACAGAAGACGCTGCCGTTCTTCAACGTACCGAGAGCCGTGATGTAAATCTCGGGAATGCGTCCGGTCAGCGTGAATATCCGGTCGCCTTTTCCGACTCCCAATCCGCGCAGCACGTTGGCAAAGCGATTGCTGAGAGATTGGAGGTCTCCGTAAGTCAAATCCCGGATCTCCCCCTGCTTGCCGAGCCAGCGCAGCGCCAG
>JACPSF010000194.1 GCA_016193385.1 Deltaproteobacteria bacterium
GCAGAAGGGTGGGTGGTTGGGTTTCGACGATGGAACGATCTATTTGGGGATGGAGAAGGCCGCCGAGATTGGTCCTCCAGGCCTCATATGCATCCATCCGGAGAACTACGAAATCGTCAGGATATTCGAAGATCGTCTCAAGCGAGCGGGAAGGATCGATATGGCTGCCTGGGACGAGCGTTCGCCTCATTTTTGCGAGGCGGGACATGTGAGGACCTACGCCTACTACGCTGGCATTACGGGGTGCCGTCTCTATATCGTCCATACGACCACCAAAGAAGCGATAGACGAGATCCTCAAGGCGAGGGCCGACGGGGTCCAAGTGTACAGCCAGACCGGACACCATTATCTGACGTTGTCTCACGATGTCTGGAAGATCAATGTCCCCCTACGAAGCGAGCAGGCGATGGCCCAGCTGTGGGAAGCGCTGAGAGTAGGCCAGATTGACTGCATTGGGACGGATCATGTCGACTGGGGAATGTCGCGCGAGCAGATGGATAAGGGGAACGTCTGGGAAACGAGCAGCGGCTTCCCTTCGCGCGTCGAGGCCTATTTGCCGGTCATGTTGACTGAGGGGTTCCATAAAGGGAGGATTTCCCTTGAAAAGCTGGTCCAAGTCTGTAGCGAAAATCCAGCCAGGATTTTTGGCCTCTATCCTAAGAAGGGAGCGATTGCCGTCGGCTCGGATGCGGACTTTGTTGTGGTCGACCTAAACCGGACCATGAAAGTGAGCCGGAATATGATCTATAGTTCCGCGGGGTGGTCTATATGGGAAGGCAAAGAGCTTAAGGGCTGGCCCGTGATGACGATACTCCGGGGCCATATCATCATGGAATGGCCTGACGGGGCGCCGCGGGCAAAGATTACGGTGGAAAAGCCTTTTGGCCGCTATCTCCCGCGCAAGGCCGGGCACCAGCTCTATCCGATTTAGCCCCGGCCCGAAAGGTGGCTGTGAGATAAGTTTAGTCGCACGCGCAGAAGGAGGCTTCTTATGTGGTTATCTCGTTGCAAATGGATCGTCGTTTTTTTTGGAGTCTTAGCGGTCGCGTCGTCCGGCTACGCACAGACAATCAGGATCAGCTATGGAGGAACATCCGGTTACAATGTCCCCGTCTGGGTTACCCACGAGGCTGGACTTTTTAAGAAATACGGCTTGACTGCTGAGCTCATCCTGATAAGCGGTGATGCCGCGAGTATCCAGGCGCTGCTAGCGAACGAGCTCCACTTCGCTAACGCCGCGGCAACGACGCCAATTCAGACAACCTTGCAGGGGGCGGATACCGTGATCATCGCGTCGTCCTATAACCTTATGCCTTACAGTTTCGTGGTTCATCCGGATATCCGTACTCCCGCCGATCTCAAGGGAAAGAGGATGGGGGTCTCTCGTCTTGGGGGAATTACGGAATTTGCAGCGAGGTTGACCTTTGAAAGATTCGGGCTGGGGCAGAAGGATATGACGTTGGTTCAGACAGGACCGGACGCGCAGAGGATTGCAGCCCTGCAGTCGGGGGCTGTAGCGGCAACAGTGCTGGCGCCTCCCGGCCTCTTTGCGGCGACTTCTCTGGGGCTCAAGGTCATGGCTGATCTGGGCGATTTGGGGGTGAAGTATCCGTCGGCGGTCATGGTGGCCCGGCGTGCTTACGTGGCCCAGAACAGGGCGATGGTCAAGAGGTTTCTCATGGCTTTCGTTGAGGGGCTCCATGTATATGCCCAAAGAAGGGACTTTACGCTTGGCGTCATGCAGAGATATGCCAGGCTAAGAGATCTAGAGGCGATGTCCAAATCGCATGACTACTTCCTTAAGAACACCGCTCTTGTGCCGCTGACGGATGCCGTTGCGATAAAGAACGCCTTGGCGGATAAGGCGGCAGGGAGGAAGTTGGAAGATTTCTTTGACAACTCGATTGTTCAGGAGCTGGTTGATGAGGGTTTCGTGGAAAAAGTTTCCAAGGGTCCGCGTTAGGGTGACTGCACCTGAGTATCGTAAACTTTTTTCACCGAGAAAAGACAACAAGGAGGGAAGTCAGGTGAGCGCGTCGAAGGAAAAAGTTCTTGAGCAGTTGAACCGCGAGCGGTTGATCGAGTTGGCGAAAAACCTCGCGGATATCGTCAGCATCACAGGGGACGAGAAGGGGGTCGCGGAATATCTGGGCGGTGAGTTCGAGCGGCTCGGGATGGAGGTCCGGTATCAAGAGGTCGAGGACGGTAGGCCCAATGTCATTGGCACCCTGAAAGGGTCGGGAGCGGGACCGACGCTGATGTTCTGTGCTCACATGGATCACTTTGACAACCCTCAACCCACGCAGGTGATTGGGGACCGGATCTATGGGCGGGGCCTGGTCAATATGAAGGCTGCCTTTCCTTGCTATATTGTGGCCGTAGAGGTGGTAAAGAAGGCGGGCGTTGATCTGAAGGGAAATGTCATTATTTCGGGAGTCGTGGGAGAGATCGAGAAGGCTCCGATCGGAAGATTTGCCGGAAAGAGCTATCGCGGAGGCGGTGTCGGCGCGCGCTACATGATGGACCACGGAATCGCCGCCGATATGTGCATTATCGGCGAGCCCACTGGATTGCACTTGCAGATCGGAAACGCGGGGCTTGCTTGGGCTCAGGTGACGGTAGAGGGGAAGGCGGAAAATTTTGTGATCAAGGCAGGCAGAGTCGCTGAGGCCATTCAGGAGTGGGAAAAGGAGTATCAGCAGAAGTTCCGACATCCGTTCATGCTACCGACGGTTCAGATAGGGGCAATCGAGGGCGGCAATCCTTTTAAACCGGGAACCCAGCCGGTGACTCGCCTCTACGTGATCGTGAAAACACTTCCGGGAACGCCAACGATGGCGATTCAGCGGGAACTGGAGGGGGTCTGCGCGAAGGTCGAAGCAAAAGAAAAGGATATCAAGACTAACGTTGAGCTCTATCTTTCCACCGATGGTTACGAGATCGCCAAGGATGAGCGCATCGTCAAAGTCATGGAGAAAGCCCATCAAGAGGTTTTCAAGAAGGCGGTCGAGTACGCTGCGCCCAAGCGCTACGGCATTACCAGCGACGGGTCGCGGATCGCGGCGTATGGGGTTCCGACGATCACTTACGGGCCCGGTTTCGGGACGCACTTAATAGATCCGACGGAGCCGGAGATTACGGAGTGGGATACCCCCTCGGGAGTCAGGCGAGGAGTCGGCATCCAGAACATGGTGAACTGCACCAAGGTGTATGCGTCGGCGGTTTTAGAAATTTGCACCAAAGAAAGGCGCGAGCTCGGACTGAAATAGGGGTTATGATCGAGTTCACTTTTACCGAGGCGGAGCGAAAGATCGCCGAGGCTGAACTCGACCCCATTGAATCATCCGTTCATCACTGCTAGATTGCCCCGATCTGTCACTGAGAGGAGGAAATAGATACTATGTCTGATCCCGGAACGACCGTTCGCAGGTCGCTAGTGACGTTGCTTGGTGTCGCACTTATAGCTGTCTTCATCAGCGAAGGATTTGCACAAGGGACGAAAGCAGGAACCTACCTCGGAAATCCCGAAACATTGGGAAACGGGACCGCGCGTTCGTTCGTTACCTTGGACAAAGCCGGGAAGCCCACTGCGATTGGTGTGATTTTGTCTGAAACGGCGCTCTCGGGATTGCCGTCCGCAGAGCCGGAGTACGAGTACATGCTGCCCTTGCCGAAGGAAGCCGAAGTGACGGGGTACAACCACATTGCAGTCAACTGGAACCCCAAAGGTCACCCTCCTCCGGGCGTCTACACCGTCCCCCACTTTGATTTCCACTTCTACCTGATCAGCCCCGAAGAGCGGAATAAGATCACGGCGACGGGTGATGACCTGGAGAGAGCTCATAAGGCTCCAGCCCCGGAATTCGCCCCCAAAGGCTACATTCTTCCGCCTGGAACGGAAGTGCCCCGTATGGGAGCACATATGGTGAATCCCGCAGCGCCCGAATTCCAGAAAAAGCCGTTCGCAAGGACGTTCATCTACGGGTTTTACGATGGGCAGATGATCTTTGTCGAGCCGATGGCTACCAAGACGTTTCTGGAAAGCAAGCCCAGTGTCAGAGAGCGCATCAGCGTTCCGCAAGCATACCCTCGGTCTGCCTATTATCCGACCAGATACGTTGTGAAATACGATCCTTCCAGCAAAGCTCTTCGGGTCTCCTTGGAAGGACTCGTGCGGCGGGACGGCAAAAAAGCGCAGGCTGCTAGATAAACGGAACGCTGAAGCTGCGCGCATCTCCGTCCTTGAAGGCCAAGGGCCAAAGCCACGGACGGAAGTCCCCGGTGCGGCGTTTATCTTTGTCCCAGTCTTAACCGAGCTACTCAATCGGCCAGCGCGGCTCGATTTTATAGGGAAGCTTGGCGACGATTTTTTCGGCTGCCTCCTGCGCCCGGCTTAATACGCGATCCACATCTATAGTCAGAATCTTTCGGTTTTCCATGACGATGCGTCCGTCGATGACGGAAGTTTCTACGTCCGCGCCCTCGCCGGAGTATACGAGATTCGGCACGATCGAGAAGTCGTGCATCGGTATCCAGTTGGAGCGGCGGGTCTCGACGATGATGACGTCGGCTTTTTTCCCTTTTTCCAGCGAGCCGATTTCCTTGTCCCACTGCAGTGCCCGGGCGCCGTCGACCGTGGCCATCTCCAGCGCCTTCTCGGGAGGAATCAGATCCGGAATCAGGCGGATCTCTTTGTGGACCGTTGCGACCTCGTACATCGTGCGGAACATGTCCAGGCTGTTATTGGCCGTGCTGGAGTCACACCCCATCGCGACGGTTATCCCCATATCCAGCATCTCGGGGAATTTACCGATGATGCAGGCGCCGTAGGCCCCGTGAAGCGTCGCCCCGGGATTGTGACAGATCTTCACGTCATGCTCCTTGAGCATTTTTACTTCCTCGTTGGTGAGCACCGCCATGTGCGTCAGGAGCCAGTTCGGCTGGAGCACTCCGAGCTTGTTCATATAGGCGATAGTGGTCATCCCGGTCTTGCGACGCACCCACTCCACCTGGTCCTTATTGACCGCGGCGTGCATCTGGACCAGCACACCATCGCGGTCCGCGGCCTGTTTGATGCGCAGGTAGAGTTGCTCGGTTACGTTCGGCTCAACTCTGAGGGCATAAGAGGCGCGAATCCGGCCGTTCTCTTTGCCATGCCAGTCGCGGACCAACTTTTCCTCAACTTTCATAGTCTCGTCGGTTGAGAGCTTCCCCAGCAGCCCTTCGGGCAGCAGCCTGTCCTGGCTCCATTGATCCATCCCGGCCCATGAAACGATGCCGCGCATCCCGCTCTCCACGAAGGCCCGGGCAACGTTCTCCATCTTGTAGCCGCCCGGATCGGCCCCTGTGGTTGTGCCGGTTCGGATCATTTCGGCGCAGCAGAGAACGGCGCTCAGGTAGGTGTACTCGTCGCTCTGATTCAGCACCACCTCGTACGGGTAGATGCGCTCGTAGCACCAGGCGATGAGATCGACGTCATCGCCCAACCCGCGTGAGAGCATTTGGACATTATGGATGTGGGCGTCCACCAGCCCTGGCATGATGATCCGGTCTTTGGCATCGAATACCTTGTCGGCCTGGTAATTTTTCAGGGCATCGGTCTTGCCGACGTCCACGATCCGATCGTTCTCGATGGCCACAGCGCCGTTCTTGATGATCTTTCGACGCCGGTCCATAGTAATCACTGTGCCGTTTTTGATTAAGATTCGTCCCATGAGAAAAATCCTCCTATCCTGAGCGACTATCATAGAAAAAACGTCGATGTCAAATCGCCCAGCGAAGATTGGCGTCGAGCTATTGGAAGTCTTTACGCTTTTTGATAGAGAGTCTCTGCTTGTTAGTGGGGAACCCCCTTAGCGTATCTCGTTCATATAGTCCCGAGGAAAGGAGAAGGAGATGAAAAGGTGCGCGACGGAATCCAGGAGGTATTGGATCAGGCGGCTGCGCGGAATCCAAGGGCCAAGACCGCCAACCCGGACGTCTTCTATGACGATCGCTTCGTGAAAGAGCTGGAGGGCGCGGGGTTTTACAGGCAGCTTTGGGGAAAATAGCCGCTGGCGCCCGGGAGTTGAAAGCCTGCGGAGAACCCCTTAAGCTAGGAGGAACGGTAAAAGTCGCCTCATAAGCATAGGCTAGTAAGGAGTCATGAATGGCAAGAGTGGGTTTTGCACTGGGATACGGCAAGTTCACAAACGTCAGGGAAATCACGAGCTTAATGCGACAGGCAGAAGAGCGCGGTTATGAGATGGCCTTCTTCTCGGAGACTATCGAGCTCATGCGCGATTCTGTGACTTCGCTCGCCGCGATCGGCCTCGCAACCCAGAGGCTGATCTTAGGCACCACGCAGATCGTGCGGCTGCGCAGCGCCGTCTGTATGGCGCAAACGCTGGCCACGCTGGACGAGTTGACTGAAGGGCGAATGACGCTCGCGCCCGGGGCCTGCACGAAAAGTCATGCAAGAGTGCACGCGGTGGAGCCGACCGAGCCCGCGCTGACGTTGAAGGAGTACATTGAAGCCATCCGGCTTCTGCTATCGGGAGAGAAGGTCTCCTATCACGGCCAGTTCGTTAAGTTCGACAATGTTGGCTTGGGGTGGAAGCCTATTCGCAGGGATATCCCGATTTACGTTCCGGCCACCAGCCGCACGGGGCTACGCCTCGCCGGGCAGGTCGCGGATGGCGTGGTCTTGAACGCAGTCTGTTCACCGGAATATACGGTCAACGCGCTCAAGATCGTCAAAGAGGCGGCCGAAGAGGCGGGCAGAGATTTCTCCAAGTTTGAGGTGGCCCAGCTCATCAACTGCTCTATCGAAGATACCCACAAGAAGGCGCTGGACGAGGTCCGCTGGGAAGTCGCCACGAAGCTCGATCCTGTCCAGCTACCTTTTATTGCCGGTCCCAAGATGCGCGTCGGGGAGCCTTACATCCGAAAAGAAGATATTCCCCTCTTTGAAAAGGCTTTCGCCAGCGGGGGAATGGACGGGCTGATCAAGGCGATCCCGGATTCCTACGTCGAAGGGATGACGGCGAGCGGAACCCCCGATGAGGTGAAAAAGCGCGTTCAGCGGTACCGCGACGCGGGAGTCAAGATACCTCTGTTGCGTCCGGCGGCGATGCACCAAACTCAGCGGCTGGTTGACCTTTTCGCGCAGAGTTAGAAAAGGCACTAGGCCCTTGAACGATTTGAACAATTTGAACGTTTTGAACGAATGGGTTCAAGCCGTTCAACCGCTTCGCTCCGTTCAACGAACATTGCCTGTTGCCTCATGCCTCTAGCCTGAATCTATATGTATCGGGTAGGCGTAGATATCGGCGGGACCTTCACCGACCTCCTGCTCGCGGGCGAGGACCGGCGCGCCGTTATCCATAAAACCCTGACGACGCCGGGCGATCCGAGCCAGGCCGTCGAAACGGCTCTCAGCCAAGCGCTGGGGGAGAGCATGGCCGAGACCCGTGGGCGGGGGACCCTGGTTCACGGCACGACCCTGGTTACCAATGCCATTATCGAACGCACAGGGGCCCCGACCGCGCTCCTGACTACCGCCGGCTTTCGCGACGCGCTGGAAATCGGACGAGAGCATCGCTATGAGCTCTACGACCTCAATCTGGAGTTTCCCAAGCCTTTAGTCCCGCGCTATTTGCGCCTGGATGTTCCGGAACGCGTGGCCGCCGACGGCAGCGTGCTTCGCCCTCTAGACGAAGGCTTTGTTCGCCGCTTGGTGTCTGAACTGCAAGCAAAAGGCATCAGGGCGATTGCCGTATCCTATTTGAACAGCTTCCGTAATCCCGTTCACGAGCGGCGGACTGCGGAAATCATCGCGGAAGTGGCGCCCGAGCTGCGTGTCTCCTTGAGCTCGGAGGTGGTTGCCGAGATCCGCGAGTTTCAGCGCACGAGCACGACGGCTGCCAACGTGTACGTACAAGAGCGGGTTTCCAACTATCTCCGCGAGCTGGGCCACCGATTCGACCGCATCGGTTTTCAGGGGAGCTTTTTCGTCATGCTCTCGAGTGGCGGCATCGCCACGGCCGAGACCGCAGCGCGATTCCCGGTGCGTCTGCTGGAATCCGGGCCGGCAGCGGGGGCGCTGGCGGCTGCTCATCTGGGCGCGCGGGCCGGTTATCCGGACCTTCTCTCCTTCGATATGGGAGGGACCACCGCCAAGCTCTGTGCGGTCGAGGACGGTCGTCCCCTGAAAACGCACGAGTTCGAGGTAGACCGAGTCTACCGCTTCAGGCGCGGCAGCGGGCTTCCGATCAAAATCCCCGTCATCGACATGATCGAAATCGGCGCCGGTGGCGGAAGCATCGCCCGCGTGGACGCGCTCGGGCTATTAAAAGTCGGTCCCCAAAGCGCCGGGGCGGAGCCTGGCCCGGCCTGCTACGGCAGGGGAGGGGATGAGCCGACCGTCACGGATGCCGAGCTCGTACTGGGTTATCTGGATCCGTCCTATTTCCTCGGCGGGAGAATGCGGCTCGATGTGGAGGCCGCGCGCTCGGCTCTCTCACGGCCGGCCGGAACTCTGGGCATTACGGTGGAGGGGGTGGCGTGGGGCATCTACCAGATCGTGAATGAAAATATGGCCAACGCCGCGCGGACCCACATGGGAGAGCGCGGCAAAGATCCCCGGCGTCTTCCCCTTTATGCCTTTGGGGGGGCCGGTCCGGTTCATGGTTACCGGGTGGCGGAGATTCTCCATCTGCCCGCCCTGATCTCACCTTTCGGTGCCGGTGTGGGATCGACCTTTGGCCTCCTGGCGGCTCCGCTGGCCTTCGACTTTGTGCGCAGCGCCTACAGTCGTCTCGATGCTCTGCAGTGGGGAAGCGTGAACGGTCTCCTGGACGAAATGGCCCGCGAAGGGCGAGCCATTCTCGAGGGCTCTGGTCTTGCCGGCGCGGATATTTCCTACGAGCGCAGCGCCGACATGCGCTTCGTCGGCCAGGGCCACGAAGTTTCGGTCCCGCTGCCGAACGGCGTTCTCGGCGAACATCATCTGCCGGAGGTTGCGGCGACCTTTGAGCAGGTCTACCGCACTCTATACGGTCGCAAGGGTCCGGACGTCCCCCTGGAGGTCATCAACTGGCGCGTCGTTGCCAGCGGCCCGCATCCGGACAGTGATTTCCGGCTGCCCCAGGACGCCGCCGACCGGGACCGGGCGCTCAAGGGAAAACGCCCCGCCTACTTCCCGGAGTTTGGCCGGTACATTGAAACCCCGGTGTACGACCGCTACGCCTTAAAGCCAGGCGAGGTTTTCGAAGGCCCCGCCATCGTAGAAGAACGAGAGTCGACCCTGGTGGTCGGAGCGCGCGGGCGGGCTCAGGTGGATGAATGGCTGAACGTTATCGTGAGGTTTAACCATGAGTGATGCCCTTCGACCACGCTCGGGGCAGGCCATCGATCCGGTAACGCTCGAGGTGGTCTGGAATCGGCTCCTGTCCGTAGCCAATGAACAACAGGATGCGCTGATACGGACGGCCTTCAGCACGATCGTCCGGGAGAGCCAGGATCTCGCCTGCGGCGTGTTCGACGCCCAGGGGCGGATGATCGCGCAGTCGATCAGCGGGACGCCCGGGCACATCAACGCCATGGCTACTTCCATGCGCCACTTTCTCGCGGCCTTTCCCGCGCACGCCCTGGCTCCCGGGGATGTGCTCATCACCAATGACCCCTGGATGACTGCGGGCCAAATCAACGATATCACCATCACGACGCCGATTTTCAGGGATGGGCGCATGGTGGCCTTGTTTGCCAACACCTGCCACGCCGCGGATATCGGCGGCCGGATTCTTTCAGCGGAGGCGCGGGAGGTTTTCGAAGAGGGGCTTCGCCTGCCGATAATGAAGTTGTTTGACCGGGGGGAGCCGAACCGCATCCTGCTGCAGATTATGCGCGCCAACGTGCGCCAGCCCGACGAAGTGGTCGGTGACCTGCATGCCCAGGCGGCCTGCAACGACGCGGGCGGGCGCGCGTTGCTGGAGATGATGGATGAATTCGGTCTGGAGAGCATCGAGCAGGTGGCCGAGGAGATCGTGCGGCGCTCCGAAGCGGCTGTGAGAGCCAAGATCCGCGAGCTTCCCGAGGGGGAGTGGGAGAGCGAAACCCGGGGCGACGGCTTCGAGGAGCCCGTCGTCATTCGTTGCTCCGTGCGGATCGCGGGCGACGAGATCTTCATCGATTTTACCGGCTCCTCGTCTCAGAGCACGCGCGGGATCAATGTGGTCCTGAACTATACGCACGCCTACGCGAGCTTCGCGGTTAAGGCGGCTATCTACCCTGATGTCCCCCATAACGAAGGGAGCTTTCGACCGGTTCGCGTGACCGCGCCGCCGGGGAGCATTCTGAATGCGCTGGATCCTGCCCCAGTGGCGAGCCGCCTGGCCGTCGGCCATTTCGTGCCCAGCGCGATCTTCGCGGCTTTGGCCGGTGCCCTGCCCGGGCGGCTGATGGCCCCGGGCGCCGATCCCATCTGGCTCAGCGTGTGGCGCGGACAGAATCCTCCTTTTACGATCACGATTTTTCAGGTGGGGGGAACGGGTGCCCGTCCCACGAAGGATGGCTTGAGCGCGGTAGGTTTTCCTAGCGGCGTGGCCGGTGTCCCGGCGGAGGTTATCGAGAGCCTCTCGCCGATTGTGATGCGTCGGCGCGAGCTGTGCGCGGACTCTGGCGGGGCCGGCGCGTGGCGCGGCGGATTGGGACAGCTCACGGAGTTCGCGCGTTGCGGTGAGGGACGTTGGAGCGTGAGCTGCATCGTCGATCGGACCAAGTACCCAGCTACCGGTCTCCTGGGCGGTAAGGCCGGCATGGCCGGGGAGCTCGTGCTGGACAACGGCGAACGGCCGAACCCCAAAATGCTCCTCGACTTAAGGCCCGACCAGTATATTTGCCTGAATACTCCCGGAGGGGGCGGCTATGGGGATCCCTTCCAGCGCGATCCGGAGCTTGTGCGCCAGGATGTCATCGCTGGTTATGTTAGCCCCGAGGCCGCGGTAAAAGACTACGGTGTGGCGGTCCGTTTTACCGGAGGCCAATCGGAGTTGGTCCGACTGCCAGAGCAGTGGGTGATCGATGAGGCAGTAACCGCCGCCCTACGGCGGAATCTCAGATGACAGATCTCAAATTTCAGATGATCTGAGATATGAAATCTGAGATTTGAAATTCTGAGCGAAGCGAAGAGATGGAGCTTAACGACAGAGTGGCTCTGGTCACGGGCGGTGCAACGGGTATCGGGAGGGCGGCGGTCGTGCGCCTGGCCCAAAGCGGGGTGAGGGGCGTCGCAATCAATTATCGCACTGCCCGAGACGATGCCGAGCGGCTCGCGGCGGAGGTCCGCGCGATCGGAGCGATGCCTCTTTGTGTCTGCGCCGATGTCCGAAACGATGGCGAGGTGCGCGCGATGGTGCAGCGCGTGGGGGAGCATTTTGGGCGTCTGGATGTGCTCGTCAATAATGCCGGAATGACTCAATGGGTTCCGCTTTCCGACCTCGAGGGTTTGACGGATCAGGTGTGGGATGAAATCTTGGATATCAATTTGAAGGGGGCCTTCCGCTGCACGCGCGCCGCCGCACCGCTCCTCTCGGAGACGAGGGGAATGGTGGTGAACGTCTCTTCGATCTCGGGCGTGCTTGCTCCTACCACGATCTCTTCGCTGGCTTACGGAGCGGCCAAGGCGGCGCTGATCTATCTCACGCGCGGGCTGGCGGTCGCGCTTGCCCCGAATGTCCGCGTCAACGCGGTGGCCCCGGCTTTTACGGATACGAAATGGATGCGGGAGCACTTCGGGGACGAATATGATCGGTTGGTGTCTCGGGCTGCGGAGAGTTTTCCTTTGCGCCGCATCGCCGCGCCGGAAGACGTCGCGGGAGCGATCGTCGGCCTCATCACCGGCGGGGATTTTGTCACCGGCCAGACGTTGATCGTCGATGGGGGGTTGAGCCTCAGCTAAGCTTTGAGGAGACGGCGATGGAAAAAGCTGAAGTAATCCGCGAAATGGAGCGCACTCGACTCGTCGCGGTGGTGCGCTCGAAAAGCTCGGAGGAGGCCCTTGCCACAGTGCGGGGGGTCACCGAGGCGGGAGTCAGGTTCGTAGAGATCACGCTCTCCGTGCCGGGGGCTTTGGGGCTCATCAAGGATTTGGCGCGGCAGGAAGGATTTTGCGTGGGGGTCGGAACCGTGCTTGCCAAGGACGATGCGGAGCAAGCGATTAACAACGGCGCCCGCTTCGTGGTCTCTCCGACGCTGGAGCTCGATCTGATTCCGGTCTGCCGCGACGCCGGGGTAATATGCGTCAGCGGCGCCGCCACTCCGACCGAGATCCTGACGGCGATCAGAGCTCAGGCCGACATGGTGAAGATCTTTCCCGCCGATTGTCTCGGGGGACCACACTTCGTACGCCAGATGGTGAGCCCGCTCCCTAAAGTGCGCTTTGTGGTTTCTGGAGGGGTGAACCGAGGCAATGTCGAAGAGTACGTGCAGCTCGGTGTCACCGGTCTCGCTCTGGGAAGCGCTTTCCTGGCTGATGTCCTGGCAAAGCGGGGGCACAACGGCTTGGTGAGCGAGGTGGGCGAGTTTGTAAAACTAGTCGAGAAAAGCTTCACAAAATCCAATGCTTAATTGTTAATTTTAAGGTTTTAATTCAAAATAAGAAATTCCTAATTGAAAATTGCCTATGGATTTAAAACTGACATTAGCTTGCGAAGACTATGATCGTACCCGGCCTTTGCGGGACGGCTCGGTGAAGCCTGAGGGGATCGAGATCAATTATCTGGCGCTTCCCGTCGAGGAGATCTTCTGGCGCATGCTCCGCTATCAGGAATTCGATGTGGCGGAGCTTTCCATGGGCGCTTTCCTTGTCGCCGCCGCGCGCGGATACCGGCCGTTCATAGCCATCCCGGTCTTTCCGTCGCGCACCTTCCGCCACCGCTGCATCTTTGTCAACACCGCTTCCGGGGTCGAGAAGCCCGAGGATCTTAGGGGGAAAAGAGTCGGGGTCCCCGAGTACACCATGACTGCCGCCGTGTGGCTGCGGGGGCTCTTCCAGCACGAGTACGGCGTGGCGCCGAAGGAAATCCGTTGGTTTCAGGGGGGAGAGGAGCAGCCCGGACGAAGGGATCGCGTCGATTTCGATCTCCCTGGGGGGATTCGCTTGGAGGTCATTCCGCAGGACCGGACGTTGAACGAAATGATCGAGAGCGGGGAGATCGATGTTTTGATGTCTCCCCGCATGCCGCATTGCTTTCTCAGGGGATCGCCGCGCGTCCGCAGGCTGTTTCCCGATTTTAAACGGGTCGAGATGGACTATTTTCGCCGCACGGGCATCTTTCCCATCATGCACGGGATCGCGATCCGCATGGAGCTCTACGAGAAGCATCCATGGGTAGCTCAGAACCTGTTTAAAGCTTTCTGTGAGGCGAAAGAACTCTGCTTCAGTCAAATCTACGATACCAATGTGCTGCGCCGGAGCCTTCCCTGGGAGGCCGCGGAATACGAAGAGACCGCGCAGCTCATGGGCCGGGACTACTGGCCCTACGGCTTTGCGGCCAACCGAGATAACCTGGAAACCCTTCATTCGTATCTGCTGGAGCAGGGCCTGATCAAGCAAAAGCTGGATTTGGAAAAGCTTTTCGCCCCGAATACGCTGGAAGCATTTAAGATTTAGCATCGCCAAGCCCGGACTCCCGCTGGCTTTGAGCTTAGTCGCTGTTGCGGCTGTAAACCCTTAGCCCCCGCCACGGCTTCGCAGCCAAAAGATCACTGTCCATGCTGTTAATATTTGCCCTCCGGAAACGTCTAAATGGGTAAGCAGGGGAGTAGAAGTTCTACCCTGTCTGTTCAGGTATTTACCTGATGTTTCATGGAGAGGACTCTCCTCCAGATCCCGGGGATGACGACCTCGTGGCCATGTGCCACAGGGGGGAGCGTCAAGCGTTTGACGTTCTTGTGCGGCGCTATATGCACAGGGCCTATCAAATCGCATTGGATTTCACCCACGATGGCGAGGAGGCGAAGGACCTGTCCCAAGAGGCCTTTCTGCGCGCGTTCATGCAGATCAAGCATTTTGATCGAAGATCGAGCTTTTATACCTGGTTCTATCGGATTATCGTAAACCTCTGTCTCGACCATCACCGGCGCCGGCGACGATTGTTGTGGGAACGGCTCGACGGGAAAAATGGAGAACCCGCTGAGGCAAAGGAAATGGCCGCATCGCCTTCCACCCCGGACCAGGAAGCGATGGCAGGGGAGGTGAGACGTCGGTTGGGGGCGGCTCTGGACGGGCTGCCGAAAAATCAGCGCACCGCTTTTCTCTTGAGAAATCATCAAGGGTTATCGATCCCTGAGATCGCCAAGGTGATGGGAACCACGGAGGGCACCGTCAGGGTTCATCTCCACCGTGCCGTGGTGGCCTTGAGGCAGAGTTTAACGGAATTCGCTTAGGGGGGAATCCAATGGTACAGCAGAGCCATTCTCTACGACCGGCGTGTAAAGATTTTGAGGAGCACTTGGTCCTCTACTACTACGGGGATTGCCCGGCACCGGAAAGGGATAAGCTGGAAGAGCATCTCAAGGAGTGCGCTTGCTGTTCCCGGTTCCTGGAAGACCTGCGTGCCTATCTTCCCCTGATGGTAACGCCGAAAAAGCTGCCTCAAGCCTTTTGGGACAGTTATTACAGAGGGCTGCAGAAAAAGCTTGCCGCCTTGGAAGAAAAAGGCGCCTGGTGGAGGGAGCTGTACTCCTTTCTCCGTCCTTGGGCCGTTCCGGCCCTGGGAGCGGCCTTGGGTCTTGTCCTGGCTCTGGGTTTCGCGTTTACCAGAGGGACTTGGCGCTTGTGGGAGCGCTCGAACAGGGAGGAAGTTCCCCAGGAGATCCGGGTTGCGGGAAACGATATAGATTTCTTCGAGGTCATGGATTTGCTCGATTCCATCGATTTGCTTGAGGCGCTGGAGAAGGCGAAATCCGGAAGCACGGCGTCCCAAAGGTTATGAAGAGCCGCGGGGTAATCAAATATTTTAGTCTTTTTCTGCTGTTGCTTTTGCCCCTCTTAGCAAGGGCGCAGGAGCCGGTAGAGCGCTGGCGCCGGTTGGGTCCGGACGAGAAGGCGACGATTCGGCGTAACTATCAGCGCTGGCAGACTCTCCCTCCGCGAGATAAAGAGCATCTTCGCGAAGAATGGAACTATTGGCAGAGTCTCCCCCAGGATCGGCGGGAGAGACTCAAACAGCGCTATGAGGAGTTGCGTGAGCTCCCGCCCAAAGAACGCTCGCAATGGCGCCGGAAATTCGAAGAAAACCGCAAATTGTCGCCGGATGAGGAGCGCGCGCTGCGCGACCGCCTGAATGAGAAGAAACGACGTGGACCGAATGGAAAAGGCCAGGACTGACCCTATCCCTGCTTCACGAACCAACGGCTCGTCGGCTGGACCCTCCGTTAACATTCGGAAATGGGAAGCGTCTAACAGGCAGAACGAATGGAGGGAAATCAGATGAGAAAGGTCATAGCGGTGGTTTCACTGGCATTGCTGTTAACCCCGTCGGCGGCATTTGCCGATAGCTGGAAGCATCGGCGCCCCTGGCATCGTCCCAGGACAGTCGTGATCCGGGAGCGCCATCACTATGACGGGGCCGCCATTGCGGCTGGAGTCCTGGGAGGTCTTGTCACGGGCGTCATTCTCGATCGAGTTTTAGTTTCCGCTCCGCCTCCCCCGCAACCGGTCTATTATCCGCCGCCTCCCCGTCCGGTCCCCCGCGACCCCTACGATGAGGGATATTCGGATGGGTATGGTCAAGGTGTCGAGCGCGGCCGCCGCGAGCGTTACGAGCAGGGACGAAGACGCGGGTATGAAGAGGGCTATGAAGACTCGAGGGCCGGTCGGGCCTTTTAAAGCGCAACGGACTTCCGCAGAACAGATCTCGATACCATAGCATTTCTTCAAATGCCCGGCCCTGCCTGCCGCGGCAAAACCTTTCGGTTGATTTCAGCGGTAAAATTTGGAAAAAGGTGATGGCTACAGTCATCCATGAATGCCGTGCAGTCGCCTCTCCGCTTTTCGAGTACCCAGGGCCATCCCTGGGTAGCGGTAGATGTAGTGGTCTACACACTGCATCGAAGGAGGCTCGAAGCTCTCTTAGTGGAGGTCAAAGAGGGTCCTTTTGCCGGCAAATGGGCCTTTCCCGGCGGGCTGATTGGCGCCGAGGAGTCTCTCGATCAAGCAGCGGAGCGAGAGATCTACGAGAGGACCGGACTCAGAAACGGCTACCTGGAGCAACTCTACACCTTCGGCAAGCCGGAGCGGGACCCGACCACCCGGGCGGTTTCGGTTTCGTATCTGGCGCTGGCGCCCTTCGACGGAGTCCAGCTTCACCCTGCCTCCAAGTACGCGGATATCCGATGGTTCCGCGCCGACCGTCTGCCCCGGCTTGCGTATGACCATGACCAAGTCGGGCGGCTCGCCCTGCAGCGCCTTCGCTCCAAGCTTCAATATACCAACATCGTTTATAGTCTGATGCCGTCGCAGTTTACTCTGGGCGAGTTGCAGGAAGTTTATGAGACGATCCTGCAGCGGCGCCTCGACCGCCGCAATTTTCGCAAACGCATCCTCGCTCTGGGCCTGCTGAAGCAGCTAAAGAAAAAGCGACACGGCACCCATCGCCCGGCTTCCCTCTTCGCCTTCATGAAAAGGCGACCGATGATTATCGAGATGGTGTAGGGTTTACCAATATTCCCTTGCCCCTTTGGGTCTGAGCACGACGATCTCCGTTTTGGCGGGAAGGGCGGCCTTGCTGACTACCAGAGTGTCGCTGTCGGGCCGGCGGGTGGGAAGGCCCTCCACGAAGGATTGCAGGATAAGGAGGTTGTCCCGATAATGCATGGGGATGGCAACCTTGGGTTTGATCTGCTGCAGGACTTCTCTGGCGGTCTGAGGGGGCATCGTGAAGGTTCCGCCGATCGGAATCAACGCGACATCGACTTTGCCGAGATGCTTCAACTGCTCGGGGGTAAGCGGGTGACTCAGGTCGCCAAGGTGAGTAATGCAAAGGCTGCCGAGGTCGAAGACGAAGGCCGCGCCCTTGAGCGCTCCCTGAAGCCCGTTTTGGTAAATCGGGATATTGTAGATGAAGACATCCCTGACGGTCGTGTTCACACGATTCCATTCGGCCCCGTAGCGCGCCAGTCCGCGCAGGATGATGGGATTGCCCCGGGCCAGCTCGACGTAGTTGTGATTTGGGTGCTCTCTTCCCACCGTGACCACGTGAGGCGCGAGGTCGGGTGTGGGATACATCCCGGGGGCTAACGGGTCCGTGACGATTTTGGTTCCTTTGCGCGTCGTGATTTGGAAAAAGTTGTGGCCGAAGTACTGGATCGTGGCGTCGGCCTCGGCGGCGTGGGCGGCACGGGGAAAAACTCCGGCGACATCCGGGTCTCGGCAGGCCGAGTCGGCTCCGGTGACCGCAGAGAGAATCATGCTGAGAGCGGCAAAGAAAACTGCGGGCTTTTTTTTCATGGGTGTTACAGGGATAAGTGATCTCCGCCGGCGAAGCCCGATGACTTGAAAAAGTCGGCGACGTATTCGTTGGCCGGGCGCCGCATCAGGGTTTCGGCTTTGTCAATCTGCTCGAAACGGCCCGCTCTCATCACGGCGATGCGATCTCCCAGAGCCAAGGCGTCGACCACATTGTGCGTGACATAAAGCGTCGTCAGGCGGTTCTCGCGATGAAGCTGGAGGATCTCGCGGCGCATCTTGAGCCGGTTGGGCGAATCGAGGTTGCTCAGAGGTTCGTCCATGAGTAGAATCCGCGGCGAGGTCGTCAAAGCCCGTCCCAGAGCCACGCGCTGCTGCTCGCCGCCGGAGAGTTCGTCAGGTTTGCGCTGATAGAGCCGCGCATCGATCCCAAGCCTTTCGGTCAGGGGGCGCATGAATCCCCGGATCTTCTCTTCCGACCATTTGCGGATCTTGAGCGGCAGGCTCAAATTGGTATACCGCCGCTCGTCGAAAATTCTCATGTGCGGCCACAGGGCGAAGCTCTGAAAGATCATCTGCACCCCCCTTCGGCCAGCGGGGATGTCATTGACCGGAACGCCGCCGATGAAGATAAGTCCGCTGTCGGGCGTCTCCAGCCCGGCGATGAGCCTGAGCGTTGTAGTTTTCCCGCAACCGCTCTCGCCGACGATCACGAGGAATTCCCCGTCATAAACGAAGAGGTCGGCCTGATCGACCGCGATCACGGAACCAAACCGCTTGGTGAGGCGGCGCAACGTGACGGAGACCATCGCGATAAACTCTAAACTCTTTCCTCCCTACCCGCTCAGCCCCAGCAGCTTTACAGCGTTCCCTCCCAGGATTTTTTGTTTGTCCTCGTCCGATACGGACAGGGCGCGGATGACATCCACGGATCGCTTGAGCGGAACTGGGACCGGCGGAAAATCGCTGCCGAATAGAACGTGGTCGACTCCGATTGTCTGCACGGCGCACATGACAGCCGGTGGGTGCAGGCAGACGGTGTCGAAATAGAGCTGCTGGATGTAGCTAGCGGGGGGGCGGGTCAGCACGTCGGGCTCCCACGGGCCGAAGCTCATGTCCCGCCTGAGCTCATAACCGAAGCCCAGCCTGCCAGGAAGCATGGGCAGAGCGCCGCCCACGTGGGCCGCGACGATCTTGAGCTTGGGAAATTTTTCCAGCCCGCCCGTCAGGATAAAGCGGGCAAGGGAAAGCGTGGTATCGAACGGTCTCCCGAGCATTTCGGGGAGACGGAAAATCTCCATCTTTTCGTTCCCGATCGTAACTTTCGGTGGATGCACGAAAAGCGGAACGGCCAGCTCGCTCACCAACTGGAAAAAGGGCTCGGCTCGGGGAGAGTCGAGATACTCGCCGTTCACGCTCGAGTTGACCATGATACCTTTGAGAGCGTAATGGCGGACAGCCTTTTCTGTCTCTTTGAGAACCTCGTCGCCGCCAAATGGGATCGAGCAGGCAAGGCCGAGCAAATGCTTGGGATGCTTGGCGGTCACCTCGGCCGCGAACTCGTTGAATTCTTTGACGACCCCTAGGGGGTCTACCCCGTCAGGGGTCCGGATCCAGTTGTTGCCAAAGACAGTAAGGTCAACACCGCCTCTCTGCTGCTCTTCGATGAGCCCTTCGATGTTGAAAATCGCCGGCGGCGACTTCGGGTGTAACCAGCTCCTGGGTGCTAGGTGGGCATGACAGTCGATAACCATAACCGCTTCTCCTTACCTTTCGTTGGCAACATATTCGGTCGGCTGTGGAGTTGTCAATATCGTGCCTACTGCCTTCTGCGGCCCGATATGTTAAAAGCTTCCTTGTTATGATGCGTACCAAGGCTCAGATTGAGCGGCTCATTCGGGGCGCGCTTGGCGAGATCAAAGCAGACTTGATCATCTCCGGCGGGGAATTAGTCAATGTATACTCTGGTGAGCTACTTTCGGGGATAGAGATTGCCGTCGTGGACGGAAGGATCTGCTATGTGGGCCCTAGCGCGGCTCACACCCGCGGTCCCTCCACGGAGCATATCGACGCCAAAGGGGTGGTGATCGCGCCGGGTTTCATTGATGCCCACACGCATATCAGCCATTTCTGCCGCCCGTATGAATACCTCGAGGCCTATCTTGCTCATGGCGCGACTGCTTTGATCACTACCTGCGATGAGCTTGCCTCCGTTTTTGGCTTTGACGGGGTGAAGCTTTTTCTCGAGGAGGTGGAAAGGCATCCGGCGCGTGTCTTCACCATGCTCTCCATGGCGGCGCCGCAAGACCCGCTATTGTGTAGCACCCGCTCTTTTTCGCAGGCGGAGGTGGCCGAGGCTCTGGCGTACCCGCAGATTTTGGGACTGGGCGAGATCGTCTCTTGGGCACGCCTGATCGAGCGCGATCAGCAAATTCTTGAAAGGGTGGAGATGGCATGGCGCGAGGGCAAGAGGATTGACGGCCATACGGCGGGAGCGAGAGATCAGAAGCTTTGCGCCATCGCCGCAGCGGGAGTTTCGTCCTGTCACGAGCCGATCAGCGAGGAAGACGTGCTCCAGCGCTTGCGAACGGGGTATTGGGTAATGCTGCGCGAAGGCTCTTTCCGGCGCGATCTCGAGGCGACCTTGAAGCCGTTCGTAAACGATGGCCTGAATCCTCAGCGCCTTATCTTAGTGACTGACAGCAAGGCTCCCGACGATATCGCCCGCGAGGGTTATTTGGATTTCGTTGTCAGGCGGGCTATTAAGCTGGGTTTGCCTGCGGTTCAGGCCATCCAGGCCGTCACTTTGAACCCGGCAACCTACTGCGGGCTCGATCGGGATATCGGGGGTATCGCCCCCGGCCGATACGCAGATCTGGTCCTGCTGGAAGACCTGGAGGAAGTGCGGGTGCATTCCGTGTACATTGGCGGGAAAGTCGCGGCAAAGGCGGGGAGGACGCTAACGCCCAAGGATCCGATCTCGTTCCCGGCTACAATGTTCCGATCTCTCCCGGTTGGCGGTCCGATTACGCCGGAGTCTTTCCGTATTCGGTGCGCTTCGCCTTCAGTCGAGATCCGTGTCATGGAGCTTCTAAGTCTCAATATTACGGCGGAGCGGATTATGCCCTACACTGCGCTCGACGGCGGGCTGGAGGCGGATCCGGATCAGGATCTGATGAAAGTTGCGGTCTTCGATCGGCACGGCGGAACGGGGAAGATCGCGTTCGGGTTTCTCAGGGGGCTGGGGGCCAGGGTTGGAGCGATTGGCACGACAACTAACCTTGACGAGAATACCCTTTTGGTTGCGGGTGGCAGCGACCAGGACATGGCCCTGTGCGCTAATCTCTTGCTCGAGAGCGGCGGAGGGATGGCTATAGTTGACCAAGGAGAGATTTTAGCACGGCTCGATTTCCCTGTGGGCGGCATCTTTTCCCTCGAGCCTTGGCCGGTAGTCGGAGAGGGGTTAATACGAATTCACCGCTGTCTCAGGGAACGGGGCTCCCGATTTCGCCAAGGTATCTACGCGCTCTGCTTTCTCACATTCGCGACGTTGCCTGCGCTGCGTATAACCGCGCGCGGGCTGGTCGCCGTCAAAGAGCGGAAATTGGTGCCGCTGATCGTCGATGAATGAATCAGGACGGGTTCTTTTCGGATGCAGCCTCAGCCGAATCGGGGCGCATCAGGGGCAGGACCTTCCCCTCTTTTTCTCGTTTCATGGAACAGTGTCCTTCCAGGATCGCGCCGTCGCCGATGACCAGGCTTTGGGTGATAACGTCGCCGACGACAACTCCGGGCGGTTGGATCTCGATTTTTTTGTCCGCTTGCACGTTCGCTGTCACCTTGCCGCGGATTAGGGCAGAGGTGCAAACGATTTTCCCTTTGATGGTGGCGTGCTCACCGACGTTCACGTTGCCGTGAACCAGAATCTCCCCCTCAACCTCGCCTTCGATGGTCGTGGTTCCTTCAAAGAGCAGCCGGCCGTTAGCCTTGGTTCCGGGACCAAGATAGGCTCCTAGCTCTGAGAGTTGCGCCGCGGCTAATTTGCCTAATTCCGCCATAACCCTCCCCTTATTTTTTAACCCCGAATCTAAACCGGATGGCTGATTTTGTCCAGAGCTCACATTCTCTTGCTGGCTGGGGGCCTTGCGAAGCCAATCTTGCGAAGGTTCTAACAGGCTGCGGAAAAACGCTCCGTTCACCCTTCGACGAACTCAGGGCGAACGGAGCAGCCCTTGAAATCATTCGCGATTTTCCGTTCTGCTGAGCCCGTCGAAGCATGAGGCTCTCGAAGCATGAAAAAACTTTTTCCACAGCCTGCTACGTTCCGGCCCTATGCTTGGCCCCTGTGGCACCGGTTTTCGCGGAGGGCGTAAAGCCTTCGCGGTACGTCAGCGCCACCGTACTGCACTGCCGACGGGGAGGTTCTCAAGTATGGGGCAGGTTCCGGCCGCTCTGATGTGAACCTCTCACCGGCTAAGGATTTGTTCGACATAAGCTACGATGTTCTGCATCTTCTCGGTTTTAGCGATGAAATGCCGCCCGCCGATGAGGCCGCTATGGGATTTGACCTCCTCCTCGCTCACGATTGAGGTTAAAAAGACGATGGGCACATTTGCGATAGTGTTGTCTTCTTGAATCTTCTCTGCGACCTCGGGACCGTCCATATCCGGCATCACGACATCCAATATGATAAGATCGGGCTTAAAGGCTCTGGCGGCATTGACGCCTACCGATCCCTGGTTCTCCACCCGGACTTCGTATCTGCCGGTTTCCTGAAGCTTGGATCTGACGAGGTCCGAAAAATCTACGTTATCATCAATAATCAAGATCTTTTTCATCGAGGGTGCTCCGTCAGGCGATACTACTCCAGTTTTTCTTTTTAGCAAACTCACGATGCAAGCGTTCAGCTCGCTATGAGTGAAAGGCTTTACGAGGTAGTCGTCGCAGCCGGCAGCCAGGCATTTTTTTCTGTCCTCCGGTAAGGCCTTCGCAGTCGCCGCTAAGATGGGAATAGCTCCCGTCTTTGGATTAGCGCGTATCCGGGAGGCGGCTTGAAGGCCGTCCATCTTGGGCAGGGCGATATCCATGATGATCAGGTCGGGAAGCTCTGATGCCGCGAGTTCGACGGCTTCGACACCGTTTTTAGCGACCGCGACATCGTAGCCGAGAATCTCCAATTCCTGCTGTATTACTTCGATGGTTGCAGGATTATCTTCCACCAATAGAATCCGCGCTTTCACATACACCCCCTATGTTTGGCTTGGCAGCCGAACCGTAAAGGTTGTGCCTTTGCCCACGTCGCTTTGAGCCTCCACTGTGCCGCCGTGGGCCTCCACGATCGTTTTCACGATAAAAAGACCAAGGCCGGTTCCTTCAACGTTTGCCGAGCCTTTGAGACGGCGAAATTCTGTAAAGAGCATAGGGAGTTCGTCCTTAGAAATGCCCATACCGGTGTCGCTGACGCTGGCGCAAACCTTACCGTTCTCGACC
>JACPSF010000195.1 GCA_016193385.1 Deltaproteobacteria bacterium
AGGGGAAGCGCTCGAGGAGGCGCCTAAGGAACTCGTGCAAGAGCTAAAGAAAGAGATCCAGTTGGGGCGGGAAGGGATCACGCGGGCGATACTCACCGAGGTGCGCAAGATCACGCCGCAGTACGGCATTGAGGTGGTGGATGTCCGGATCAAGCGGCTCAACTACGTGGAGAGCGTGAGGGAAAAGGTCTATGCCCGGATGATCTCCGAGCGCAAGCGGATCGCCGCCCGCTTCCGCTCCGAGGGTGAAGGGCAGAGCGCGGAGATCCTGGGCAACATGGAGAAGGAGCTGAGGGAGATCCGCTCCACGGCTTACCGCAAAGTGCAGGAGATCCGCGGCAAAGGGGATGCCACAGCGACCCGGGTTTACGGCCGCGCCTATGGACGGGATCCCGAGTTTTACGCCTTCTCCCGGACGCTTGAGAACCTTAAAGAGAGCGGCAACAAGAACTCGGTGCTCGTGCTGACCACCGATAGCGACTACTACCGGTATTTGAAAGAGGCCAACCCGCCACGCTCAAAGGCGCGGCGGTAGACCGGCTCTTTTCCCTCATCGAGCCGGGACGAGTAGGGCGACCGGGAAGGCGCGAAAGATCGCGGCCAGGGGAAGCTGTTTTTTCGCCTCGGCCTCGGAGGCCGTGAGTGTTTCGCCCGTGAGGACATTGAGCCAATCAGCGGGAGCTTCGCCGGGGAGCACGAGCGCGCTGGTCGCCCATGCAGCGTCGCCCAGTGGGAGGCTCCCCGGCCCGACGAGCTTGCTGATCAGGCGTGGTGCTGCCACGACAACCCAGGTCTCCGCTCTTCGCCGCGCAAACACGCAGACAGTCTCCTTCCTGCTTCCGGAGGCGTAAAGAGGGAGATAGTCTCCCTCTTGGAAGAGGGCTTCCTGGGATCGACGAAAGTTCAACGCCTTGTAAGTCACATAGAGCTTGATCCTGCCGTCAACCCAGTGGGTAAGGAGGTCTTGAATCAGAGAAGAGCGATCTTCCTTCTCTCGCTGTTTTAATTCTTCGAGCAGCTTTGCCCGTTTGCCGAAGTCCACGGGTCGGCGGTTATCGGGATCGACGAGGCTAAAATCCCACAGTTCCGTCCCTTGATAGAAGTCTGGCACCCCAGGAGAGGCGATCTTAAGAAGCGTCTGGGAGAGGGAATTTAGCAATCCCATCCGAGCGATCCGTGAGTGGAACTGAGCGAAGTCGCTGAGGAACCCATTCTCCCCGTGGGGGCCAAGGACATCGCGGGCGAATTTTGTTACGGCCTGGTCATAAGGCTCATTCGGGTTGACCCAACTGGTGTGGACCTTGGCCTCCTTAATAGCTTTCTGCATGTATATAGCGATGCGTTCTCGAAAATCGGCAAACTCCTCCGCGGTGCACGGCTGGAGAGGCCAGGCCCCAATGAGTGTCTGGTAGAGGAGGTATTCATCGTTCGGGTCGGGGGCGAGTTCGCCATCGACCGTCGACTTTTTGGCCGCGTTTAGCCTGCTCCAGCGCGCTAGCGCGGACCTAAAATCCGCTGAGATCTCCGACAGCACGTTAATGCGGGCCCGAACGTCCTCGGTACGCTTGGTGTCGTGGGTTGAGGTGGCGAGCATGGAGTGAGGCCATTGGCTTAGGCGTTCGCCATTTTGCTGGTGGAAGGCCTCTAGGGACAGGCCAAACTGCTCGGGATCGCCACCCACTTCGTTCAAGGAGGTCAGACGGTTGTACACATAGAAGGCCGTGTCCTCTACGGCCTTGGCCATCACCGGTCCGGTAAGCTGCTGAAACTCCATCACGAAGTCGATCACGTGCCGGCGGTCCTCTTCACGGAAATGGCGGAGGTTTCTGAGCAGCAGCGTGTCGCGGATGAAGTCAAAGAGGGCCCGCGCCGTGCGCGGGTTGCGCTTCCTGGCCTCTTCCACAGCGGCCTCGACATACTTCTCGTCTCTCTCAGATACCGTGCCCGTCACCGCATTGATGTAGGTCCGATAGACAGAAAGACAGGCGATGACCTCGCGTATGGCAAAGGTAAGGCTGTTCAGCGTAAAGTCTCGATAGTGGCGGTTTCGCTCCGAGATGCGATCGAGTTGATGGCTTAGTGAGTTGACCTCGCTGGCCAACGAAACCAACATGATCATCTTTTTGGTCGAGTTGACCAGATGGCGGAAGTTTAGCTCTGTCCCGATGAAGTCTCTATAGATTTTCGCAAAGGCCCCGCGGCTTGCGGGGCGCACGAAGATGCCGTTGACCTGGTTGAGAAAGTCGTAGCCAGTCGTGCCATAAACCGCCCAGTCCTCGGGCAGAGGCTCTTCTTTTGATAGGATCTTCTCGGCAACCACGTAGAGAGGCCAGGGAGGGGCCGTTGCTTTTTTATTCCGATCGGTTGCCTGCCACGCTGTCCCGAGGCTCTGTAAGCCATAACCTTGCTGGAGCTGGAGAAAATAGCTCGCCGGGTCCCAAAGGCCGTCCGGGTGGTCGATGCGAAGGCCTGTGACCTTTCCCTCCGCAAGAAGCCGGAAGATGAGTTGGTGGGCCGCCTGGAAGACCTCCGGCAGCTCCATGCGGATCGCCGCCAGCTCGTTGACATCGAAGAACCGCCGGTAGTTGATCTCTTCCCCGGCCACCCGCCAGAAGGCTAGCCGATAGGGCTGGTCATTGATCAGGCTGTCCAGCAGATCAAAGCTCTGCGGGTCACCCACCGTGCCGTTAAACTCCCGCACAGTCATCTCGATCGCCTCTCTCACTTCAGGGCTTGCCTGGTGAAGAGAGGCGATGCGCCGTTTGATGATCTCTTTCTCCCTCTTGCGCTCCTCTAGCTTTTCCGGGTCCACTTCAGTGC
>JACPSF010000323.1 GCA_016193385.1 Deltaproteobacteria bacterium
GCGAATTGTCGCCGGTGCTGTGAGACGATCAGTCTTGCCGGAGTGTAAGGTACTCGACCTCTATCCTGACGGCACTCTGATTTTCGCAACGCGCGGCGATGGGGACGGTCTCTGCTGGGGGCGCGCCAACCACCAAACGTCGTGGCCTCTCATTAATCAGCTATTTCTGGCAGAGACTGCGCTTCTGTTCGTGGAACTCGCCTATAGGTTGTACGCCGGGCATCTCGCGACCGGGACCCTCGTCGATCTTCATCTACGCATCCTTCGACTTCGGCAAGGCACAGAGACAGCTCGTTTGGAACCTGGGGCGCTAAATTCCCGCGGGGATGTCCGCGCAGCTCCTAACGAGTCTGGACTCTTCGAAGCTCAAGTGCAGTTCGAAACTGACCCGCCTCAGATGGCCGCGCTTCGCCTGATCGCAAAAGTCTACAATTGGTTCACATTTGAGAGTGACCGCATCCCCTACACGAATTCGGACCGGAGTGCCCTTGATTCGGATGTCATCCGGGAAGCCGGACGGCGATAGATGGCCGCTACCTTCCTCGCTTCGCCGGGCTCGATATCGTCGGTAACATAGTCGTGACGGAAAGTAAAAAATGGGCCGCAGGGTCACCACAGCAACAGAGTTCACTGGGGGTCCAGCCCCGACAATCTTGATAATCTTTCCTGAACTGCAATCGGCGGCGAATCTGAATTCCAGGCTTGAGGCGTGAGTCAACAGGATTTGCCAAAATTCCTCTATTTACATTACAGCCCTCGCAAATCCCCTTAAGGTTCCGTCCCTGCCCTCTTTGCCCACGCCATAGGGGATGATCGCGATCTGGTTGATCCCGCTTTTCTTGATCTCTCTCACTCTAGCGCGGCATTCGGAAACCGTGCCGGCGATGGCGAATTTGTCTACGAGCCAGTCCGGGATGACCTGAGCCTGGCTCGCCCTCTGCTCCATGTGCTGGTAGTAGTTGTAGGCCCGGCGGATATCGTCGAGCACTTTCTGCTCGCGTTCATCCAATGCAAAGGGAAGCGGATGAGCCACGACCCGCGCCACGTGCGCCTTCACGGCATCCTTGGCCGGTAGCTTGTCCGACACGGCGCAGGGAACCCAGAGGACCGTGTCGACATCTTTGAGATTCCTACCAGCGGCCTCGGCTCCGGCCTGGATGCGCTCCTTCGCCTGACGGAGGTATTCCGGGGCGATGCCCACCAAGATGATCACCCCGTCGGCGATCCGCCCTGCCAGCTCGAGCATCTTGGGCCCGCTGGCGGCGATGTAAAAGGGAACCCGGGTCTTGCACGGATGCTTGATGTGAATCTTCCCGCTTTCAAGCCCGACCTCTTCTCCGGCAAGCAAGGAGCGCATCTGGCCGATCGTCTTCTCAAAGTAGTCCAGGCGCGCCGGCTTGAGCCCCATCGTCTCCACGGAGCTGTCTCCCAAGCCAATGCCGACGATGAAGCGGCGCGGTGACAGCTCCTCGAGCGTCGCGTAGGCGCTCGCCACGACCGAGGGGTGCCGGGTCACGGGGTTGGTCACGCCGGTGCCGATCTTGACCTTCCTGGTGCTCAAGGCCGTCGCGGCCATATTTACGTACGCCTCTCGCCAGATCAGGTGGGAATCGCCGATCCAGACATGGCTGTAGCCGAGCCTCTCGGAGAGCTTGGCGAGCTCGATCATCTTGGGCAAGGGCTCGGTGGGAAAAAGTCCAACTCCGAACTTCATAGCGTTAGCTTATCCTCCTTGAATGACGGCGGTCCGCTCCGGCGGCGGGGTTTGCTGGCTCCGGCCCGCCACCCGCAGCTCGCCATCGATCATCACCACGGAGATGCCGGGGAGATCGCCCTTGGAGAAAGAGTCCAGGGCATCCTTGGCCACCGAGCCCTGAATTCTATCCATGAGCACGATATCCGCGGCCTTTCCTTCCTCCAGCGTGCCGATAGGAAGGGCGTGGGCGCGGCCGACATTTCCCGTGGCCATGCAGATCGCCGCCTGCGGCGGCACCTCGGCAACGGAAGACAGAAAACAGATCTCACGCAGAATTCCGCGCGGAATCACCCCTGTCCCGCCGGGCGTATCCGTCCCTATAAGAACTCGATGGAAGGCGCCCTCCCTCTTGACCGCGCACATGAGACTGAGCCCCATGCGCAGGTTTCCCGAGCTGCAGATCTCGACATAATAATCGGTCTCGCCGATGATCCGTTCCACATCCCCCTCCGGCATGGGAATAGGACCGCCGGTGATGTGACCCACGACGTCGGGCTGAATCTTCTTCACAATATCAAAGCCGGCGACCTGGCTCACGCCGGAGCGCGAGACTCCGCCGGAGTGGATCTTTACTTTGATCCCGCGCCGCTTGGCCCACGTCACATAGCGCTCGGCCTCGCCGCTGGGAAGCAGGCTGTAATCATAAAAGATGAACTTAACCAGCCGGATGCCAGCGGTGGCAATCACATCGAAATCCTCTTCTTTAAGACCCGGCACCAAGAGCAGCGTGCCGCCGTGCACCTTGACGCC
>JACPSF010000321.1 GCA_016193385.1 Deltaproteobacteria bacterium
AAATGGACTTGCCAGATCAGGAGGCAAAGAGGTAGAACAACCTGGTCTCGGGCTCTATCCGTTGGCCGGTTTTGACCTGACCACCATTGGCCGGTTTTGAAGTGACCACTGAGGCTACAATTCCTACTAAAAAAGACAAAACTCCACGAAATCACACTTAAGTTCCCTTCCGGTATCCGAGTGTTTTACACCTGGGGCGAGCTACCAATTCACCAGCTCGCCCTGTCGCTAAACCCAAAATCTTTTTTTTCTCATTTGACCGCATTACATTTACATGGGCTAGTAACGGCGACTCCAAAAATCATATATATAAACTCAGAGCAGGACCAGAAACCTAAAGGTCAGGTTCTCGAACAAGCTAGGATAGATCAAGCTTTCCAGCGACCCGCCAGAATCTCCAGGAACATTGCACAGCACAAAAACTACAAGTTTTGCCTCGTGAACGGGATGTATACTGGGCAGCTCGGAGTCATTCATGTTGAGAAACCCGGCATTGGAAAAGTTGGTGTTACTGATCTTGAAAGGACTCTTATAGACATAACTGTGCGACCGGTATATTCAGGTGGCGTTTTTCAGGTACTAAGAACCTTTAGAAAGCTCAGAGGAAGCGTGTCGGTTGCAAAGATAGCCAATATGTTAGGAGAAATCGACTACGTTTATCCCTACCATCAGGCAATCGGCTTCTATATGGAAAAAGCTGGCTACGAGAAAAATTCGCTAGATTTGCTTAAACACTTTGGCTTGAAGTATGATTTCTATTTGACGCATCAAATGGAAGAACCGGAATTCTCAAACGAGTGGAGGATATTTTTTCCTCACGGACTTAAATAATTCCCATTCTACTTTTTGCCTTAAGCGGGAAAGAGCACACCTTTTTTCAGGCAGGTTCCGATAAAAAAGGTCGTAGAAACCTTCGAGGGAATTATCGTCTAAAATTGTCCAGACTCATTTCTTTTGGAGCAGCCGTTAAGGGCTGGCGACAAGCTTGTGAAAGCAAGGGCTTTGAATAGCTGTTCGCTGGCAGAAACTTTGTCTCCGCTTTCATGATCCGCCCAGCCCATTTCTACTCGGAAGGCGATCCTCGCAATGCTAGCAAAGACTTCATCCGGGAGTGAATTAACCAGCTCAAAGCCACGCTCGGCGTAACTCTTGACCTTGTCCCATGACTGACTTTTAGATGAAGCTATGATTGCTCGCCTCAAAGCAAAGCTTTTCCAGGAGGTTGGTGAGGGAAATGGCCCGTCATCGCCAGAGGCCGCTTGATGGGGGGAGAAGGAAGCGAGGTCTTTAGTTGGGTTTTGTGAGGGCAAAGGCAGTCTGAAGGGACGAACAGGAGCCACATGACAATACAGGAGCCACATGACAATATCCCGCGATTCTGGCAAAATAGGTTTCAAGGAGGTTGTTTATGAGCGAGATTACACTGTCGATCCCCGATGAGGCCTTGCTAGCTCTCAAGGTCAATCCAGATCAAATGGGCGCTGAGTTACGCCTGGCAGCAGCCGTCAAGCTATACGAACTCGGTCGCATTTCCTCTGGCGCCGCGGCGAAGCTTGCGGGAGTGCCGAGAACAGTGTTCTTAACGAAGCTCGCCGATTACGGTGTGGACACCTTCAGGCTGACCGAAGAGGAGCTTCAACAAGAGACCCGCCTTGGCTGAAATTATTTGCAACACGTCCCCCTTGCAGTACCTTCATCAAATGGGGGCATTGCATCTCCTTCCTGCGCTAGTCAAGACGATCACTGTGCCTCCCTCTGTCAAACAAGAACTGGACATTGGCCGGAGGCTGGGTCTGAATCTTCCCGATCTTGAGGGTCTAGGCTGGGTAGTCTTCAGCCGCCCGTCTAGTTCGATTGCGCTTCCATTGGTAACCGACCTAGGACCTGGCGAGAGAGAAGTGCTCGCCCTAGCGCTGGAAACGCCTGATTCCGTTTGCGTTCTTGATGATGCGCTCGCTCGCCAGGTAGCCAAAACCCTACAGCTTCGCATTACGGGGACGCTTGGGGTTCTCATTGACGCCAAGCGGGCGGGAATTATTCCGGCTGTCCGGCCGCTTCTTGATCAACTCCAAAGCCTTGGGTTCAGACTCGCGCCTCGTACCCGGGCCGCAGTGCTTAAGCTAACCGGGGAGTCTGAGGGTTAAGATGGCGCAGTCTTGCCGAAAACAAGGAAGCGATATGCGAAAAAGTAAGAGTTCAGTCTCGAAAGCTCGTTCGTACGCGGAAATCGGAGAGTTTTGGGAGGTGCACGACTTGAGCGACTTCTGGGCCAAGACCAGGAAGGTCAAGTTTGACGTGGATATTCAATCCGAGGTCACCTACTACCCCATAGAACGGGACCTCTCCGATAAGATCCAGGCTCTGGCTCGCAAGCGGGGTGTTTCCTCCGACACCCTCGTCAATCTATGGCTGGAGCAAAAGGTCAAGGAACAGGCGTCGTGAAGTATACGATTGCGAGGTCTGGACTTGCTTTCTCGACAATCTCGCCGATTTTCGTTACTCGAAGGACTGCCTCGTTGGACAGGAGGAGGCAATTATGGCCCTAGCTGAAATACAAGACTATTTGAAGCTTGTGCCTGTGGTTAAGAAGGCTCCGCAGGGCTATATGTGGGTCTCTTATGACGACGGGGCCGACGTGCTTTACATCAATTTCAAAAAGCCTAGCCACGCAACGGACAGCGAGTTGACCGACGAGGATGTAATAATCCGCTACGAAGGGGACGAAGTGATCGGGCTGACCGTCCTCCATGCCAGCAGACGCTGAAACGATCCACAAGCCTGGCTCATGGATCAAACCCGCTTGGACCGGAGCGACGCTGCTTACCCCACTGCTTTAAATCGTTATCTCGGGAAAGATGCACCTCCGTCTATCGCTGCGCTAGGCAACCTAGAGATTCTGGCTCACCATAAGCTGGCCCTTTTCTGTTCAGTTAAGTGTCCTGGCAAGCTGATCTTGCAAAGTCATGATCTCGCCCACGCATTGGTGGGGGCTGGAGTAACTGTTATTGGAGGGTTTCATTCGCCGGTCGAAAAGGAATGTCTCAGAATTCTGCTTCGTGGCAGCCAACCAGTGATCATCTGCCCGGCACGGAGCCTCACTAAGCTGCGGATTCCGAAGCAACTGAAGAAACCCCTAGACGAAGGCCGCCTACTTTTTCTTTCATCGTTCCCCGACAACCGACACCGCTCCGACATCCAAATGTCCCTTTACCGGAACCGCTTTGTCGCGGCTTTGGCCGACCGGGTCTTGATCCCCTACGCCGGACCGTCGAGTAAGACCGAACAGTTTTGCCGAGAGATTCTGGCCTGGAATAAGCCTGTTCACACCTTCAGCCACACCTCAAATGAAAAACTAGTCGCCCTAGGCGCCAGGTCACTAACGCCTGGCGAGGAAGTTGAAATTACACTGCGCTCTCTCGAACGAAGCTAAGATTCGATTGATTTCTCCTTCAACTCAATCCTGCGATATCCGATTGTCAGAATTGCCGGATCAGGCTCGGTTCAATTACGAGCGGATGCTTGATCTTGAAAGCTGCCTTTTTGAGGCGACGAGCGCCGAAAGCGGAGCCCGTCTGTGATTTATCCCAGCCGCATGTTTTGTACCACGATGCCCAAGGCAAGACGCCCTGGGTTACCGCAAGGCCGATCACTGAGGGGCTCGATTCGTTCAGTCGGCTCAAGACGTCTTGAACGACTTGAACTGTTCGAACGGCTCGAACTATTCCTTTTTGGCCAGCCAGCCGACCAGTCCGGCCAGACTCCCCCAAAAGACGAGATGCCCGGTGAGCGAGAGCGCGCGGAACTCACGGATCAGCTCGGCGGGGATGTGGCTTTGCTCCGAGACTGTCGGCAGGGCGATGAAGACGGCGACGAGAAACGCACCGTAAATCCCCAGGCCGATCGGCCAGGCCAGGCGTCCGGCGCGGCGCAGATAAGTGTTCAAGAGTAAGACCAGGATGACCCCCAGAACGGCCAATCCCATCGATGTCAGGAAGAGTTCCTGCCTGCGGCCGATGGTGTCCGGGTTGCCCACTCCGGGAGGATTCGCCGGATATTTCAAGAATGGAAAGATGGCCACTGACCAACCCAAGGTTGAGGCCAGTAAAAAGCTGCGCTTGGCATGCGACCAGGCGGGAAAATAACTCCGCGTAAGATAAACGAGACCGCCCAGCAAAAGCGCCCAACCCAGCCCATAGAGTAAAAATCCGAGGACCAAGCCCGCTCGTTGAGCCGGGCGAGCGACGACGGGCTCGGCAGGCGGGCGGGTCGAGGCTGCCTTCGAGCTTTGCTCGATGGCGATGGCTCGGTCGATTAGGGGCTCAGTCCAAAAGAAGTGGAACCCGCCCGCCAAGGCTCCTGCGAGGAGGCCTGAGATTAGGGCAGGCTTTAGGATCGCAAGAAGCGACCTCCCCATCACAGTGGAGTCCCACCAGTTGGTAGTCGGCAGTAAACAGGAGGCAGCAGCGCTGGCTCAGCTCGGTCAAGGCCCCCTGCTTACCGCCTTCTGGTTAATGGCATGGGAAGCCTGCGGCGTGGCGGGCGTCGTGAAAGGCTTCATGGAAGAAATCGAGGTCGAACGCGGCCGGGCCTCGGAACCACGAGAACAGAAATCCCTGATCGAGGGCCAGCACGTAGAGCACGAAGAGCCCGAGTAGGATCAGGCCCGCAAAAACCCATTCCTCACCAGGAGTCCGAACGGTCGCTTCCATAAGTGCCTCCGCCTAACCGCTGCTTTCTACGATGCTCTTTAGCTTCAAAGCCGCCGTTTTGCAAGCGAATTTCTATGGGCATAGAAAGATTTGTGGTCTTTCGTCTGAGCCGTCCCGCCGAACTCGAACTTGAATCCCGTATACCTCTCGTATGGTTTCTTCCGTCAGAACATCTCTCGCCGCGCCGTCGCAGTAAATCTTTCCCCGGCTGAGCATCACCAGACGCGGGAAGAAAAGCGACGCGAGGTTCAGGTCATGGAGAGCGGCGACGATCGTCAACCTGCGCTCGCGATTGAGTCGCCGCATGAGCTCGAAAACTCGAACCTGGTGTTTGAGATCGAGAAAGGCCGCCGGCTCGTCGAGCAAAAGGATTTCCGGCTCTTGGGCGAGGGCCCGAGCGATCATCACCCGCTGCTTCTCTCCCCCGCTCAGCTCGTGGAGATAGCGGTCGGCAAGGGACGATGTCTCGGTCGCTTCCATGCTCTTTCGCGCCGCCTCCAGGTCCCTCTCGCCCTCGAGGCCGAATGGGTTGTGATGGCTCGCTCTTCCCATCAAGACGATTTCGGCCACGGTGAAGGGAAAATTGACCTGGCTCTCTTGAGGCACCACGGCAAAGATCCGGCTCAGCTCCCTCTTTCCATAGGTTCGGATATCCCTTCCGTTCAGTTTGACCTCTCCGCTTCCGGTCAAGACCCCCGAAAGAATCTTCAGCAGCGTCGTCTTTCCTGAACCGTTGGGGCCCAGGAGTCCAACTACCTCGCCTTTCTCGACCGAGAGCGATACGCCGTCGAGCACGAGCCTCTCGTTATAGGCAAACTCCAGATTATTGGTTTGAACGGCGAGACTCATAGACCCAACTTGTTTCTTCCTTCACGGTAGAGGAGAAAAAGAAAAAAAGGGCCGCCGACGAACGCCGTGATGATTCCCACCGGAAGCTCCGCAGGCGCGAGCAAGGTGCGAGCGAGCGTATCGGCCCAACTCAGGAAAATCCCGCCGGCCAGAAACGAGGCGGGCAGCAACAGCCGGTGGTCGCTACCGACGATCAGGCGCATGACATGCGGAATCATCAGCCCGACGAAGCCGATCATGCCGCTTACGGAGACCATGGCGCCGATCATCAACGAGGAAGCGACAAAAATCTGCCGCTGGACCGCGCCGGTCTCCACGCCCAGCTGCATGGCCGCCTCTTCACCGAGAGTGATGAGATTAAGCGGCAGGCCTTTCGTCCAAAGCCAGAGAAAACCTAAAACGACGTAGGCCCAGATGAAAGCCACGGTGAGATAGGCGCGGGTGGACAGGCTGCCCATGAGCCAGAATAGAAGACCCTGAGCTTGGTAAAAATCAACAATGGAATTGAGAAACATGATCAGCGCCGCGACGAAGGAGTTGAAGATCACGCCGGAGAGCAGAAGGTGATACGGGTGGAGGCGCCCGTGAAACAGCGAGAAGCGATAAACCGAGACCATGCTCAACAGGGCGCCGAGAAACGCCGCCAGAGGGACCCAAGAGATTTCGCCGAGAAGTCCGCCGGCGATGGGCAGAAGCCAGTTGGGAAAAAAGATCAATCCCAAAATCCCGCCTAAAGAGGCGCCTCCGGAAACTCCGAGCATCTGAGGACAGGCGAGCGGGTTGCGCAACAGGGCCTGGAGCACGACGCCGCAAGCGGCCATGCCGCCGCCGATCGCGACTCCTAAAAATACGCGGGGAAGGCGAGTACGAAAGAGGATCTCGGAATTTGGATCGGGGGAAAAAAGGTTTTCGAAGGCGCGCCAAAGATCAAGCGGCACGGGGCCGAGAAGAGAACAGCCGATGACCGAGATGATGAGAAGCAGGAAAAGGATTCCGTTGACCTGGATCATTTTTCTACGGTTTAGGACTTTCACAGCGACTCCCATCGTTGTTACGACTCGCGCGCTTCACGAAGCACTCCGGATGAATGAGCCGCGCAATGTCGGCTAAAGCCTCACCGAATCGGGGTCCGGGCCGTAAGATCTTGTCGGAAGGATACGAGTAGATGCGTCCTTCTCGAACGGCTGGAACCGACCTCAAATCGCCCCAACGCTTGACGGACTCTTCCCGCTCCGATCCCATGCCCGCTTCGATAATGACCTGCGGCGCCTTGGCTACCACAACCTCATCGGGCAAATTGAGCCAGGGCTGAGCGGCGCTCCCGGCGATGTTCTCGCCGGCGGCCAGAGTAATCAGCTCATCGATAAAATTCTTCCCGCCCACGGCGATCAAAGGATGAAAGCCGACCACCAAAAGCACGGAACGGCGCGCCGCTGGCGAAACTCTCTTCTTCACCTCTTGAACCTGCGTCGTAATTTTTGCGACCAGTTTTTCTCCGGCGTTCTCATTCCTCAGCAGCTGGGCAATGGATCGGATCGAATTGAGGACGTCGCCCAGATTGGATACGGAAACCAATACAACTTTCAGACCCAATCGCTTCATCTCCCTCGCCTTCACCGGGTCGGTTGCGCCGGTGACGCCGATGACGAGATCCGGTCTTTTAGCGACGATGGCTTCAAGACTGGGATTCACAAAGTCGCCGATCTTGGGGAGTCTCCGGGCTTCAGCCGGATAATCGCAATGGGTTGTCACGCCGACCAAGCGATCACCGACACCGAGGGCGAACAATGTCTCCGTCACGCTGGGGGCGAGCGAAACGACTCTTCGGGGGACCGTCGCTTGACCCGTGACGGATGGCGCTTCGCCGGCGCGGGCTTGTCCGGATAATCCGAGCAACAAGCCTACAAAAACATAGACGGCTAACATAGACTTCAGAGGATTCATCTTTGCGCTAGAGCCAAAAGGACCAGAGCCGAACACTCGCTCAACTCGCCGACGGCGCCGAAAATGTCTCCGGTCACTCCGCCCAGGTGCCGGTGAAAGTAGATCCTGCATCCCAGCGTAAAGATACCGATCCAAACCATGATCGCAATGCCGACAACTCCCAAGAAGCCCGCGACTAGTATGAGAGTAACCACAGTAGCGAAGAAAACATGTTTTCCCTCCATCCGACCGATCAAGATCGAGCCCAAACCCTCTTTTGCCGCCCTGGAACGATAGCCAAGCAGCACCATCGCCCAACGTCCTAATAAAGGAGCCATCAGTAGCGCGCGCCATCGCTCTGCATCCAAAAGCTCGATGGATCGTGCCTTAAAGAGAATGACCAGAACGACGGCAAGAACACCGAAGACTCCGGTGTGGCTGTCGTCCATGATCCTGAGAACGCGCTCTGGATCTCCGCCAGCACCCAGTCCATCGAAAGTATCTGCGAGGCCGTCCAGATGAAAGCCGCGGCTCAGTAAGGCTAATACGGCCACAAGCGCCAGACTCAAAAGCGCCGGCGGGGAAAACGGCTCCAGCAGCAAGTTCACAAGGACTAAGATCGAGCCCAAGACAAAACCGACCAAGGGAAAGAAGAACGCAGCTTCACCGATCTCGTCGGCCGCGCGGTCCATGCGCTTGGGCCAGGGAAAGACGGTCAAAAACTGCAGCGCTGCCAAAAAAGATTTCACAAAATTTTCCCAGCGACACCAGCAGAGTCAAACGTCGCCATCTCACGCGCGACCTTGACTCCGGCTTCGATCCATCCCATCGCCATACAAGCTCCCGTTCCCTCACCCAAGCGCATCTGCAGATCGAAAAGGGGAGCAAGCCGAAGTTCGTTGAGCATGGGCCGATGGCCGTTTTCCGCCGATAGATGGGAAGCGAAGAGAACATCTCTGATATCGGCGTTGAGACGGCAGGCCAAAAGGGCCGCCGAGGAGCATATGTAGCCGTCGAGAACCATAGGGATACGGCAGACAGCCGCGCCAAGAATCAAACCCGTTATCGCGCCGATTTCCAGGCCGCCCGCCCTCGAAAGGACGTCGATGGGATCTTTAGGATCCGGTTGATTCAACCTGAGTCCGTCTTCGATGGCAGTAACTTTTCTTTCCCAAGTGTTGGCATCGATTCCTGTGCCTCTGCCTGTCGCATCCCGCGCGGAGAGTCCCGTCAAGGCGCAGAAGATCGCCGCTGCGCTGCTGGTGTTGCCGATGCCCATATCGCCTGCCCCAAGGAGAAAAACTTTCCGAGATGCTGCTTCTTGGGCCAGGCGAATTCCCGTTTCTACGGATTGCAGCGCCTCCTCTCGCGTCATCGCGGGTCCGCGGAGGAAATTATTCGTTCCCCGTTTGATCTTGTGAGAGCGTAAGCGGTCAAGCGGAGGGAAATCGTGATCTACTCCCATATCTACCACCTCGACGTCAACGCCGTAATGCCGTGCCAAGACGTTGATCGCAGCGCCGCCGTTGAGGAAGTTGTAGGTCATCTGAGCCGTTACTTCTTTGGGATAAGCGCTTACGCCTTCCTCGGAAATCCCGTGGTCGGCGGCGAAAACGAACAGCAGTTTCGGCCCAAGCTCCGGAGGAATTTTGCCTTGAATACGAGAAACGCGACACGCCAGTTCCTCTAATCTGCCGAGACTCCCCTGCGGTTTTGTCAGGGAATCCAGCGTCCTTTTCATCTCGGCCTCCGTTGAGCGGTCCAAAGGTCGGATCTGTCTCAGGGTTTCTTCTAAGGGCATATTCTTCCTTTCTTCACGATCACCGGTAACCCTGCAACCATCAGAACGACCTCGTCCGCAGCTTGGGCAAATCGCTGATTGGCCCAACCAACCAGGTCGCGAAAGCTCCGGGCCAGCGGATTATCCGGAACGATGGCCGAGCCCACCTCATTGGTCACAAAGAAAACGTGAAAGTCGAGCAAGGGCAGTTTTCCAATGAGTTCGTCGACTTTCTTGGTCAGCGCTTCTTCGTCTTGCCGGATGAGAAGGTTGCTGACCCAGAGCGTCAAGCAATCCACCACGGCACAATCCACTTCACCTCGGCGCCCGAGGAGTTCCCTCGACACTTCAATCGGCTCCTCGACTGTAATCCACTCGCTGCCCCGCCTTTTTCGGTGCTCCGCTATTCGCCGTGTCATCTCTTCGTCCTTAGCCTCCGCCGTTGCGAGGTAAAGGCGTCGGGCGCCGGTCTCTCCGGCCAGCTCTTCCGCATATCTGCTCTTTCCCGACCGCGCTCCGCCGGTAATCACGACAATCTGTTTTCGTTGCATTGAGGAAACATCCTTGCCCATGACGGCGCTAATTTTTTCCCAAGACCCCTTGAATACCCAGCAGAAAATTGAGCGGGCGGGCACGAAAGCCGTCCGCTTCCTCATATTTTCTATTCAAGAGATTCTCGATCTTGCCAAAGAGGCTTATGGTCTTCATTAAAGGAACCTTGACGGGCAGCAGATAGGACCCCGCCAGGTCGAATCTGGTGTAGCCAGGCTTGGTGATGTTGGCAAAAGTCACGGCGTCAAAATCGTCCCGCCTTCCGACGATATTGGCAATCAAATTAACATCCAAAGTCTCATAGTGATAATTCAGGCTGATACTCCCTCGATGGCGAGGCCTACGCGGAAGCGTGCCGTCCTCCGTATCCCAATCGAGATAAGTATACTGAGCGTTCAATGATAAGGGTGAAAGGAGTTTAACACTGAGACTCCACTCCGCGCCGTCGAAACGCGCGCGCCCGACATTTTCCGCGCGAAAACAACCCAAAGGGTCTCCGGGGATGGGCCTGCCCTCGATCAAATCTTTAACTTCCCGATGGAAGTAGGTCACCCCGACCCTAGCTCGATCGCGCAAAAGTTGTTGCTCGACTCCTGCATTAAGCTCCCAGCTTTTTTCCGGACCTAAGTCAGGATTTCCGAACGCGGGACAGCCGAAAGCCGGGGGAAAGAACAACTCATTCAAGGTCGGGGCCTTGAAGCCTTGCGCGTAGCCTCCTTTCAGCCCGGTCCCCGTTTCCTTGAAGAGATAGGCAGCCGAGAAGGAGGGGGTCCACGCGGTTCCGAATGTCTGATGACCATCAAGCCGTATTCCAGGAACCAAAATAAGCCGCCGGTCCAAAAGTTGAATTTGTTCCTGTAGATAATGACCCATATTTCGGATGGACCGATCAATCCCGGCGTTTGTGGCGGCCTGCCTCAGTTTATACTCGACCCCGAAGGTTGTCGTGCTCCATTCCTGCAAGCGGTAGTTGGTTTGAAATTCTCCGGTATTGATCTGGGGAAGGAAACGATCCCGAGACCTAGAATCGCAAGGGAAGCCAAAAATGACGCACGAGTCTGCATCATCGCTATCCTTGATATGCTCTTTAAAGATAGACCCGGAAATGCGGTAGTCCCATTCTTTGAAGATCCGCTGTTCCCACTCCAATTTGCCTAAATATTGCTCCACAGCTTCGCGCGCGTTGGGATCTGGCGCCGGGGCAAAGTTGTTATTATTGAACAGCCCCAGATCGGTCTTGACGAAGCGAAAAATCCCTTTGAGAGTTGAATCGTCTGTCAATCTGTAATCTAGCCGCGCAGATGTGGCGAGATTTCGGTAATCGTCGTTGAAACGACGAAATCCCCGTGACTCGAGACGAGCTGCGCTGAAAGAATAACCGAAGTTGTCCTCTCCTCCTCTTAAACCGAGGAACTGGCGGTAGGTACGACCGTTACCCCCTTCCGTGGAAACCGTGAGCTCGGGCGATCCCTCACCTCTCTTCGTGATGATATTGATGACGCCTCCGACCGCCTGCGAACCATAAAGAGTTCCCCCGGAGCCGCGCAAGACCTCGATCCGCTCGATATTCTCTGTTGTCAGGTGAGCAAAATCAAAACCGCCTAAAGTCGTGCTGTTGACCTCCATGCCATCCAGTAGCACTAAAACCTGATTAGAATTCGACCCACGAATGAAGACTGACGCTGCGCTGCCGCTGGAGCCTGTCTGAACCACATCGAGCCCCGGCACTTGGCGCAGGGTCTCTAGAACTGTCCGCGCTTGTTGGGCTCGGATCTCTTCGGCGGTGATCACCCTCATCGACGCGGTTACCTCTTCCAGCGTTGTCGGCATCCGAGTTGCCGTGACCACAACCGGGGGGAGAGTCGAGTCCGGTCCGGGTTCCGCGGCGATCGAAAGAACAGGAAGAAAAACGGAAAGAAAAACAAGAAACAGAGCACTCATGGCATCTCCTTTTCCCGCGAAAGGGGATTGTTGAGGCGGAGCGGATAGGTCTCCTGGCTCAGGCTTTACCGGCCTGCTGAAAAAGGCCCATCTGCTTCGTTGCGCTTGCTCCGCTCGCTTCAACGTACTGCTAAAGTACGCCTCCGCTCGCGGCTCTTCGCGCGCCTTGCACCTGGGACCTTTTTGATCAGGCCGGAAGACAGGGTTGCTACGCCTTGTCTTAATCTACTCGCCGCGCCTTCCCATCCTTCGTTTTCACTCAGGACAGTGGCTTGTACTTGCGGCTTTCGTGGCCGTCACAGTTGCGGGGCAGCAGGGGAATTCCCGCCTCAGGCAGGTCACCCCTTTCCCTTAAATCCGTCCGCAGAATATAGTTTTAGGGCTTCTCCTCCTTCTTCTTAACGCTACTGTTTTGATCAGTCGTTCTCATGCGGAGCTGCCTGGCGGTTGGCCAGCTTTGTCGCACGCTCAGGTCCGGCCAACCGGAAGACGATCGGGATCTTTACCCAGCTTCGCACGGGTTCTTCGTCCTGGCGCGCCGGATAAAAGCGCCAGCCCCCGACGGTTCCGCGCGCGGCCTCGTCGAGGGTTGGAAAACCGGAGCTTCGACTTACCTCGATTCTCTCAGGCCTTCCTTCGCGATCTACCAAAACTGCAAGGAGCACCACACCTTCCCAACCCCGCCTGCGGGCCCTTTCGGGATACTCGGGGGCAGGGCTGTAAGCGTAACTGGCTCGAGAAAATGACCGGCTTGGCTCGCTGGCGGTGCTTTTAGATATTTCGGATGCGAGAGCAAAAGCGCGTATTTTTTGGGTATTCGGCGCCGCCTTCGTCCCCTCCCCGTCTACTTTGCCGGCAGGGGAGATCCCGGCTGGTGGTGCCGCCTTTACTTGCAAGGGTTCATCTCCTTTCGATTGCGCCGGTGGCATGGTTTCGGCGGGCAAAGTAGAACTGGACTCCAAGGCGAAAGCCGGGCTCGTTTCCCTAAACGGCCGGGCGAGGTTCGCTTCGCTTTGAACCGGCACCGCGTTCTCCTCGAGCGCCTGCCTAGGTTCTGTTAAATTTTTTACTGCCTTTCGCCCGCCCTTATTTTTAGCTGCACCTTGTTCAGCTCGCGTCCCGCTCTTTGTCAAGAGTATGACGGGCAATGTCTTCTCAGTCTCCCCTTTTGTAAATGGGGCAGGAATCATGAAAATGGTCGCGTGCAATGCGACGGATAAGAGGAAAAAAGAAAACAGCTTCATCGGAGTTTTCCTCGGGCCGCCGCGAGTATGAGAGAGGACAGTTCGAGATCGACCTTCCCCTCTCTCTCGGAGAGGCCAGTCATTTAGCTCTAGGCAGGTCTCCTGGCTTAGGCTTTGTCCTACTCGCCGCGCCTTCCCATCCTTCGTCTTCGCTCAGGACAGTGGCTGTCGCTTGCGGCTTTCGTCGCCATCACAGTGGCGGGACCGCGCCGGAATTACACCGGACTTCCCTCGAAGCCTTAGAGCGCTGTGCTGATAGAACGGGAAACTATACTGAGAAAAGTGCCTTGTCAAGAAATTTTCGGAGATGTTCGGTTCATCTAGTGAAAGCCGGCGGCGATTCAATATCAGGGTCTGCCGTAAGCGGCGAGAGTGGTTCAGGCCGGCCATCAGGATTCTTGATGCTTTCAAAACGGGCCGTTATGCCGTCTCGGGAGCGGCCTCTTTGGAAAAGTACCGGTAGGGCCATTAGAGCTGGCCCCTTATCGGTTGCCCGTAGGGTGCCGCCCAGGGTCGATTTTGGCCCCTTCCAGGGCTGATTTTGCGCTTTACTTTCGGCCCTTTTTCCGGTACAATTAATCAGTTTTAAAAAATTAGCTAACTTCCTAACTTTACAAGCGAAATTTGAAAGTAGCCTTAAGAAAAGAATGACCTCAGAAAAATCCTCTTCTCAGTCTGATTACAAAGCCGACAAAATCAAGGTACTCGAGGGCTTGGAGGCGGTGCGGAAAAGGCCAGGAATGTACATTGGCGACACCGCGGAAAGGGGCCTGCACCATCTCGTCTACGAGGTTGTGGATAACTCGATTGATGAAGCCTTGGTCGGCCACTGCGACCAGATCGATGTCAGCATACACATCGACAATAGTGTCACTGTCGTCGACAACGGCCGAGGCATTCCTGTGGATCTTCATCCCACGGAAAAGAAGTCGGCCGCCGAGGTCGTCCTGACCAAGCTCCATGCGGGGGGCAAATTCGACAAAGCTTCCTATAAGGTTTCCGGTGGACTGCACGGCGTTGGGCTTTCGGTGGTCAACGCACTCGCCGAATCTCTCGAGGTGGAGATCAAGCGCGACGGGAAGGTCTACCAGCAGCGTTACAAACGCGGGGTGGCGCAAGCGCCTCTCAAAGAGGTGGGGAGATCTAAGGAGCGAGGCACGCGTGTCACCTTTCGGCCCGACCCGCAAATCTTTGAAAGCCTCGACTTCAGCTTCGACATTCTTTCCCAAAGGCTACGCGAACTGGCTTTCCTCAACAAAGGGGTGCGGATCACCATCGAGGACGAGAGGAGTCAGAAGAAGCATGAGTTCCTCTACAAGGGCGGGATTGTTTCCTTCGTAGAGCATCTGAACCGCGCCAAGACCGCGATTCATTCTCGCGTCATCTACCTCCAGGGAGAGAAAGAAGGGATCGATATCGAGATCGCCTTGCAGTGGAATGACGGCTATACGGAGAGCATTTTTTCCTTTGCCAATAACATCAACACGATTGAAGGGGGCACGCACCTGATCGGATTCAAGTCCGCGCTGACCCGCACGATCAATAGCTACGCGGTAGAGAGCGGGTTGCTGAAGAAAGACGAGGAGAACCTCCAGGGTGAGGATGTCCGTGAGGGGCTCACCGCGGTGATCAGCGTGAAGGTCCCCGAGCCGCAATTCGAAGGCCAGACCAAAACCCGCCTGGGCAACAGCGAGGTCAAAGGCATCGTCGAGGCATTGATCAACGACAAGCTGGGAAGCTACGTCGCCGAGCATCCCACAGACGCCAAGAAGATCGTGATGAAAGGGATCGAGGCGGCGCGGGTGCGCGAAGCCACGCGCAAGGCCAAGGATCTGGCCAGGCGCAAGGGGGCCCTGGACTCGGGCTCGCTCCCGGGAAAGCTGGCGGACTGCCAGGAGCGGGATCCGGCCCTGAGCGAGCTTTTCATGGTCGAAGGAGATTCCGCCGGCGGTTCCGCCAAGCAGGGGAGGGATCGCCGCAATCAGGCCATTTTACCCTTGAAGGGGAAGATCCTGAATGTGGAGAAGGCCCGGTTTGACAAGATGCTCTCTTCCCAGGAAATTCGGCTCATCATCAGCGCCTTGGGGACGGGAGTCAAAGAAGACTATGATCCGGCGAAGCTCCGTTATCACACCATCATCATCATGACCGACGCGGACGTGGACGGTTCCCATATCAGGACGCTGCTTTTGACCTTTTTCTATCGCCAGATGCCCGACCTCGTCGAAAAGGGCCATCTTTTCATCGCGCAACCTCCCCTTTACAAGGTGAAGCGCGGCAAACAGGAAAGGTACCTTAAGGACGAGAATAGCCTGGAGGATTACCTGATTGAGATCGGCACGGAGAATATCCGAGTGCGCCCAATGGCCAACGGCCACGGGCTTGCCGGCCAGCCCTTGCAGGCGTTTATCAAGAAAGTGCTCCGGTGGGAAAGGCTGATGATGTTGGCCACTCGGAAGAGAAAGAGCCGTTCCGTCCTCGAGTGCCTGTTGATGGAGAAGGAGTTTTCCGAAGAGACCCTCAAGGATGAAAAGGCGCTCCAGAGGTTTCACACCCAGATGGCCTCCTACATCAGTCTGATGTCCCCGGAGGTAGCCCCGCTCTCCTGCGCGATCGAGGAGGATCCCGAACATAACTGTTTCAAGTTGGTCTGCTCCACGAGGTCCAATGGGACCGGCATCCGCACCGTCATCGATCGAGACCTGCTTGCCAGCCCTGAATTCAGGGAGCTCAAGCGGCTCTTTACCGATCTCACAGGGTTGGGCTATCCGCCTTACGCTGTGGAGAACGGCGAGCATCAGCAGAATCTCCGCTCGCTCAAAGAGCTCCTGGAATACATCATGGAAGGGGGCAAAAAGGGCCAGTATATCCAGCGTTACAAGGGGCTCGGAGAGATGAACCCCGAGCAGCTTTGGGAGACTACGATGAACCCGGAGACCCGGGTGCTGTTGCAGGTCCGAATCGAGGATGCGGTGGAGGCCAACGACATCTTTTCGACCTTAATGGGTGACGAGGTCGAGCCCCGGCGCAAGTTCATCGAAGAGCATGCCCTCACGGTAAGGAACTTGGATATCTAACCCCCAAGATAAGTTCAAAGCGTTTGAGCGGTTCAAGCCGTTTAAGACGTTTCGAACGATTTGAACTACTCGAACGATTAAAATGGAAGCAAGCTTGAAGCAGCAAAAGGTCCCGGTCTACATCGAAGACGAGATGCGGCAGTCCTATATGGACTACGCGATGAGCGTCATCATCGGCCGGGCTCTGCCGGACGTGCGCGATGGGCTGAAGCCCGTTCACCGCCGGGTGCTCTATGCCATGTACGACATGGGCAACACCTGGAATACGCCGTACAAGAAATCCGCCCGAGTGGTCGGCGACGTGATCGGAAAGTATCATCCGCACGGTGACGTTGCCGTTTACGATACGATCGTACGCATGGCCCAGGACTTCTCCATGCGTTACCCCCTGGTAGACGGACAGGGAAACTTCGGCTCTATCGACGGCGACCCACCGGCAGCTATGAGATACACCGAGATCCGCATGGACCAGTTGGCCGGCGAGATCCTGGCTGATCTTGATAAAGAAACTGTTGACTTCATCCCCAATTATGATGACTCGCTTAAGGAGCCGACCGTTCTCCCCTCGCGCGTCCCTAACCTGTTGGTGAATGGCTCTTCAGGCATCGCCGTCGGAATGGCCACCAATATTCCTCCTCACAACCTGGGAGAAGTCGTGGACGGTCTCGTGGCAATGGTGGAGAAACCGGATATCTCCGTCAAAGAGCTGATGAAATATATTCCGGGGCCGGACTTTCCCACAGCCGGCTTTATCCATGGCAGGGAGGCCATAGCGCAGGCCTATGCGGAGGGCCGGGGAATTATCCAGATGCGGGGGAAGGCCTTTACGGAAACGGTCAAGCGGACCGGAAAAGAGCAGATCATCATCAGCGAGATTCCCTATATGATTAATAAGGTCCGCTTGATCGAGCAGATCGCCGGGCTGGTCCAGGAGAAGAAAATCGAGGGGATCAGCGATCTGCGCGACGAATCGGACCGCGACGGAATGCGCATCGTCATCGAGCTCAAGCGCGACACCGTAGCGGAGGTGGTGATCAACCAGCTTTATAAGCATACGGCCCTACAGGAGTCTTTCGGCGTCAATATGCTCGCCATCGTCGATGGCAGGCCCAAGCTCTTGAGTTTAAAAGACGCTCTAAAAGCCTTCCTCGACCACCGCAAAGAGGTGGTCACGCGGCGCACCGCCTACGATCTGCGCAAGGCCGAGGAGAGACTCCACATCCTCGAGGGATTGAAGATCGCCCTCGATCACCTCGACGCAGTG